>NZ_JAIUHT010000015.1:0-138352 GCF_020165255.1 Mesorhizobium sp. CA12
CCTGGACGAGACCGACATAGCCAATCCCAAATACCGTCAAATTCATTTGGTTCTATTCCTGTCAAAGGCCGGGCCGCGGTCCGGTAAACTGGATATGCCCAAAAGGTGGGCTGTTCGACAACACTCCGCGTCATATCCGCTCTTGAGATGCTGCCGACCAGAGCGGCCCGACAGTCCGCCGTTTTGGGGTGGATCGGGATGAACCGCCGGGCCTAACCGACTTTAAAAAAGTCGGCTGGCGGCCTCTATATCAACTCTGGCTAATGGTTACGCCCTTTGAACGAAGGACGTCGGGCAGCTCTTCTACTGCTCGGTGTGCTGCACCATCAGGAGAGGCAATGCTTCCCATGATTAAAATTCGGCGTAACAAAGAGCCCGTGACCGAAGCCGACGGGCCGCTACTGGGTGCCCAGGAATGCGCAAACTGGCAACGTGTGCGGCAAGCGATTTGGCAACGAGGGAGAGCCTGTGCTGTTGCGCGAACAGCTGTGCTTGTCCGTCAGTCGGACCCTGCGTGAGACCAACGTCCTACCCGGCAACTCATAGGTCCCGGCCACGAAACATCTTCCAGAGAAGTCCATTGGTGGGTGCTGGCGAGCATAGTCTCTTCATTGCCAGTTCGTGGATGCCCACCATCACCTGCGATGGGGGATCTGCATCAATCGGGGGTGTTTTGATTGCCGATCCCAGAGAGCTTAAATCACGAATATCTCAGATTTGATTGTCCAAGATGCGAGCATCCAATCATCCGCAAGGGCTCATGGTTCAAGGTCATTGCCACTTTCAGATGCCCCCGCTGCAACACGACGCTGCGGCTAGGATATCCTGAAAAGTTACGCATTTTCGAGACCCACAGGCATCTGACAGACGGACCACCGCCAGCCGGAGCCAGCGGGTGAAGGCGGTTGGCGTCGGTCGGCAGCGCCGACTCGTGGCCTGATCCGACAGTCGGGTGCAGCAACAGCAACGCTGACGCGCCACGGCGTGGCAAGGTCGTCGACTAGATCGGCGACGTGCGCATAGAGCCGGGAACGCTCCTCTTTGGCGCGACTCCCGGTAAAGGCCAAGATCGATCTTCATGGTCACTTCACGCCGATGCCGGCGGTCAGGCCGCCATCTATCTTGTAGTCCGCGCCGGTGCAAAAGCCGGCCTTGGAAGAGCACAAAAAGGCGATCAGCTCCGCCACTTCCTCGGGCTCGCCGATGCGGCCGAGCGGATGGGCCGCGCCGAAGCGCCTGTAGGCTTCCTCGACGTCGGCATCGCTGCCGTTGTCGCCGCGCGCGGCCTTCTCAAGAATCGGCGTGCGGATCGAGCCGGGGCTGACCGAATTGACCCGGATGCCGGCTGCCGCATAGTCGAGCGCCAGCGAACGCGTCAGCGTGTGGATGGCGCCCTTGGTGGTGGCATAGGCGGCGACGTTCTGCTGGCAGGCGAAACCCTGCACCGAGGCGACATTGACGATGGCGCCGCCGCCGCGCTTGATCATTTCCGGAATGCCGAAATGGGTGGTCAGATAGATCGAGCCGACATTGACCGTCATCGCCTTGTTCCAGGTTTCCCAGTCGGTCGTCGTCGCGGTTCCATAGGGATGGACCGCCGCCGAATTGACGATCACGTCGAGGCCGCCGAAACGCTCGACGCCGGCGGCGATGGCGTCGCGAACCTGGTCCGGCACGGAGACGTCGGTGTCCACGACCAGCGTGCCGGCCCCGGAGCTTTCCAATTCCGCTCGCATCGCGGCATTGGCCGAACGGTCGATGCCGCAGGCGACGATCGCAGCGCCCCCGGCGGCGAGGCGCCTGGCAGTTGCGAGACCGATCCCGGTCGTTCCGGTCACCAGCGCGACCTTGCCGTCAAAATCCTTCATTGCTGAACTCCTTTGGTCACGTCTCGGAAGCCGGGTTCTTTCGGCAGGAAACGCAGGGCGAAATCGAGATGGCGGCTCATCAGATAGGCGTAAGCCAGCCTGTCGCTGGCCTATTTGACTCTCGTTGTCGTCCAACAATAAGTTGCCCACCTCGCGGAGGAAAGCGGCAATGGAACAGTGCTGGCGCTGGTATGGCCCGGACGATCCGGTAACACTCGATCATGTCAAGCAGGCGGGTGCGACAGGCGTGGTCTCGGCCCTGCACGACATCTATGACGGGCGTGTCTGGCCGCTGGAAAACATCCTCGAGCGCAAGCGCATCATCGAGGCGGCGGGGCTGACCTGGTCGGTGGTCGAGAGCATTCCGGTCCACAACTCGATCAAGATCGGTTCGCCGGAGCGGCTCCGCTATGTCGGTTTCTACAAGGACACGATCCGCGCCCTGGCGAAGGCCGGTATCGCGACGATCTGCTACAATTTCATGCCGGTGGTCGACTGGACGCGGACGGATCTGGCCTATCGCCTGCCGACGACGGGTTACGCGCTGCGCTTCGATGCGATCGATTTCGCGGCCTACGATCTGTTCGTGCTGAAGCGCCGGAATGCCGAGGCCGGCTACACGCCTGCCCGCATCGCCGAGGCGGAAGCGCGGCTGAAGGAGCTCGGCGACGAGAAGATCGACAGGATCGAGCGCAATCTCATCGCCGGCCTGCCCGCCACCGAGCGCGCCTATAACCGCGACAGCTTTCGCGAGGCCCTGGCTGACTATGATGCAATCGGACCGAAGGAATTGCGCGAGAACCTGGCCTGGTTCCTGCGCGAGATCATTCCAGTGGCCGAGGAGGAGGGGGTGCGCATGTGCATCCATCCCGACGATCCGCCATTCTCGCTCTACGGCCTCCCGCGCATCGTCTCGACCGCCGAGGATGAGCGCTTCATCCTCGATACCGTCGACAGCCCGGCCAACGGGTTGACGTTCTGCACCGGCTCCTACGGCACGCGCGCCGACAACGACATTGTCGCCATGGTCAAGGAGTTCGCCGAGCGCATCCATTTCGTCCATCTGCGCAACGTCACCATCGAGGGCGACGGCTCCTTTTATGAAGCCGAGCACCTCGAGGGAGGCACCGACATGGCGCATGTCATCCTCGCGCTGATGCAGGAAGAAGCGCGCCGCCGCAAGGAAGGCCGCGCTGACTGGCGCATTCCGATGCGGCCGGACCATGGGCACCTCCTCGCCGACGACATCGGCAAGACAAGGATTAATCCGGGCTATTCGCTGATCGGCCGGCTCAAGGGCCTCGCCGAACTGCGCGGCATCATGCGCGCCGTCGAGCGGTTCGGACTGGCTTGACTTCCAAACGGGCTCGGCTTCGCGCCCGGCTCTTGAAATCCGCAGGGACATAATAGCGCCGCCAAGGCGGGATGGGTATCCTTCGGGCCGCCATCGGCAGGCAGCTCAAGCGCGCGTGTCAGGTCGGGGTTGCGGCGCCGATCCGCCGGAACATGAAACAGGCCGATAGTCACGGCGGACGGGAGAAAGCAATGCGCACTAGAACCAGCATCCGCGTCGTCGGCTGCCACGCCGAGGGCGAGATCGGCGATGTCATCGTAGGCGGCGTGCTGCCGCCGGCAGGCCGCACGATGATGGAAAAGATGATCACGATGGAGCGCGATCACGATCATATAAGGCGCATGCTGATCTGCGAGCCGCGCGGCAGCGTTGCCCGTCACGTCAATCTGCTGTTGCCCTCGACGCGCGAGGATTGCGCCGCAGGCGCTATCATCATGGAACCAACCGAATATCCGCCGATGTCCGGCTCCAACACGATCTGCGTCGCCACGGTTCTGCTCGAGACCGGCATGGTGCCGATGCAGGAGCCTGAGACGCGCTTCAAGCTCGATATGCCCGGCGGCGTCATCGAGGTGCGCGCCGAATGCAGCGACGGCAAATGCCTGTCGATCACCTTCCGCAACGCGCCAGCCTTCGCCGAGCGCCTCGATGCCGATATCGAGGTGGAAGGGCTCGGCACGATCAAGGCCGATATCGCCTATGGCGGCATGTTCTACGCGATTGTCGATGCGCCCGCGCTCGGCTTCTCGGTCGCGCCCGACGAGGCCCGCGAGTTGGCCGTGGTCGGCGAGAAAGTCCGCCGCGCGGCGCGCGAGCAGCTCGATGTCGTGCATCCGCAGTTCGACAATGTGCGCGGTGTGTCCATCGTGCAATTCGCCATGCCGTTCCAAGGGCGGGGCAACGTCACGCGCAACACCTGCATCGTCTCGCCCGGGCGCTCGGACCGCAGCCCGACGGGAACCGGCACCTCGGCCCGCATGGCTGTGCTGCAGGCGCGGGGCCAGATGAAGGAAGGCGAGGTGCTGATTCATGAATCGATCATCGGCTCGCGCTTCACCGGCAAGATCCTCGAACTCACCGAAGTCGCCGGGCGCAAGGCGATCGTGCCGCAGATAACGGGCAGAGCCTGGATCACCGGAGAGCACAATTATTATCTCGATCCGACGGACCCGTACCCGCAAGGCTACGTGCTGTCGGACACCTGGGGCACCTCGACTTCGGTGACGCAATAGAATTCCCGCAACGACGCCGGCTCGCATAACTCGAGCGCCCGGACGCTTTCCAGCCGTCGCCCGAGGCGTTTGCGCTTGCAGAATGTCAGCGGACCTTGCAGGGAGGCGCCTGCTCTGATTCCCTGCGGTTGGTGGGGATCGCCTGATTCGTGTGCTTGTTGTTCCGGTTCCGCACGATCGTGCGGCGGAGCAGCAGGTGCCTACGGTAGAAAGATGAGAACATGACCGCCAAGCCGGAAATCCTGGAGATGAGGCCCAAGATCACCGTTGTCGGGGTCGGCGGCGCCGGCGGCAACGCCGTCAACAACATGATCGCCGAAGGGCTGCAGGGCGTCGAGTTCGTCGTCGCCAACACCGACGCGCAGGCGCTCACCATGTCGAAGTCGTCGCGGCTGATCCAGCTGGGCGCGCATGTGACCGAGGGCCTCGGCGCCGGATCGCTGCCCCAGGTCGGCAGCGCCGCCGCGGAGGAATCCATCGACGAGATCATGGATCACCTTGCGGGAACGCATATGTGCTTCATCACCGCCGGCATGGGCGGCGGCACCGGGACGGGCGCCGCGCCCGTGATTGCGCGTGCCGCACGCGACGCCGGCATCTTGACGGTGGCCGTGGTCACCAAGCCTTTCGTGTTCGAAGGCAAGCGCAGAACCCAGGCGGCCGAGGAAGGCATAGAACGGCTGCGCGAGAGCGCCGACACGGTGATCGTCATTCCAAACCAGAACCTCTTCAGGGTCGCGGACGCCAGGACAACATTCGCCGACGCCTTCGCCATGGCGGACCGCGTTCTCTACGCGGGTGTCGGCTGCATCACGGACCTGATCGTCAAGGAAGGCCTGATCAATCTCGATTTCGCCGACGTGAAGTCGGTAATGCGCGACATGGGCCGGGCGATGATGGGAACCGGCGAGGCCTCCGGGGAGGGGCGCGCCAAGATCGCAGCCGAGGCGGCGATCGCCAATCCGCTGCTCGATGAAGCCTCCATGTCCGGCGCCAGGGGGCTGCTGGTATCCATCTGCGGCGGCATGGACATGACGCTGTTCGAGGTCGACGAAGCCGCGACGCGGATAAGGGAAGAAGTCGACGCGGATGCCGACATCATCGTCGGCGCTATCTTCGACCACGCACTGGCCGGAAAGTTCCGCGTGTCCGTCGTCGCGACGGGTCTGCGCAAGAGCGCGGACATCGCGCAGTTCGAGCAGCGGATCGCCTGACGTCACGGCTGTCTCGCGGCTGCGCTTGTTTCCCGACGGCAGGACGCGATCGGTCAATATCCGCTTCCGGCCGCGGACAATCCCGGACCGCGCATGCTGCCGGTCAGCGCGCGCCTCTTCGTCGTCACGACGGCATCCGGCTAGCGTCTGTCCATATTGGACACTAATTGACCGATCCGTTCAATGCCGCCAATGTCTGGCAAAGCGTCGGCATCAATCCCTTCCTGCTGCGTGTCGCGGCTGACGAAGGAGAGGCTCGATGAAAAGCTTCGTCTACAACAGCCAGCCGGCACGCGTGGTCTTCGGATCTGGCACCATCGCAAGATTGCCGGAAGAGATCGACCGGCTCGGGCTGAAACGCGTGCTCGTGCTGGCAACGCCGCCGCGCGAGGCTGATGCCCGGCGTCTTGCCGGATCGCTGGGCGGCACCGCCGCCGGGATCTACGCCAAGGCGACGATGCATACGCCGGTGTCGGTGACCGAGGATGCGCTGCGGGTCGTGGCGGAACTCAACGTCGACGGACTGGTTGCGGTGGGCGGCGGCTCCACGACGGGCCTCGCCAAGGCGATCGCCTTGCGCACCGACCTGCCGCAGATCGTGATGCCCACGACCTATGCCGGCTCGGAAATGACGCCGATCCTCGGCGAGACGAAGGATGGCGTGAAGGTCACCCAGTCGAGCCCGAAGGTGCTGCCGGAAGTGGTGATCTACGACGTCGACCTGACGATGACGCTTCCTGCTTCCTTGTCGGGAACGAGCGGCATGAACGCCATCGCCCATGCGGTCGAGGCGCTCTATGCCAGGGAAAGCAACCCGGTGATAAATCTGATGGCCGTTGAGGCCATCGGTGCGTTGGTGCGCGCCTTGCCGGTCATCGCCGGGAGCCCGCATGACCGCGACGCTCGCTCCGAGGCGCTTTACGGCGCCTGGCTCTGCGGCATCTGCGTCGGCTCGGTCGGCATGGCGCTGCACCACAAGCTCTGCCACACGCTCGGCGGCAGTTTCGACCTACCGCATGCGGAGACCCATACGATCGTGCTGCCGCATGCGCTGGCCTACAACGCGCCCGCGGTTCCGGCCGTCATGGAAACCCTGCGGGCCGTGCTGAAGGCGGACGATCCTGCCATGGCTCTCTACGATCTCGCCGGCCGGATCGGCGCCAGGCGCGCTCTATCTGAGATAGGCATGCCGCCAGACGGGATCGACATCGCGGCGGACCGCGCGCTGGCCAATCCGTACTGGAATCCGCGGGCGCTGGAGCGGGAACCGATCCGGGCTCTTATCGCGCGCGCCTATGCCGGCGAGCCGCCGCAGGCCTGAGAAACCGAGCGTCCCAGGCGGCCGCACCTGAATATCAGTCGGTCTGGATCCAGACCGCCTTCGTCTCCAGATATTCGTGCAGATGCTCGATGCCGCCTTCGCGGCCGTAGCCGGACATCTTCATACCGCCGAACGGCACAGCCGGGTCGATGGCGTGATACATGTTGACCCAGACCGAGCCGGCCTTGACGCGACGTGCGAGCTTGTGCGCGGCGCCGAGATTGGTGGTGAAGATGCCGGCCGCGAGACCGTAAGGCGTCGCGTTGGCACGCGCGACAACCTCATCCAGCGTGTCGAAGGGCATCGCCGAGATGACCGGCCCGAAGATTTCTTCGCGCGCGATCGTCATCTTGTCCGACACTGCGCCGAAGACGGTCGGGGCGATGAAGTTGCCGCCGTCATAGAGCTCGCCCGTCAGCCGCGAGCCGCCGGCGACCAGTTTGGCGCCTTCGTCGCTGCCCGCCTTGATGTAGCTCTCCACCTTGCCGGCCTGCCTGGCATTGATCAGCGGCCCGATTTCCGTCTCAGCCTCGATGCCGTGGCCGACGCGCAGCTTGCCGGCAAACTCGGCGACCCGGCGCACGAACTCGTCATGGATCTCGCGCGCCACGAACAAGCGCGAGCCGGCAATGCAGATCTGGCCCGAATGCACAAACACCGCCATCGCCGCGACCGGGACGGCCTTATCGATATCGGCGTCGCGGCAGACGATGATCGGCGACTTGCCGCCGAGCTCGAGCGAGATGCGCTTGAGGTTGGCGACGCCGGCGCGGGCGATCGCCTGGCCGGTCAGCGTCGAGCCGGTGAAGACGATCTTGTTGACGTCCGGGTGCTCGGCAAGCCGCGCGCCGGCCTCGGCGCCCGTCCCGGTGACGATGTTGACGACGCCGTCGGGGACGCCGGCTTCCTGCATCAACTTGGCGATCAGCAGCGGCGTCAGTGACGCTTCCTCCGACGGCTTCAGGACGACGGTGCAGCCGGTGGCGAGAGCCGGCGCGATCTTCCAGATCGAGGCGGCGGTGGGCGCATTCCACGGGATGATCGCGCCGACGACGCCGACCGGCTCGCGCCGGGTGAAGGTGACGATCTCGCCGGGGATGGAATTGTCGATCGTCTCGCCGTGCAGCGCGGTCGCCATGCCGCCATAAAAGCGCAGCATGCCGATGACCCGGCGCCGGTTGGCCAGCGTGCGGGTGATCGGCAACCCCATGTCGAGCGTGTCGGAGACGCTGAGCTCTTCCCAATGCTTCTCGAACAGGTCGGCGATCCTGAGCAGCACGCATTGCCGCTCGTAGGGCGAGAATTTCGACCACGGGCCCTCGAAGGCCGCGCGCGCCGCGGCCACCGCAGCGTCGATATCCGCCGCTCCGCCGCGCGGCACCGTCGCCAGCACTTCGCCGGTTGCCGGGTTCAGCGCCTGCATCTGCTGGCCGGATTGCGCCGCGACCCACTTGCCGCCGATGAACATCGGCCGGAATTCGCCATGGTAGAGGGTCGTGGCCTTCGCCCTCGGGTCGAAGTTCAGCGTCATCATCTCCTCCTCACGAATTCCGACGCGACTATTACTCCCGCGGCCGGCGACCTCAAACAAGGAAAGCCAAAGGGCGTTCGGAAAATCGGACGTGCAACGCGCGTCTTCCCCTCGGCGATGCATCGATGGGCGGCGGGACAGGGCCAGTGTTGCTCCGGCGGGGCTAACGAGCGCCGGGCTGTTCCATCGCCTCGACAGTTTTGCCAAGCGTACGGTTGCGCAGGCTCCGACCGGCGGTTATGCCGGATTGAGATTTTCCCGCGAGAGGCAGGGCTGATGAAGGTCGTTTCCATCTCCAAATCGCATGGCGGAATCCAGGGCGTCTATTCGCACACTTCCGAAGGCTGCGCCTGCGACATGACCTTTGCGGTATTCGTACCGCCGCAAGCCAAGGACGGGCGGCTCCCGGTCCTGTGGTACCTGTCGGGCCTTACCTGCACGCACGCAAATGCCATGGACAAGGGCGAGTACCGGCGGATGGCGTCCGAGTTCGGGCTGGTCGTCGTGTGTCCCGACACCAGCCCGCGCGGACCCGACGTTCCGGACGAAAAGGACAATTGGCAGTTCGGCTGCGGCGCCGGCTTCTATCTCGACGCGACGCAAGAGCCCTATGCGAAGAACTACCGGATGTATTCCTATATCGCCGAGGAATTGCCGGCGCTCGTCGCCGCCAACTTCCCCGCCGACATGTCACGCCAGGCCATCTTCGGCCATTCGATGGGCGGACATGGCGCGCTGACGATCGCGCTCAAGAATCCGCAGCGCTACCGGAGCTGCTCGGCCTTCGCGCCGATCGTGCAGCCGTCGACGGCCGGGTGGTCGCGGCCGGCTTTCGAAAAATATCTCGGATCGGACGAAAAGATCTGGCGCGCCTATGACGCGACGCTGTTGATCGAGGACGGCAAGCGATATCCGGAATTCCTGGTGGACCAGGGTACGGCGGACGGCTTCCTGCAGGATGGCCTCCGCCCATGGCTGCTCGAAGAGCCCTGCAAGAAGGCAGGGATCGACCTCACCCTGCGCATGCAGGAAGGCTACGACCATTCCTACAACTTCATCTCGACCTTCATGGACGATCATCTGAAGTGGCATGCAGCGCGGCTTGCGTGATCTACGACGCGACGATGCGCACCACATGGTCGGCGATCGCCAGGCTGGAGGTCAGGCCGGGACTTTCGATGCCGAACAGATTGACAAGGCCTTCGATGCCATGCGTCGTGGCACCCTGGATCACGAAGTCGCTGTTGGCGTCGCCCGGCCCTGACAATTTCGGCCGGATGCCGCTATAGGCTGCCTGCAGGCTGTCGTCGGCCAGATCGGGCCAGTATTTGCGGATTTGGGCATAGAAGCGCTCGCCGCGCGCCGGATCGACGCGATAGTCGACCGTGTCCGTCCACTCGACGTCGGGTCCGAAACGGGCGATGCCAGTAAGGTCGAGGGTCAGATGGACGCCGAGGCCGCCTGGCTCGGGCACGGGATAGACCAGATGTGAGAACGGCGCCCGCCCGGCAATCGAGAAATAATTGCCTTTGGCGTAGCGAAGCGCCGGCAGGAATTGCCGGCCGAAGCCTTCGATCGAGCCGGCAAGCGCGACCGCGCCGAGACCGGCCGCGTTGATGAAGCGCGGTGCGGCGACCTCGAACTCTGCGCCGCTCGCGGAATCCATCGTCCGCAGCACGATGCGGCCGGCCTCGGCGCGGCCGGAGACGATGCGGGTGTTGAGCGAGAGCATTGCGCCGCTCCCCTCGGCATCGCCGAGCAGGGCAAGCATCAGCCCGTGACTGTCGACAATGCCGGTCGAGGGCGAGAGCAGCGCCGCGGTGCAACGCAGCGCCGGCTCCAGCTCTTGCGCCTCCTCGGCGGTGAGGAAGCGCAGGTCATCGACACCGCAGGTGTTGGCGTTGGCGCGAATGGCGGCCAGCACCGGTTCCTGCGTCTCGTCGGTCGCAACGATCAGCTTGCCCGTGCGGCGGTGCGGGATCGAACGTTCGGCGCAGTAGCGGTAGAGCATGTCGCGTCCCGGTAGGCAGAGCCGGGCTTTCAGCGAACCCTGCGGGTAATGGATGCCGGCGTGGATGACTTCGGAGTTGCGCGAACTCGTTTCGGTGCCGATGGCGTCCGCCGCTTCGACGATCAAGGTTTCGAGACCAAGCGCCGCCAATTTGCGCGCGATCGCCAGACCGATCACGCCGGCGCCCGCGATGATGCAATCGACCTGCTCCACGTCCTGATCCTGCTGCGCGTCACTTATATCATTGCCGAGACAGGCCGAAGCTTGTTGGCGCTATCGATCCCGACGTCGCGGCTCTTGCGATCAGCCAGCGCGATGAGGCATCAACCGCCACAATGCAAGGCGGAATCTTCGGACTTCTCGATCAGAGGAGCGGTCCTATTTCCGCTTTGACGCCTGCACACAGGAGCCATCACGATGCACGCCACACCGAATTCGCCTGAAGCCCGCGACATCCGGTATCACATGCATGGCTATACCAACGCCCGCAAGCACCAGGAAACCGGTCCGCTGATCGTCGAAAAGGGCGACGGCATCTATGTCGAGGACATTGCCGGCAACCGCTATATCGAGGCGATGGCGGGCCTGTGGAGCGTCGCCGTCGGTTTCTCGGAAAAGCGGCTGGTCGAAGCGGCGACAAAACAGATGTCGAAGCTGCCCTTCTATCACGACTTCGGCTCCAAGGCGCATTGGCCGCTGATCGATCTCGCGGAGAAGCTGGTGCAGATGGCGCCGGTGCCGATGAACAAGGCCTATTTCACCAATTCCGGCTCCGAGGCCAACGACACCGCGATCAAGATGATCTGGTATCGATCGAACGCGCTTGGACAGCCGGCGCGCAAGAAGATCATCAGCCGCAAGCGCGGCTATCATGGCGTCACCATCGCGTCGGCAAGCCTGACCGGCCTACCCAACAACCATCTCTCCTTCGACCTGCCGATCGCCAATATCCTGCACACGTCGACACCGCACCACTGGCGCGACGCCGAGCCTGGCGAGAGCGAGGAGCAGTTTTCCGCGCGACTCGCCGAGGAGCTGGAAAAGCTTATCCTTGCCGAGGGTCCCGAAACGATCGCCGCCTTCATCGGCGAGCCGATCATGGGCGCCGGCGGCGTCGTCGTTCCGCCCGCCGGCTATTGGGAAAAGATCCAGGCGGTGCTGGCGAAATACGACATCCTGCTGGTGGCCGACGAGGTGATCTGCGGCTTCGGCCGTACCGGCGAGATGTTCGGTTCGCACACCTTCGGCATCAAGCCCGACATCATGGTGCTGTCGAAGCAGATTTCGTCATCGTACCTGCCGATCTCGGCGCTGCTGATCAACGATCGTGTGTTCGAGCCGATCGCCGACGAGAGCGACCGCATCGGCACGTTCGGCCACGGCTTCACCGGCGGCGGTCATCCGGTCGCAGCCGCCGTCGCGCTGGAGAACATCAAGCTGATCGAGGAGCGCGACCTGGTCGGCAATGCGCGCAAGGTCGGCGCGCATCTGCAGGCGCGACTCAGCCGACTCACCTCGCATCCGCTGGTAGGCGAGGTGCGCGGCGTCGGTCTCATCGCCGCCGTCGAGCTCGTCGCCGACAAGGCAACCAAGGCTCCCTGGGGCAAGCCGGCAGCGCTCGGCGCGCTGGTCAACGGCTTGCTGCAGCGGAATGGCGTCATCTCGCGCAATATGGGCGATGCGATCGCCTTCTGTCCGCCGCTGATCATCACCGAGGCGCAGGTCGACGCCTTGGTCGATGCCTTCGAGCGCTCGCTCGACGAGGCGATACCGCAGGTCCACGCGCGGAGCTGACCAAGCCGCGAAGGCCTAGCCAGCGGTAGCCTGCGGGCTGACAATCGGTCGTTCACCTTCCGGTGAGCGCGAGAAATTCCGGCGGAACATTCGCGTTTTTGCGCTGTTACATCCAAGCTGCAGCGCGGAAAGGAGCTTCCGCATGGAAAATCCGCAATCCACGGCGAGCATTGCCGGCCATCCCATCCATCCGATGCTTGTCACCATCCCGATCGCCTGTTTCGTCGGGACCTTGCTCACCGATATTGCCTACTGGCGGACAGCGGAAATGACCTGGGCCAATTTCTCGGCCTGGCTGCTGACCGTGGGTGTCATTGTCGCCATCCTGGCCGCCATTGCAGGGCTTACCGATTTTCTTGGGGACCGCAGGATACGCGCTCAGCCGACTGCATGGCTGCACATGGGGGGTAACCTCGTCGTGCTCGTGCTGTCCTTCTTCAACATGCTCGTTCACACGCGCGACGCCTGGACGTCCGTCGTGCCGACCGGGCTGATCTTGTCGGCGCTGGTGGTGGTCATCCTGATCTTCACCGGCTGGCTTGGCTGGGCGCTAGTCTATCGCCATCATGTAGGAGTGGCCGATGAGACGACTTGACAGCGCAATCAAATGGACGACGGCGGCGCTTTGCTACGCAATGATCCTGGGCGTTGCCGGCTGCAGCGACGACAACACCGACCCGAGCGCGCAGATCGGCCCAAATCCGAAACTGCCGGAGATAAAGCAATACCTATTCCCGCCGATGCATCTGGCCTCGGTGGTCGGCTGGAAAAACGATGAAAAGCCGACGGTCGCGCAAGGCCTGCAGATCGAGGCGATGGCCAAGGGGCTTCAGCATCCGCGTTCGGTTTACATGCTGCCCAATGGCGACATCCTGGTGGTGGAGTCCAAGGCGCCGAAAGAAGCGTCGGTCAAGCGGCCGAAGGACATCGTCATGGGTCTGGTCGAAAGCTGGGTCACCTCCGGCGGCGATACCGGCCCGAGCAACCGCATCACGATCTTGCGCGACACCAATGGCGACGGCAAGCCGGATTACCAGGGCGTGTTCCTCGACCATCTCAACGCGCCCTTCGGCGTGGCGCTGGTCGGCAACGACTTCTATGTCGCCAACACCGATGCCATCATGCGCTATCCCTATCAGCCGGGCGACACGAAGATCACGGCGCCGGGCAAGGTGCTGACGGAACTGCCGGGCGGGCCGATCGATCACCACTGGACGAAGAGCCTGGTGGCGAGCCCAGACGGTTCGCTGCTCTATGTCGGCGTCGGCTCGAACTCCAACATTACCGAGAACGGCATCCAGGCCGAGAAGGGCCGCGCTGCGATCTGGGAGGTCGACCGCGCCACCGGCCGCTCGCGCATTTTCGCCAGCGGGCTGCGCAATCCCAACGGCCTGACGTTCGAACCTGAAAGCAAGGCGCTTTGGACGGTGGTCAACGAGCGCGACGAGCTCGGGCCGAACCTGGTGCCGGACTATATGACCTCGGTGAAGGACGGCGCCTTCTATGGCTGGCCCTACAGCTACTATGGCCAGCATGTCGATCCGCGCGTGATGCCGCAGCGGCCGGACATGGTGGCGAAGGCCATCCCCCCGGATTACGCGCTGAGCTCGCATGTCGCGCCGCTCGGGCTTGCCTTCTATACCGCGAACAACCTGCCGCAATCCTATCGCGGCGGCGCCTTTGTCGGCGAGCATGGCAGCTGGAACCGCTCCCGCTTCAACGGCTACAAGGTCGTCTTCGTGCCGTTCAGCGGCGGGCATCCCAACGGCATGGCGCAGGATGTCGTCACCGGCTTCCTCAACGACAAGGGCGAGGCGAGGGGCCGCCCGGTCGGTGTTGCCGTTGATAAATCCGGCGCGCTGCTGATCGCCGACGATGTCGGCAACACGGTGTGGCGGGTGACCGCTGCGGCACCCGGCTCCTCGTAGGAACCTGGCTCAACGCCGACGTATCAGCCGACCGGCTTCTGCAGCACGTCGAATTGCGGGTTGGTTTCCGAGAAGATTGGCAGGGCCGCGGCGCCGAGGACGGATGTGTCCTTTCCCGCGGCGCCGACCACGACGCGCGGCGTGGTACGGGCGCTGGTCGAGCTCACCGAAAGATGGAGCGGTTCCAGCCGGCCGGCCAGTGCCTCGATCACCGGCAGCGGCATGAAGCCGCCGAGCACGACGGTCTCGGGGTCGAGCGCCATTTCAAGGACGTCGATCGCCTGCCGCAACGGCTCGACCGCTTCGGCGAGCCATGCTTCGAAGCGGCTGTCGCCGGTTGCCAGAAGCTCTTCCAGCAGGTCGGGTGAGGCATGGTCCGGATCCGGCAGGTCGAGCTTGTCATAGGCGGCGCGCAGCGAGACGTAGCGCTCCAGGCAGCCGCGCTTGCCGCAGTCGCAGGGCAGGCCGCCCGGCCGCACGATGATGTGGCCGATCTCGCCGGCATTGTGGCGGCTGCCCTTGTAGAGATGGCTGTCGAGGAAGAGGCCGGCGCCGAGGCCTGTTCCGATGAAGAGATAGACGAAGCTGTCGAGCTTGCGGGCAACGCCATAAAGCCGCTCGCCTACTGCCGCCGCTGTGGCGTCGTTCTCGACGATCACGCCGATGCCGGTCAGGCGCTCCAGTTCTTCGGCCACCGGAAAGTCCTGCCAGCCTGGAAGGGCGGTCGGGCCGACCGAAGTCATGCCTTCGACGCCGAACGGCCCGGGCATTGCCATTCCTATGCCGAGCAGTCTCGTGCGGTCCAGCCGGCTGGTTGCGATCAGGTCGCTCGAGATCGCGGCTAGCAGCGGCATGGCCTGCGTGGGAGTCGGGCGGTCGACATCTCTCTCGATGCGCACGCGCACGGTGCCGGAGAGATCGGTGACGACGCCGACGGCCAATTGGTGGTCGAGCTGCAGGCCGATCGAATAACCGCCATCGGGGTTGATCGAGTAGGGGACGGCGGGTTGGCCGCGCGCGCCTTTCAGCGTTGCTTCAGGTTGCAGCAGCCCGGCCGCTTCCAATTCCTCGACGATGTTGGAAATGGTCTGCGACGACAGCGCCGTCAGCCTCGCGATCGCCGCCCGCGACAGCGCGCCGTTGATGCGGATCGCTTCGATCACCACACGTCGATTGTGCGATTTCGCCTGCTCGAGATTGGTGCCGGAGATGGCTTTCTTGGGGATCATGAGATAGTTACCAGCCGCGGCAACCCTAGAATGCCACTTTAGAAAATCAAGTTGATTTGATTATCGGCTGGCCGAAAGCTTAGGCCGCTCCACAGGCTCGCATTTCCACATATCGGAATCGATTGCCAGGCTCGGCCGTTCAGCCGAAACGCGCCGCGGAAAAATCGGCGGCCGATGGCAGGGATCGGCCGGCGATTAAGCTGGCGACCCAGCGTGCTGTCACCGGGGCCAGCGTCAGCCCCAGATGGCCATGGCCGAAGGCATAGATCACATCAGGCGATTTCGTCGAGGGTCCGATCACTGGGCGAGAGTCCGGCAGCGAGGGCCTGAAGCCCAGCCATTGTGACGAAGGCTTGCCGATGTCGGGGAAAAACTGCCGCACGCCGCGACCGAGCAGCGCCAGCCGGCGCGGATTGGGCGGCGCATTGAGCCCGCCGAGCTCGACAGTGCCGGCAACCCGGAGCCTGCCGTCCATCGGCGTCATATAGAAACCGAGATCGACCGGGCAGACCGGGCGGTTGAGCAAAGGTGCCGTGGTCGGAAACTCCAGATGGTAGCCGCGCTCGGTGTCCAGTGGGATACGGTCGCCGGCCTGGGCCGCGAGCGGGCGGGATCGCGCGCCAGCCGCAATCACCACTTTTTGCGCCGCGATGACAAGCCCTGGGCCGCTCAGCCGCACGCCGCCGGCACCCGCTGCGAGGCCGGTCACGCTCACGCGCATGAATTGAGCGCCCTTGGCGGCAGCGGCTGCCGCCAGCCGCGCCATCACCGTCCTGGGATCGCTGACATTGATCGAATCCGGGAAATAGAGGCCTTTGGCCTCGAACGCCGCGAGCCGCGGCTCCAGCGCGGCCACCTCATCGGCGGTCAGAGCCTGCTGATGGACGCCGAGTTCGGCCCGCAAAGCCCGCCCGCTTTCGGAGGCGGCAAAATCGCTGTCGCGGCGGTAGACATAGAGGCAGCCGTTTCGGCGCATCAGATCCTGAAGCCCGGCCTCCTGCACCATTTCGCGCCAGGCCGGCAGGGCTTCGGCGAGCAGGCCGGCTAGCGCCAGCGCATTGGCTCGGGTTGCCGCCGGCAGCGATTGGCGAACAAAGCGAACCAGCCATGGCGCGAGCTGGAAAAGTGCTGCCCAGCGCAGCGAGAACGGGCTGTCGGGATCGAGCAGCAGTCTCGGCAGCGCGCGCAGCACACCAGGATTACCGACCGGCATACAGGCATATTCGGCGATCGTGCCGGCATTGCCGAACGAAGCGCCCGAGCCGGGCTCGTTCGGGTCGATGACCAGAACCTCGCGTCCTTCGCCGGCAAGGCGCAAGGCCGTAGCCAGCCCGACGACGCCGGCGCCGATGATGGCGATCTCGACTGATTTCGGCGCGGAGGTCATGGCCTCAGACGAAGCCCGGCAATTGCAGATGGCCAGCGGCGAGCAGCTCGGCCATGATGGTCAGCGCCGAACGCAGGTCCTCCTGCGATCGCGCCGCGCCGACATTGATGCGCACGCCGTGCTGCACCGGCTCGCGCCCGACGGCGAAAGCGTCGCCCGGCAGCACGGCGACGCCGCGCTCCAGGCAGGTGCGGGCAAAGCCGGCGCCACGCCAGGGCTCGGGCAGGCGCAGCCAGGCATGCGTCGAGATCGGGTTGCTTTGAACGTCGAAACGGCCGAGGATTTCGCTCAAGATCGCCTGGCGCTGGCGCAACTCCTGCTTCTGGATGTCGATGATGCGGGCGGCGGCCCCTTCCTCGATCAGCCTGGCGCCGATCAACGCCGTGAGCGGGCTGATGCTCCAGCAATTGATGCGGAGCGCCGCGGCGACCTGGCCGGCGATCGGGCGCGGGGCGATGACGAAGCCGAGGCGCAGGCCGGGCGCTAGGCATTTCGACAATGCGCCGAGATGGATCGTCAGCTCCGGCTCGAGGCTGGCGAAGGAGGGCGGCGGATCGTCGGCCAATGGACGGTAGACGT
Source organism: Mesorhizobium sp. CA12 (assembly GCF_020165255.1). NCBI lineage: Bacteria > Pseudomonadati > Pseudomonadota > Alphaproteobacteria > Hyphomicrobiales > Phyllobacteriaceae > Mesorhizobium > Mesorhizobium sp. CA12. The sequence goes on from NZ_JAIUHT010000015.1 coordinate 17,449, forward strand.
CGTCCTCGATAATCAGCACGTTGTGACGGCGTGCGACGGCCGCCAATTCATGCCGGCGCTCCTCGCTCAGCGTGATCGTCGTTGGATTGTGCAGTGTCGGCACCAGAAAAACGGCACGGGGGCGGAGCTGAACGCAAGCTGCCTCGAAGGCATCCGGACGCATGCCGCCGCGATCCATCGCGACGCCACGCAGATCGAGACCATGGACGCGACACAGCGCGTTGATACCCTGATAGGTCACCTCGTCGGCAAGTATCACTTCGCCATCCCTGGTGACGGCGCCGAGCACGCAGTCGAGGCCGTGTTGGGCGCCGGCTGCGAGCACGACGCGGCCGGGATCACCATCGCCGGCGACCGATTTCAGCCAATCGGCGACCGCGACACGGCCCCAAAGCGGCCCCTCTGGCGGATGATAATCCTGCAGCGAGGCGTAGTGACGATCCTTGGAAAGGCGCGGCATCAGCGCCGCGACGGCGTCGAGATAGGCTGACGTGGGCGGCCTGTTGACGGAAAGATCGACGATGCCGCTCTGGTCGCTCGGCGCCGACACGAATCCCGGACGCTCGACAATGTCGCGGGCGGCGACCGTGGTGCCGCGCCCGGGGCGCGCCTCGAGCAAGCCTTGCTCCTGCAAGGTGGACAGTGCCCGCGTCACGGTCGTGACATTGATGCCCAATGCACGGGCGATCTCGCGTTGCGGCGGCAGCCGGTCGCCGACGGCAAGCGTGCCCGCGGCAATGCGTTCGGCGATCGCGTCGGCAAGGCGGCGATAGACCGGACTTTCATCCTCGGTGAGGCGAAGATTTTCGAGCATGAGGGATTCGAACTGCGGCTGACGTCTCACTTGTCGGGCATCTAGCATAAGACAACGATCCATACAATAGAGGTTGTACGGCACTCAATCTGATCAAAATTATCACTCAACATCGCATTTTTGCGCTTGACGGTGAAAGTTGTCCGCATCTATGGTCACTTTCAGCCTTATTGTGTGATCATACAAGCCGGACGCTTCCTGTTCAGCGGGCCGGTTCCGGGAGGACGAGGCATGGATCGCAAGCAGCAGACCGAATCGCCCCGCGGCAGCCGGGAAGGCGCGCGATGAGCGCCGGCCAGACCGTCGTGTCGGCAAGCGCCAACCAAGGCTTTGTCGAATTCGCCGACGTCGAGAAGTCCTATGACGGACGCAGCTTCGCGGTGACGCGGATGAACCTTGCCGTCGCGCGCGGTGAGTTCCTGACGCTGCTCGGCCCATCCGGCTCCGGCAAGACCACCACGCTCAATATGCTCGCCGGCTTCGAGCGACCGACGCATGGCACGATCACGCTAGAGGGCCAGCCGGTCGATCGGCTGCCGCCCTACCAGCGCAATATCGGCATGGTGTTTCAGAACTATGCGCTGTTCCCGCATATGACGGTAGAGGAGAATGTCGGCTTTCCGCTTTCCGTCCGCCAGGTGAGCAAGGCCGACATCGCGGCCCGTGTGGGCCGCGCGCTCGACATGGTGCGGCTGAAGCAATTCGGCGATCGCCGCCCGACGCAGCTTTCCGGCGGCCAGCAGCAGCGCGTGGCGCTGGCCCGCGCGCTGGTCTTTCAGCCGAACCTGGTGCTGATGGACGAGCCGCTCGGCGCGCTCGACAAGAAATTGCGCGAGCATATGCAGCTCGAAATCAAGCAGATCCACACCGTGCTCGGCGTCACCATCGTCTATGTCACGCACGACCAGAGCGAGGCGCTGACGATGTCGGACCGCGTCGCGGTGTTCAACAATGGCGGCATCGCCCAGTTGGGCTCGCCAGACGATCTCTACAACACCCCGCAAAGCTCATTCGTGGCGAGCTTCATCGGCGAGAACAACACGCTGGAAGGCGTGGTCGAACGCGTCTCGGGTGGAGAGTGCCGCGTCAGGCTGAATGGCGGCGGCGAGATCAACGCGCTGGCGGTCGGGGTGACGCAAGGCGCCGCCTGCCACGTCGCCGTCCGGCCCGAGCGGCTCAGCCTGACGGCTGCCGCCGGTGGCGGCAACGCGCTGGCGGCGACCGTCGATGGGCGCATCTATCTCGGCGATCACCTGCGCCTGCTGGCCAGGCTCGCCAACGACCAGGTGCTGACCGTCAAGGTCGGCCCCGAAGCGACGATGGCGAACGGCGAGACCGTGACGGTCTCCTGCGCGCCCAACGATTGCCGCGCCTTCCCGGCTGATGCCGGAACGGGCGGCGCCATTCCAAAACAGGGGAAAATGCAATGACACAATTGAGAACACGACTACTCTCGCTCGCGGCCGCCACGGCCTGCATGAGCATTGCCGGCGCAGCCTTCGCGGACGAATTGTCGATCATGGCGAGCGGCGGCGCCTGGCAAGATGCGCAGCGCAAGGCATGGTTCGAGCCGTTCAGCAAGGAGACCGGAGCAAAAATCCTGGAACAGGAATATCTCGGCGATCTCGGCAAGGTGAAAGCGATGGTTGAGACCGGCAATGTGCCGATCGACCTGGTGACGGTCGAGACCGCGACCGTGCTGCAGGGTTGCGACGCCGGCATCCTCGAGCGGCTCGACTATTCCAAGATCGGGCCGCGCGACAAATTCATCGAAGGCTCGGCGCTGGATTGTGGAGTCGGCCTCGATGCTTACGGCGATATCCTTGCTTATGACCCGACCGTGCTGAAGGAAGCTCCGACCTCGGTCCTCGACCTCTTCGACACGACGAAATTCCCGGGAAAGCGCGCCATGCGCAAGTTCCCGGCGCAGAACCTCGAATGGGCGCTGATGGCGGACGGCGTCGCACCCGCCGACGTCTATAAGGTGCTGGCCACGCCGGAAGGCGTTGACCGTGCGTTCAAGAAGCTCGACACAATCAAGAAGGATATCGTCTGGTGGGACGCCGGCGCGCAGCCGGCACAGCTTCTCGCTTCCAAGGAAGTGGTGATGACCACCGCCTGGAACGGCCGCATCCAGAACGCGATCGACACCGACAAGAAGCCGTTCAAGATCGTCTGGAACAACCAGATCCTCGAATACGACATGATCAGCATTCCGAAGGGCGCGCGCAATCCGGAGCTTGCCTACAAATATCTCGCGTATATCAGCAAGCCCGAGAACAACGCCAAGCTCGCAAGCTACATCACCTATGGGCCGGTGCGCACCGACGCGGCTTCCTTCGTCGCACCCGACGCGCTGCCGAAGCTACCCAATGCTCCCGATCATCTCGCCGGCGCCTATCTCGTCGCCGACACCGAGTTCTGGGGCGACTATGGCGAGGACCTTGTCAAGCGCTTCAACGCCTGGCTTGCTCAGTAGGAAGGCGGGATGTCGGCGTTCCAGCCCAGCGAAATCGACCGGCCGACGCTGGCCCGCGACCGGTCAGCCGCCGACGCGGATCTGAAATCCGTGTCGGCAGCGCTCCGCCGCGCCGAACTCGGCGACCGGATGCGCTCGTTGCTTCTGGCAGCGCCGCTGCTCGTCCTTCTGGCCTTAAGTTTCGGTATTCCGATCGTGCTGCTTTTGTCCCGCGCCGTCTATGACCCGACCATCGCGGACGCACTGCCCAAGACGACCGCGGCCCTGGCCGGCTGGAACGGCCAGGGCCTTCCCGGCGACGACGCCTTCGCCGCGTTGGCGGCGGACCTCAAGAAAAACCAGGCCAAGGGCACGGCCTATGAACTGGCCAAGAGCCTGAACGCGCGGCTGCCTGGGGCCCGTAGCCAGGTGTTGAAGACGGTGCGCAAGCTCGAAAGCGCCGATGGCCAGGCCGCGCTCGACGCCATGAAATCGGTGCCGTTCTGGTCGGCGCCATCGACCTGGCCGGCGATCCGGAGCGGCACAAGCAGCCTCACCTCGTTCTACCTGCTCAGCGCGCTCGACCTGCGCTGGAACGCCGATGGCGGCATCGAGCGGGAGCCGCCCGAGCAGGCGATCTTCATCCAGGTGTTCCTGCGCACCTTCTTCGTCGCGGCGTCGGTGACGTTAGCAACGTTGATCCTCGGCTTTCCGCTCGCCTATCTCATCGCCAACGTGCCGAAGGGGCTAGCCGCCATCCTGATCGTCGCGGTGCTGTTGCCGTTCTGGACATCGATCCTGGTGCGTACCGCGGCCTGGACGGTGCTTTTGCAGAAGTTCGGCCTGGTTAATGATTTCCTGCTCCTGATCGGCGTCACCAGCGACCGGCTAGACCTGATGTACAGCCGCGTCGGCCTGATCATCGCCATGACGCATATCCAGCTGCCGTTCACGTTGCTGCCGATCTACAGCGTCATGCGCACCATTCCGGCCTCGCAGATGAAGGCCGCCTACTCGCTGGGCGCCAGGCCTTTCACCGCCTTCCGTCGCGTCTATATCCCACAGGTGTTCCCTGGCGTAATGGCCGGTTGCATGCTCACCTTCATCCTGTGCCTGGGCTACTACATCACGCCGGCGCTGATAGGCGGGGCAAGCGACCAGTTGATCAGCAATTTCATTGCCAACTACGTCAATGTCGAACTGAACTGGGAGATGGCGGCGGCGCTGTCCTTCATCCTGCTCGTCTTCACCTTGGCGCTGTTCGGCATTTTTGCCCGCGTCCTCGGCCTCGACCGCCTGAAGCTGGTGTAGCCCATGCTGCTCTCTCCCTATCCCACAACAGGCGAACGCATCCGCATCACGCTGCTGTGGATTTGGTGCGGGCTGGTCATCCTGTTCCTGTTGGTGCCGATCCTCATCCCGGTGCCGCTCTCCTTCAACAGCGGCGCCTTCTTCATCTTCCCGCTGGAGGGCATCTCGATGCGCTGGTACGAGGTCGTGCTCGGCACCCAGCGCTGGCAGTCGGCGATCGGCAATAGCCTGATCATCGCCCTCGGCACGACGGTGATCGCGACGACGCTCGGGACACTAACGGCGATCGCGCTTTCCGACGAGAAGTTTCCGGGTCGGCGCATTATCATGCCGCTGCTTCTTTCGCCGCTGATCGTGCCGGTGGTGATCACAGCCGTCGGTTCCTATCTATTCTACGCCCGCGTTGGGCTCGCCAGCACTTATGCCGGCATCATCCTGGCGCATACCGCCTTGGCCAGCCCCTTCGTGGTGGTGACGGTAGGCGCTAGCCTGACCGGCTTCGACCGCAACCTGATGCGAGCCGCGGCGATCTCCGGCGCCAAACCCCTGACGTCGTTCTTCCGCGTCATGCTGCCGCTGATTCTGCCCGGCGTGCTTTCGGGCGCGGCCTTCGCCTTCGTCACCTCCTTCGACGAAGTGGTCGTCGTGCAGTTCCTGGCCAGCGCCAGCCAGCGCACCATGCCGCTCGAGATGTTCATCGGTCTGCGCGAAAAACTCTCGCCCGCCATCACTGCCGCGGCGACCCTAATGATGGCGCTATCCATCCTGCTTTTGCTGGTGGCGAACATTTTGGCACGGCGCAGCCGTAAGTCCTGAGGCTAACCCGCGACCAATTGGGCAGGAACGATCTCGCGGCTGACGCATTTTGCCTCGCGTCAACAGCTGAGGGACCAGATGCGCATAGCCCATGTCGCGCCGCTTTATGAATCCGTGCCGCCGAAACTTTACGGCGGCACGGAACGGATCGTCTTCTACATCACCGAGGCACTCGTCGAGCTCGGGCATGACGTCACGCTGTTCGCGAGCGGTGACAGCGAGACATCGGCGCGACTGGTGCCAGGCCGCGACCAGGCGATACGCCTCGACCCGCGGCCGAAGAAATCGGAAATCGCCGCGCATCTGGCGATGCTCGCCGATGTGCGCGAACGCGCCGGCGAATTCGACGTCATTCATTTCCATCTCAGCCATTTCCTGCATTTTCCGTTCTTCGAGCAGATCGCGGGTCGCACGGTGACGACGCCGCATGGCAGGCTCGACTATGTCGACCTGGCGCCGGCCTACAAGCGTTTCCCGCGTTTCCCGATGATCTCGATCTCGCACAGCCAGAAGCGCGGCTTGCCGGATGCGAACTGGCTGGCCACGATCCATCACGGACTGCCGCTCGATGCCTACCGGCCGACCTATGAACCACATGGGGAAGAGCCGTATCTCGCTTTCCTCGGCCGCCTGTCGCGCGACAAGCGGCCGGACCGCGCCATCGAGATCGCGCGCCGGTCCGGGTTGAAGCTGAAGCTGGCGGCCAAGATCGGCGACGACGACCGCGCCTATTTCCGCGATAATATCGAGGCGCTCATCGATGGCGACCGCATCGACTATGTCGGCGAGATCACGGAAGACGAGAAGGCCGAATTCCTGGGCAACGCGGCGGGCCTGCTGTTCCCGATCGACTGGCCGGAACCGTTCGGCCTCGTCGCGATCGAGGCCATGGCTTGCGGCACACCGGTGATCGCCTGGGACAACGGCGCCCTGCCGGAGATCGTCGACAATGGCGTCACCGGCTTCGTCGTCGACAATGTCGACGATGCGGTCGCATCGATGCCCGCGCTTCTCGAACTCGACCGGTGGCAGGTGAGGGCGGTCTTCGAGAAAAGGTTCTCGGCGACAAGAATGGCGCGCGACTACCTTTCTGCCTATATGCGTCTGACCGGCATGCCGGAGGCCAGGGCCTCCTGACCGACTGCCCAGAGTCGGATGATTTCAGGTCTGTTCGACCTGAAATCTGAATCCGGCTCCAAATCAAAGAGATAGAGCATGATGTCGTCCGAAAACCGCCTCACACTTTTCGGCATCATGCTCTAGGGTGGGGCAACCGAAGAGGTGACGAATGACGGAGCTCGACGAGCGCAAGCTCGATCCTGCCGTGGCCCTTTCCTCGCTCGACGAGACGGCGCCGCGAGAACCGCACCGGCTTTTTGCCCTCAAGCAGGGCGACTGCTTCGCCGTCGCCGACGCCTATGGCGACATCAGGGGTTCGGGCGACGGGTTCTTCCGCGACGACACGCGCGTGCTGTCCGAATTCCGGCTGACCATCGGCGGCAGGCCGATGTCGCTGCTCGGTGCATCGCTCAGCCAGGACAATGTGCTGTTCACGTCCAACCTGACCAACCTGCCTATTCAAAGCGCTGCCGGCCGCGATATGCCGCAGGGCGCGATCCATATCGAGCGCGTCAGGCTGATCTGGCAGGACAGGCTGTTCGAGCGCATCACGCTTTCCAACTACAGCCGCGAGCATTCCACCATAACCGCGTCGCTGCATTTCGCCGCCGACTTTCGCGACATGTTCGAGGTGCGCGGCTCGACCCGGGTGAAGCGGGGCACCACGCATATCGCCAAGACCGACAAGACCACGGTCCTGCTCGGCTATGACGGCCTGGACGGCTTGCCGCGACTTTCGGCAATCTCCTTTTCGCAGGCGCCAGACCAGTTGAGCGACAATCGCGCCGATTTCCTCATCGCCGTGACCAAGCGCAGCCGAAAGGTGCTTTATGTCGAGGTCGGCCCCGCGATCGCCGACCCGCCCGATCGCGACCGCTTCCGCGCCGCGGCGGCGCGCGCGCGGTTCGGCATGCGCGCCAAGCGCAGGCACGGCGCCACGGTGCACAGCTCGGGGCGCGTGTTCAACGATTGGGTCGAGCGCGCCCGCGCCGACGTGGCGCTGCTTACCACCGAGCTTCCGACCGGCCCCTATCCCTATGCCGGCATCCCATGGTTTTCGACCGCATTCGGGCGCGACGGCGTGATCTCAAGCCTGCAGATGCTTTGGCTCAATCCCGGCCTGGCGCGCGGGGTGCTTGCTTTTCTGGCCGAGCACCAGGCGACCGAAACGTCGCCCTTTTCGGATTCGCAGCCCGGCAAGATCATGCATGAGACGCGCAAGGGCGAGATGGCGGCGCTGCGCGAGCTTCCTTTCGGCCGCTATTACGGAGGCGTCGACACCACGCCGCTCTATATCCATCTGGCTTCCGCCTATGCCGACCGCACCGGCGACATGGCCTTCATCGACAAGCTTTGGCCTTCGCTGAAAGCCGCTGCCGACTGGACGGAGGAGGCGAGCCGCGCCACCGGTTTCGTCACCTACCAGCGCGCCGCCGAGTCCGGCCTCGCCAACCAGGGGTGGAAGGACAGCTTCGATTCGGTCTTTCACGCCGATGGGCGCATCCCAAAGGGACCGATCGCGCTGGTCGAGGTGCAGGGCTATGTCTTTGCCGCCTTCCGCGGCATGGCGGCGCTTGCACGCCGCCGCGGCGAATTCGCCGACGCCGAGCACTGGGAGGGCCGCGCCGAGGAAATGCGGATCGCCGTGGAACGCGATTTCTGGCTGGACGACCTGAATTTCTACGCCTTGGCCATCGATGGCGAGGGCCAGCCCTGCAAGGTTCGAACGACAAATGCCGGGCACCTGCTTTTTGTCGGGCTGCCGCAGCCCGACCGCGCCAAGCTGGTCGCCGAGCAGCTGCTGTCGGCTGCCTTCCATTCCGGCTGGGGGCTGCGGACGCTCGCCGACGATGCGGTGTTCTTCAACCCGATGTCCTACCACAACGGCTCGATTTGGCCGCACGACACTGCGCTTTGCGGCGTGGGCCTCGCCCGCTACGGCGAACGCGACAGCGTTGTGCGGCTGATGAGCGGCACTTTCGAATCGGCCGTTCATTTCAATATGCGGCTGCCCGAATTGTTCTGCGGTTTCGCCCGGGCGCCGGGCGAAGCGCCGATCGCCTATCCGGTGGCCTGCCTGCCGCAAGCCTGGTCGGCAGGCTCAACCTTCATGCTGATGCAGGCCTGTCTGGGCCTGGAAATCGATGGCTGGAAAGGCGAATTGCATGTCACGCGCCCGAGGCTGCCGATCGGTATCGACACCCTGATGCTCCGGCATCTGAGTGTCGGAGACAAGGTCGTCGATGTGACCTTCCAACGGGTCGGCGACCGTGTCGCCGCCTTCCTTTCCGATCGTCATGAAGGCCAGGTGCCACTTATCGTGCGGACTTAGAAGAAGGCGTCGCAAGCCCGCGTTCAACAACCGAAAAATGTCGGAACCCATGGCCGGCTTGTGCGTTGCACAGGTGGACCGGTCTGCCGTCCGCAGCCGGCAAGAACGAAAATAATGAGCGGACAGCCGGAGGCAGCCTGGCATTTCAATGACACAATACAGCGTTCTGTTACTGGTCCTTATTCTCGCAAGCCTTGGACTTTCCGCATTCGCGATTTTCATTTCGATATCCCGGTACCGTCGCAATCACCCGAGGATTTCGGCTGTGGCAGGCCCCGGCGACGACTTCGCCACAGAGGCCGCGCGCAAGGTGCTGCGCGAATTCGAAAAGAACGGGCAGTCGGTCGACGCGGCCCTGGTCACATGGTCGCCGGAGACGTTGCGAAAGATCCTCGCTGACGAGTTGCCGGATGCGCAGGTCATCATCGTCTCCAATCGCGAGCCTTATATCCACAACGAAACCAGGAACGGCGACGTCGAGCTTGTCGTGCCGGCGAGCGGACTGGTCTCAGCGCTGGAACCGATCACGCGCGCTTGCGCCGGCACCTGGATCGCCTATGGCGGCGGCAGTGCCGACCGGACGGTGGTGGACAGGAACGACCGCGTGCAAGTGCCGCCCGGCAATCCTTCCTACACGCTGCGCCGCGTCTGGCTGAGCGACGACGAATATCAGGGCTATTATCTTGGCTTCGCCAATGAGGGCCTGTGGCCGCTCTGCCATATTGCGTTCACGCGCCCGATCTTCCGCGAATCCGACTGGGAGGCCTATGAGGCCGTCAACCGCAAATTCGCCGAGACGGTGGTTGCCGAAGCGCGAAACGAGCGGCCGATCGTGCTGGTCCAGGACTATCACTTCGCGCTTCTGCCGCGCATGATCCGCGAGCGCCTGCCGGAGGCGATCGTCATCACCTTCTGGCACATACCGTGGCCGAACTCGGAAGTGTTCAGCATCTGCCCGTGGCGCGAGCGCATCCTCGACGGCCTGCTCGGCAGCTCGATCGTGGGCTTCCACACCCAGTTCCACGCCAACAACTTCACCGAAAGCGTCGACCGTTTCATGGAAAGCCGGATCGAGCGGGCCGACGCGGCCATTTCCTATGGCGGCCAGGTGACGCTCGTGCATTCCTATCCGATCTCGATCGAGTGGCCGGTCGAGCTGCTGAAAAAGCTTCCGAGCGTCGAGGAGTGCCGGGCGCGCGTGCGCAAGCGGTTCAGAATTCCAGCTGGCGCCAAGCTTTGCGTCGGCGTCGAACGGCTCGACTACACCAAAGGCATCCTCGATCGCTTCCATGCGCTTGAGGAACTGTTCATCCGTCATCCAGAAACGATCGGCAACGTCGTATTCCTGCAGATCGCTGCACCAAGCCGGGGCACGCTGCCTGCCTACAAGCAGCTTCACGAAGAATGCCTGCGCTATGCCGACGAGCTCAACCAGCGCTACGGCAGCAAATCCTATCAGCCGGTCGTCATGGTGGCCGAGCACCATTCGCAAGCCGCGGTCTATGAGCTTTATCGCGCCGCCGACATCTGCCTCGTGACCAGCCTGCATGACGGCATGAATCTCGTTGCCAAGGAGTTCGTAGCGTCGCGCGACGACGAGCAGGGCGTGCTGCTGCTCAGCACCTTCGCGGGCGCCTCGCGCGAATTGCTGGAGGCGCTGATCGTCAATCCGTACGACGCGGCGATGATGAGCGAGGCGATGCTGCAGGCGATGACCATGGGGCCGGACGAGCAGCACGAGCGCATGCGGCGCATGCGCGACATCGTGCGCGACAACAATGTCTATCGCTGGGCCGGCAGCATGCTGCTCGACGCAGCGCGGCTCAGGAAGCGCGGCGACCTCGACCGGGTCACGGCCCTATACGACCGACCGGCAAGTCCCACCGGCGACAATGTCGTTTCCATGTTCGAACGCAAACAGGCAGTCGGATTCCGATGAATAGTCAGGCAGACCTTACCCCGCCGCTTCCCGAAGGCCGGTGGGCGCTTTTCCTCGACATCGACGGCACCTTGCTGGAGCACGCGGCGCATCCCGACAGCGTGTCGGTCAGCGCCGAGCTGCGGCAATTGCTGCAGACGATTGAACGGCGGCTGGACGGAGCGCTCGCCTTCATCACCGGCCGCTCGATCGCGGCCGTAGACCATCTGTTCAATCCCTTGAAGCTCAGGATCGCCGGCCTCTATGGGTTGGAACACAGGCTTGCGCCGGATGGCCGGATCGAGGTCGCCGACGAGCCGGCGGACATGGCGGCGCTCGCCGACGAGATCGAACTGGAGCTGGCAAGCAAGGCCGTCTATGTCGAGCGCAAGGGACCTGTGCTCGCCATCCATACGAGAGCAGCGCCCCAGCTTCTGGCACGGGCGACGGAATTGGTCGAGGCAGCGCTTGAGCGCCTGCCGAAAGGTTACCGTGTCATCGCCGGCAATGCCGGCGTCGAGCTGATGCCGCTCGAGGCCGCCAAGGGCGCCGCAATCCGGCGCTTCATGCAGACGGGTCCGTTCAGCGGCAGGCGTCCTGTGTTCCTTGGCGACGACACGTCCGACGAGAACGGCTTCGAAACGGTCAATGCCGCCGGGGGAATTTCGATCCGGGTCAAGCCGCAGGGCGAGACCACCGCGCGCTTCGCCATCGAGGATGTTGCGAGCGCCATTGCCTGGCTCGAGGCCAATTTCGGAGGGCCGGCCGCACCAACGGTGAGCCGCAACCTCGTCGCTAAATCGGCAAAGGTGCTCCACAGCTGCTGCTGCAGGCCCGGATCATGGCGATGATCCCGTCCTTGTCGGTCTTCTTCGACTCGCGCACGCTCGCCCGGGCGTTCAACTTTGATCGGGACCGTTAATACGTCACCTCCTTGCTCGGGGTTTTGCTCGAGGCAGGAAATAGGAAGGCGCCGGCAGGATCGAAGAATATCTGCCGCCTGCCCAGCGAGGCATCATGCGTTGCCGCTGCCGAAGATGTCGGCCGGATGTCGATTTCCTGTCCAGCGCTCGTGCGCGCGACAATACGCCGGCGCTCGCCGTAGAAGGCGACATCGACGATCTCGACCGAAAGCTCCGCATTGTTCGGCGAGCGCTCCAGGCGAAATGCTTCGGGCCTGATCATCAGCCTGGTTTTCTGTCCGGGCGCGAAGCTGCCATTGGCATTTATGCCGGAGACAAGCGCGCCGTCCGCGAGGCGGATGGTCGAGGCGCCGCCCACCGTTTCCAGATGCTCGGCTGCGAGGAAATTCGAGTTGCCGATGAACCCGGCAACAAAATCGGTTGCGGGCCTAAGGTAGAGGTCTTCGCCGGTGCCGATCTGTTCGATGCGGCCATCCCTGAAGAGGGCGATGCGGTCCGACAGATGCAGCGCTTCTTCCTGATCGTGGGTGACGTAAAGGATGGTGACGCCGGTTTCGCGATGGATGCGTCGGATCTCGGCCTGGATCTCCTCGCGCAGCTTCTTGTCCAGTGCCGACAATGGTTCGTCCATCAGCAGGATCGGCGGATCATACGCCAGCGCACGGGCAAGCGCGACGCGCTGCTGCTGACCGCCCGAGAGAGCCGCGGGCAGACGCTCGGCGAAGCTTTCCAGCCGCACCAGGGAGAGCATGTCGGCGACCTTGCGCCTGACCTCGGTCTCAGGCCGGCGGCGGACGCGAAGCGGGAAGGCGACGTTTTCGGCGACGCTCAGATGCGGGAACAGCGTGTAGCGCTGAAAAACCATGCCGATGTTGCGCTTGTGCGAAGGCACTGAAAGCAGCGACTTGCCCTGCAGCAGCACGTCGCCGGAGGTCGGATCCTGGAAGCCGGCGATGGCATAGAGCGTGGTCGACTTGCCGGAACCGGACGGCCCGAGGAAGGTCAGGAATTCGCCCTTCGGAATATCCAGCGTCAAATCATGAACGGCGGTGAAGGCACCGAACGCCTTGCGCAATTTGCGGATCGAGAGAAAGGGTTGGGTCATGTCTGCAGCTTTCGGCGCAAGAGTGCCGTCACGATCATCAGGGCCAGCGTGAGCGCGACCAGCAGACTGGAGGCGGCGGCGATGACGGGGGTGAGGTCGGAGCGGAGACTCCCCCAGATCTTGACCGGCAAGGTCTGCAAAGTGGGGCTCGCCATGAAGATCGCCACCACCACCTCGTCCCATGAAGCCAGGAAGGAAAAGATCGCGGCGGAGAAGATGCCGATGCGGATCGACGGCAGAGTGATCCTGAGCTTGGCCTGCAGCGGGCTGGCGCCGCAGACGATGGCCGCATCCTCGATCGACTTGTCGAAGCCTTCCAGAGCTGTCGCGATCGGAATGATCGCGAAGGGCAGCGCCAATACGGTGTGGGCGACGACGAAGCCGATGGTGGTGCCGCCGAGGCCAAGCCGCAGGAAGAAGGCGTAGATGGCGATGGCGAAAACGACAACCGGCAGCACCATTGGCGTGAGCAGCAGCCCGCGCAGGACTTCGCGGCCGCGGAACGTGCCGCGAACCAGCGCGAAGGAGGCGAGCAGGCCGATGGTGACGGCCAGGATAGCGGTCATCGTGGCGATGCGGGCGCTCGTCAGCGCGGCCTCGATCCACGACGGATCTGCAAACAGTTCCTGATACCATTTCAATGTCCAGCCGGGCGGCGGGAAGGCAAGCCAGCGTGACGAGCCGAAGGACAGCAGCACGATGAACACCACGGGCAGCAGCAGGAAGGCGGCGACCAGCGCGGTGAAGGCGAGCAGTGCTGCCTTCAACCAGCCGAGGCGGTCATAGTCGAGCAGCATCTCAGGTGCCTCCCGCCGCGCGTTTTGACCCGACCAGGCGCAGCTGCAATGCATAAAGCGCCATGGTGACGACGAGCAGGATGAAGGCGGCAGCACTCCCCAGGCCCCAGTTGAGCAGTGACTGGATCATCTGCGCGATCATTTCAGCGAGCATCATGTTCGACGTGCCGCCGAGCAGCGCCGGCGTGACGAAATAGCCGAGCGACATGACGAAGACCATCAGGCCGCCGGCGGCGATGCCGGGCAGAGACAGCGGCAACAGGATGCGCCTGAAGGCGGCGAGCGGGCTGGCACCACAAAGGGCGGCTGCGCGCAAAGTCATCGGATCGATGGCGCGCAAGGTGCCGACCAGCGGCAGGATCATGAAGGGCAGCATGATGTAGACCATGCCGATGGTGACGCCGGTGAGATTGTTGATCAGCGGCAGTGGCTGATCGATTATGCCGGCGCCCATCAGCGCCCGGTTGATGACGCCGGTGCGCTGCAAGAGCACCATCCAGGCATAGGTGCGGGTCAAGAGGTTCGTCCACATCGAAAGGATGATGATGCCGAACAGGATCGAGCCGAGCGCCGGCGGCATGATCGCCAGCATCCAGGCGACCGGAAAACCGACGGCCACGGTGACGACGGTGACGACAAAGGCGACGAGGAAAGTGTTGAAGAACACCCGCGCATAGGTGCCGTCGCCCAGCAGCGCCGCATAGTTCTGAAGGCCTGGAGCGGGGTCGGTGACGCTGCGCAGCAGGAGCGCCAGCACCGGCACTCCGAAAAAGAGCCCGATCAGGATCAACGCCGGAAGCAGGCCGCCGAGGCCTGCCGGTATTCGAGGGCTTGCGACCCCTTGCTGTGCTTCCACCGACATGACGGTAATCCCGGATTGGGATCGGGACGGCGAGCGCCGTCCCGATCCTTGTCACGAAAGGACGGCGTCTACTTTGCCTGCCAGGCGTACCAGCGTGTGGCGATCTCGTCGCGATGCTCGGCCCAGTAGTTCATGTCGAGATTGATCTGTCCGTCGACATGCGCGTCGGGCAAGCCCTTGGCCACGTCGGCGGGCATTTCGGCCTTGGCCTTGGTATTGATCGGCGCGTAGCCGCTCGCCTCGGCAAATTTCGCCTGGCCGGTCGGGCTGGTCGCGGCGGCGAGGAACTTCATGGCGCCGTCCTTGTTCTTGGCGCCCTTCGGCACCACTAGGACGTCGGCGGCGGTGAGGTTCTGGTTCCAGGACACGCCGACATCGGCGCCGTCCTTCTCGAGCGCGAAGACGCGGCCGTTCCAGAGCTGGCCGAAGGCGGCCTCGCCGGAGGCGATCAGCTGCTGCGATTCGGCGCCGCCGCCCCACCAGACGATGTCCGACTTGATGGTGTCGAGCTTCTTGAAGGCGCGGTCGAGGTCGAGCGGATAGAGCTTGTCGGCCGGCACGCCGTCGGCGAGCAGCGCGATCTCGATCACGCCCGGCGCCGACCATTTGTAAAAGGTGCGCTTGCCCGGAAACTTCTTGGTGTCGAACATGTCCGCCCAGCTTGCCGGCTCACCGGAGACGGCGCCCTTGTTCCAGGCGAGCACGAAGGAATAGTAAAAGCTGCCGACGGCGTTCTCATTGCTGAAGCGGGGGTCGAGATCGGCCTTCGGCACGACGGCGAAGTCGATCGGCTCGAGCAACCCGTCCTTGGCCGCCTTGATGGCGAAATCCATCTCGACGTCGACGACGTCCCAGGTGACGTTCTTGGCGTCGACCATCGCCTTCAGCTTGCCGTAGTCGGTCGGCCCGTCCTGCAGCACCTTGATGCCCGAAGAGGCGGTGAAAGGCTCGGCCCAGGATTTGGTCTGGGCTTCCTGCGTCGTCCCGCCCCAGCTGGTGAACACCATTTCATCGGCCTTCGCGGCCGTGGTCGCCATCAGTCCGGCAAGGATGCCGGCGAAAATCAGTTTCATGTCGTTCTCCTCTGATTGGTTGTTCCGTTTCTTGTTCTTGTCTGCACCTCGCCATGCCTTCTCAGCGCATGACGAACGGATCGGGGATCGGGTCGTCGGAGGTGCGTATCCACACCGATTTCGAGCGCGTGTAATCGCGGATGGCGTCGATGCCGCCTTCGCGACCGAGACCCGAAAGGCCGTAGCCGCCGAAGGGGACCAGCGGCGAGACGGCCCGGTAGGTGTTGACCCAGACGACGCCGGCATGGACGCCGCGGGCCATGCGATGCGCCTTAGCCAGATTTGAGGTGAAGACACCGGAAGCGAGCCCGAATGGCGTGTCGTTGGCTAAAGCCAGCGCTTCAGCCTCGCTGTCGAAGGCAAGCACACTCAGCACCGGACCGAACAGCTCTTCGCGCACGCAGGCGAGAGTCTGGTCCTGCGCCTCTATGATGGTCGGCGCGTAGTAGTATCCGTTGGCCTTGCCCTTCGGCCGCGCGCCGCCGGTGACCAGTCGGCCGCCTGCCGCCACGCTCTCCGCCACAATCGCCTCGATCCTTTCGCGCTGGCCCGCCGTCGCCAGCGGACCCATCTCGGTCGCGGGATCCTGCGGGTCGCCGATGACGATGGCTTCCGCCTTGCGGTTCAGACGGGAAAGGAAATCGTCCTTGACCGAACGCTCGACCAGAAGCCGCGAGCCCGCGACGCAGCTCTGGCCCGTGGCGGCGAAAATACCGGCCACTACTGCATTGGCGGCGCTGTCGAGATCGGCGTCGGCGAAGACGACGACCGGGCTTTTGCCACCGAGCTCGAGCGTGGTGTAGGCGAGGTTCTCGGCAGTGTTGGCGACGATCCGGCGCGCGGTTGAAGGACCGCCGGTGAAGGCGACGCGGGCGACGAGGGGATGGCTGGTTAGGCGGTGCCCGCAATCATGGCCGAAGCCGGTGAGGATGTTGACGCTGCCGGCAGGGAAGCCGGCCTCATGGACGAGCTCGGCGAAAGCCAGCAGCGGCGCCGGCCCATCCTCGGAGGCCTTGAGAACGACGGTGCAGCCGGCTGCCAGAGCCGGGCCGAGCTTGACCGCCGACAGGAAGAGCTGCGAGTTCCACGGTACGACGGCGGCAACGACGCCGATCGGCTCGGGCCGCACCGTGACTTCCATGTCGGCCTTGTCGATCGGGATGAAGGCGCCTTCATGCTTGTCGGCCAGCCCGCCATAATAGCGGTAGTAGTCGCCGACATAGGCGATCTGCGCGCGCGTCTCGCGGATGATTTTGCCGGTGTCGCGCGTTTCCAGCTCGGCCAGGCGGCTGGCATTGGCGGCGACGAGATCGCCGAGCCTGACCAGCAGTTTTCCACGCGCCGTCGCTGTCATCGATGCCCACGGACCGGAACGTAGCGCCCGGTGCGCGGCCTCCACGGCGCGGTCGACATCGGCAACGGAAGCGGCGGGCATCGTCGCCCAGGGCAAGGCCGTTGACGGATCGATGCTGTCGAAGGTGGAGGACGCTTCGGCGAACTGGCCGTCTATGTAGTTCCTGAAGGCGGTGCTGCTCATCGCGACTGCGCCTCCTGGAAAGCCGGCATCACCTTGTCGATGAACAGCTGCAGCGATTTCTTCTTGCGCTCATGCGAAAGGCCGCTGTCGATCCAGATCGAATACTGGTCGTAGCCCTGCGCCTCGTAGGTCTTCAGCCTGGCGATCACCTCGTCGGCCTCGCCGATGACCAGGTTTTGCCGGATCTTGTCCGGCGCGTATTGGGGCATGGCCGCGATCTCTTCCTCGGTCAGCGGCTCGAGAACGCCCTGGCGGACGGGTTTCTTGTTCTGGAACCAGGCGCCGAACTGGCAGTAGAACTGCGAGAGGTCCTGGGTCAGTCGGTCGGCGTCGGCGGCATCTTCGGCCACGAAAGTGTGCATCAAGAGCATGATCTGCGGCCGCGGGATGTCCGGGTGCGCCTGGCAGGCAGCATTGAAGCGCTCCATCAGGCTCGCCACCTCGCTATCGCCGGAGGCAAGCGGCGTCACCTGCACCTGGCATCGGTTGGCGACGGCGAAATCGTGCGAATTCGGGTCGCGCGCGGCCACCCAGATCGGCGGGGAGGGTTTTTGCAAGGGCTTGGGGGAGGAGGTGGTCGGCGGGAACTGCCAGAACTCGCCGGAATGCTCGTAGTCGCCGTCCCAGAGGTCGCGGATCGCCGGTATCATCTCGCGCATGCGCTGGCCGGCGCCCCACGCATCCAGTCCCGGGAAGACGCGCTGATACTCATAGCTGTAGGCGCCGCGCGCGATGCCCAGATCCAGCCGACCGCCGGTGATGACATCGGCCATCGCCGCTTCGCCGGCGAGCTTGATCGGATGCCAGAACGGCGCGATGATCGTGCCGGTGCCAAGACGGATGGTTTTCGTCTTGGCGGCGAGATAGGCGATGTTGATGAAGGGATTCGGCGAGATGGTGAATTCCATCCCGTGATGCTCGCCAATCCAGGCCGTCTCGAAGCCGGCCTGCTCCGCCAGCAGCACCAGTTCTTCAAGTTCCGTAAGCAATTCGGAATGCGGCTTGGCGAGATCCGAGCGCTCCATATGGACGAAAAGGGAAAATTTCATCGGTCTCACCGGTGGCCGGAATGGATTGGGCCGGAATGGCTTGGCGTCGACGGCGCCGGCCTTGCGAGCGGCCGGACCTCGCCTTCGACCTCGTTGCCGACATAGACGCCGAACGTGTCTTCGGCGCGCTCGCGCGCGTAGCGGGCGAGCATCGAACGCACTGCTGGATCGGCGATCTTCAATTCGGCGATGCGTTCGATCTCGACAAACCGGATCTGGCCGTCGCCGGAGACGGGGGCGTCCACCGTCCCGCGATAGTAGACGTGCGTGCGGGCAGCGTCCGTCGCGTCGTCCCACACTGCGTAAAGGAAGCCGAGCTCGGCATCAATCGCCTTGGCGGCAAGTTTTCCCCTGAGGCTGCGGGCATCGTTCGCGGCACCGAGACCGCGACCGGCCGGCAATTGGTAGGATCCCTCGGCAGTCTCGAAGAAGAGGACGCGGCCTTCTTTCTCGAGAATCGCGCCGACCTCGGTTCCGGGGGGAGCGCTCGCCGCCAGCGCCTCCTGGCTAAGCCCCGGCGTGACATAGGCGCCCCGGCAGTAGCCGAGAGGCTGGGCACCATTGTGGCTGAAGTCATGGACGCGGCCGATGAGGATCGAATGGTCACCGGCATCGACCAATTGCTCCATGCCGCAATCGAACACCGCAACTGATCCCTCGATCAGCGGATTGCCGGTCTGCCCGGGCTGCCATGCCACGGAGGCGAATTTGTCCGCGGTCTTTGAGGCGAAGACACCGGACGCGGCTTTCTGGGCTTCCGACAGGACGTTGATGGCAAAGCCTCTCGAAGTCGAGAAGGCCTGATGCCCCAGCGCCTTCTTGGCAATGCAGACCAGCACCAGTGGCGGGTCGAGCGAGACGGAGGTGAAGGAGTTGGCGGTGAAGCCGCGCGCATCGCCAGCCTCGTCGATCGTGGTGACGATGGTGACGCCGGTCAGGAAGGAGCCGAGCGCGCGTCGAAATTCCATGGCGTCGAATGCGGGACCGGCCTCCGCGCCTGCGGAAGCACTCGACGCCTCGTCGAGAAAGTTCATTATCCGTTGAGTCACTTTTTGCGGCGAAGCGATTGTCATCATGTGCTTTTCGCCATTCAGCACCAAGCACCGCCCCGCCGGCGCAAGCCGCGCCATCGCCGCTGACATGGCGGGTGTCGAGTTGCGATCCTCCGAGCCGGTCATGAACAGCGCGGGTGCGGCAAGGTCGGCCAGGTGATCGGTGTGCGCGGTGTCGGCGCTGGCAAAGAGGCGGTAGGTGCGGGCATAGCCTTCGGCGTCGACGCTTTCGAGCGCGGCGCGGGCCGTCGCGGCCGCGTCTGAAAGAGCCGGCGGAATCGGGTTGCCGAACCAGCGGGCGATCGTGGCGGCGATGGCCGACGGATCGCCGGGCCGGCCAAGCGCTGCCGCCCGTTCGCGCACCGCCTGCGCGAGCTCGGGCGGGCGACGGAAGACGGCGTTGAGACAGACGATGGCGCTGATGCGCGACGGGGCGCGAAGCGCGATTTCCTGTGCGACAAGCGCGCCCATCGAGTGGCCGATGACAGCGACGTGGGCAAGGCCGAGATGATCAAGCAGGCGGATCGCCTGATCGGCGAAGTCCGACAGGCGGGCGTTCTCCGGCGGCAGGGGCGAAGAACCGTGGCCGAGTATGTCGATGGCGATCACGTCGAAGCGGTCCTGCATCGCGGCGATCTGGGGCTGCCAGATCGCGGCATCCATGCCGACGCCGTGGATGAGCAGGACCGGCGCGCCCGAACCGGCGCGGATGAAGCCGGTGCCGTCGGGCGCCTTGCTGCGGATCGTCGCGGCGTCAGCCATGCAGATCTCCGAGCTCCTTCAGATCCTGGTAGCGGTCGCCGATCCGGTGATGCGGGCGGCCGCCGATGGACGCGCCGAGCGCCACCACCAGCTCGTCCGGCGCGGGCGCGTCGCCGATCTGGAAATGCACGGTCAGGTAATGCGAGCGGCGGCCTTCGTCGTTCTTGTCCATCAGCGGGATCATGATCGGCGTGTTCGGACCGCCACGCAGATTGGTGAAGGCGAGATAGGTCTTGGCGCCGACGGCCCGGCGATAGTGATTGCCGAAATGCAGCGTGTGGATCAGCGCCGACGCATGCTCGACCTCACCCGACGTGCCGCAAATGGCGGCCTTGCCGTAGCCTTCGATGACCTCGCCCGCGCCTGCCGCGCCGATAATCTCATTGGTCAGCGTTTCGCCGAGCACCGGCGCGAAAGCGCGGATCTCGGGGGAGAGGTCCTCGATGAAGCCGCGGCCTGCCCATGGGTTGGTGAGCACCGCGGCGACGCCGATCAGACGCAGCGGCCGCGGGGCCGTCTTGCCGCCCTCGATCAGGGTGTTCTCGGTATAGGTGACGATCTTGCGGATGGCCGGCTGCATGAAATTCCTCAGGATGGGAGCCGCTCGGGGCCCATCGATTTCTGTATCGTCTTATGGTATACCATGCTATGGAGTGCCATGCGTCTTGTCAATCGGTCATGGAATCGGTTTTTGTGACGAGGCTAAGGATTCAGGAAAAATGGCTGACACGCTTCGCATAGACCGCTCCGCCAAAACGTTGAGGACGCTGGCGCTGGAGCGCATGCGCGAGGCGATCATGGATTTCCATTTCCAGCCCGGCGAAAGGCTGGTCGAGCGGCCGCTATGCGACCAGCTCGGGGTCAGCCGTTCGGTCGTGCGCGAGGTGCTGCGGCAGTTGGAGGCCGAAGGCCTGGTGCAGATGATACCTGGACATGGGCCGGCCGTGGCGAAGCCTGATCTTGGCCGGACCGACGAGATCTACGAGTTGCGCGCGCTGCTGGAGGGCATTGCGGCGAAGGCCTGCGCCACATCGGCCACCGACGGTCAGATCGCGCTGCTCGATGCGGCGCTGGCAAAGCTGCTCGAGGCGTGGGCGTCGGGCGTGCCGGCCGAGGTGATGCGGGCGACGGCGAGCTTCTATGAGGTGCTCTTTGAAGCCGCCGACAAGCGCATAGCTTGGGAGATCGTCACCGGTCTCAACGTCCGCATCAACCAGCTGCGTTCGATGACAATCCTGTCGCAGAACCGCCGCGAGCCGGCGATCGCCGAAATGCAGGCGATCATGGATGCGATCCGTTCGCGCAAGCCGGAAGCGGCGGAGGCGGCGGCGCGGCGGCATGTGGAGACGGCCTGGCAAATCGCGCGCGACGCGCTTCGGCTCGGGACGCTTTAGGCAGCCTGCTCGAAACTAATTCCTGTCGACCGGCTTGGAGCGCATGCGCGAAACCGTCTCGCGCTCGGCGCGCTTGGAGCGCAGCGGCGGCAGGCCGCGGTCGATGAGGTCCATGTCCTCCAGCACCATGTCGCCCATGCGCTTGAAGGCGATATCGAGCGCGCCGGCGCGATGCGCCGAACGCAGGAAGCCGGGCAGGGTGCGGACGGGATGGTCCTTTGCCAGCGGCTCCTCCGGGAAGACGTCGCTCGCGGCGACGATGTGGCCGCTCTTCACCGCTTGCATCAATGCCGGGAAATCGACGACGCCGGCGCGGCTGAGCAGGATGAAGGCCGCGCCCTTGCGCATCCTGGCAAAGGCGTCGGCGCCCAGGAAACCTTCATTCTCGCTGGTGACGGAAGCAACGACGAAGACGAAATCGCTTTGCGACAGCACCTCGTCCAGCGAGGCCGGCTCGACGCCATTGTCGATCAGGATCGATGGCGGCAGCCATGGATCAAAAACTTTCGTGCGGGTGCGGAAGCCGGTCAGCAGGCGGTTGAGTGCGCGGCCGAGATCGCCGAAGCCGATGATGCCGACATCGGCGCCGGAAAGCAGGCGTGCGGTCTGGTTGCCGTCGCCGCCCCACAATTCCTTGCCCTGCCGGAAAGCGAGGTCGGCGTCGACGATGTTTCTGGCAAGGTTCAGCGCCATGGCCAGGCCGAGCTCCGCGACCGGCTCGGCAAAGACCAGGCCGGTGGTGACGACATGGATGCCGCGCGCAAACAGCGTCTCATAAGGCATGTTGTTGAGCAGGTTGGTCTCCACGTTGAAGATGCAGCGCAGCGCCTTCAGCTTCTCCAGCGTGTCAGCCGAAATCGGCGGCTGGCCGATGATAAAGCGCGCCTCGGCCAGGGTTTCGGCGGGCAGGGCGGCAACGCCTTCCGGGGTGGTCTCGACAATGCGATAGTGTTTGCGCAGGCGCGCCAGCTGTGGCGGCGTGAAGATGAGCTCCAATGTGCGCGGTTCGGGCGCGCTGATGACCAGCGGCAAGGCTTTGTCGGGCATGTTTTTCCTCCGGGCGCGATTGGATCGCGTCAATCACTTCTTTCCAGTCTTACTCCCGGTGAAACGATTTACAAGAACGAAAAATCGATTTATCGATTACAATAGCGAGGCAGAAAATCGGCTGCCTGCCCTCGGGAAGAGGTCAATGGCACAACACCAAACCCGGCAGCGGCGTCCGTCGATCCACGACGTGGCAAGCCATGCCGGTGTGTCCGCGGCCACCGTCTCCAAGGTGCTGGCCGGTGTCACCACGGTCAAGCCGGAAAACGCGCAGCGTGTGTTCGATGCCGTCGAGCATCTGGGCTATCGCGTCGATCCTTTAGCCTCCGATATGCGCAGGGCCAAGCGCCGCATCATCGGCGCCATCATGCCCGAGTTCGAGAGCGAGTTCTTCGGTCAGATGGTCACCGAGCTCGAAGGCCTTGCCGAGCAGCGCGGCTACACACTAGTCGCCGCGTCGAGCCGTGAATCGGAGGCGCGCGAGAAGGAAATCCTTGCCCGCATGCATGACTGGCGCGTTGCGGGCGTCGTGCTGGCGCCTGTGCGCAACGAGCATGGTCCGGCGGCCGCCTTCATGAAAGCCCACGGCATGACCGGCGTGCTGATCGACCGCGTCTTGTCCGACGACGCTTTCGACACGGTCTCGGCCGACAGCGCTGCAGCCAGCGCCGAGGTCGCGCGGATGCTGATCGGCAATGGGCACAGTCATATCCTGGTCATCGGCCTTGCGGAGCAGGCGGCGACGGTGCGCGCGCGCCTGGAAGGTTTTCGCAGCCAGGCGCTGGCGCTCAACCCATCGGTGCGCATCGACGTCATCACCTCGGAAGTCAGCGTCGAGCCGCTGCGATCCTCGCTGCGCGATTACTTTGCCAGGGGAGAGCGGCCGACCGCCGTCTATTCGCTGCTTTTGAAGGGCACGCTCGTCGCGCTGTCCGAGTTCCGCCGGCGTGGCTGGCATTGCCCGAACGACATCTCGCTGGTCGGCTTCGACGATGCCGAATGGATGCAGGTGACATGGCCGGCGATCGCCGCCGTGGTGCAGCCGGTGCACCGGATTGCCAGCGAGGCGATGAACCTTTTGTTTCGCAGGGTCGAGGGTGATGTGGGACCACCCACGGCGCGGCTCGAGCCCTGCCAGGTGTTGATGCGGGAATCCGTTGGCTCGCCAGGCAGCGGTCCGCATTCCGGGGGAGGAGACCGACAACAGCCCCCATTGTCGTGAGCGGAAGCATGCGCCGGCCCTGGCCGTGGCATCCGGCGCCAAGGATCAACGGAGGATAGAATGATATCGCATTTCCCAAGGATAAATCGATTTACCCTTGCCGTGGGCGTCGCGCTTGCGTTTTCCGCCGTCGGCGTTGCCAAGGCCGAGGACGGCGAATATGGCGTGCTGATGAAGACACTGGCCAACCCGTTCTGGGGCGCGATGGCGCAGGGCGTCGCGGACGGCGCCAAGGAAGCCGGGGTTAAGTATTTCCAGCAGGCGGCCGAGAGCGATCAGGCAGCCGAACCGCAGCTGAACCTCTGCAACACCATGCTCGAGCGCAAGCCGGTGGCGATGATCACCGCGGCCATCAACTCGACCAACCTTTTGCCTTGCCTGAAGTCGGCGCAGGACGCCGGCATCAAGATCGTCGACCTCGACAACAATCTCGACCAGGCGGTGCTCGACAAGGAAGGCGTCAAGGTCACCTTCCATATCGGCTCCGACAACATCGCCGCCGGCGCGCAGGGCGCGGAGTATCTCGCCAACAAGCTCGGCAAGGACGCCAAGGGTCCGGTGCTGGTGATCGAAGGCCTGTCCGGCAACATCACCGGCGAGAAGCGTGCCAAGGGTTTTGCCGACAAGCTGAAGGAGCTGGCGCCCGGCCTCGAAATCGTCGCTTCGCTGCCGGGCGACTGGGACCGCGGCAAGGCCGCTTCGATCGCCACCGACACGCTGACCGCGCATCCTGATCTCGTCGCCATCTTCTGCGCGAACGACGGCATGGCGCTTGGTGCAGTGGAATCGGTCTATGCGGCGGGCAAGGGTTCGCAGGTGACGATCATCGGCGTCGACGGCAATGTCGATGCGGTGAAATCGATCAAGGAAGGCCGCCTCAATGCCTCGGTGGCGCAGCTTCCCTATCTGGTCGGCAAGCAGGCGGTCGAGAACGTCAAGAAGGCGCTCGGCGGCGAGAAGGTTCCGGAAAGCATTGCCGTGCCGACTTTGGTGCTGACCAAGGACGTGCTCGACGCCGGCAAGGAGCCGATGCTGCAATATGTGAAGTGAGTAGGGAATAGGCAGTAGGCAGTAGGCAGTAGGGGAGACACGCGGGTTCGCACCGCTCAGATCGCTCTTATATTTCTCTACTGCCTAAGTCCTACTGCCTACTGCCTTACCGCCCTCTCTCAAGGTGCAAAGACATGGCTTCTGAACAGCCCGGCTTCTGGGCTCGGGTGCAGCGAGCATCCGTCGAAAGGCTCCACATCCGGCTGGAGTCGCTGGTGGTGCTTCTGGCGCTGAGCACGGCAATGGCGCTCCTGTCGCCCTATTTCCTGTCGCTCAGCAATTTCCTCAACATCCTGCTCGCGACCTCGACGATCGGCGTGCTGGCGATCGCCGCCACTTTCGTCATCGGTTCCGGCGGGCTCGATCTGTCGCTCGGCTCGGTCATGGGGCTTGCGGGCGTCGCAGGCGCTTTCGTGGCGGTCAATCTCGGCTGGCCGTCGGTCTTCGCAGTGGTCGCCTGCATCCTGGCCGGCGGGATCGCCGGCTACATCAACGGGCAACTGGTCACCCGCGCCTTCGTGCCGGCTTTCATCGTCACGCTCGGCATGCTGGGCCTGGCGCGCGGTCTGGCGCTGGTCATCTCGAAGGGCAGGGCGATCTACGGCCTGCCGCCCGAGATCGTCTATATCGGGCAGGGGCGGCCGTTCGGCGTCCCGATGCCGGTGATCATCCTGGTGCTGACGGCCATCGTCGCGCATGCGGTGCTCGCCTATACGCGTTTCGGCCGCCACACGCTGGCGCTGGGCGATAGCGAAGGTGCAGCGCGAGCCGCGGGCATCCGCGTCGAGCATCACCGCCGCATCATCTACACGCTGTCGGGCGCGCTTGCCGGGCTTGCCGGCCTGCTGTTCACAGCCCGCGTCAATGCCGGCGATCCGACCGCCGGCATCAATTACGAGCTCACCGCCATCACGGCGGCGATCATCGGCGGCACCAATCTGTTCGGCGGCCGCGCCTCGATCCTCGGCACCATGATCGGCGCGCTGATCATGGGCGTCTTGCAGAACGGGCTGACGCTGCTTGCCGTGCAATCCTATTACCAGCAGATGGCGATCGGCGCGGTGCTGATCCTCGCGGTTTTCATCGACCAATACCAGGTGCGGAAGGAGTCGCGGGTATGACCCTGCTTTCACTGCGCGGCATCCGCAAAAGCTTCGGCGCGGTCGATGTTTTGCATGGCGTCGACCTTTCGGTCGCAGCCGGCGAGGTGGTCGGGCTGGTCGGCGACAATGGCGCCGGCAAGTCGACGCTGATGAAGACCATCACCGGCATCTACCGTGCCGACACCGGCTCGATCGAATTCGACGGTAAGGACATACTGGCGCTGGATCCCGGCCAGCGCCGCCGGCTCGGCATCGAGATGATCTACCAGGATCTTTCTCTCGCCAAACAGCAGGACGTGGCCTCGAACATCTTCCTCGGACGCGAGCCAACGAAAAGGCTGTTCGGCCTGTTCCCCGGTTTTGTGGACAAAAGCGAGATGGATCGTCAGGCTGCGAAAATGATTGAGCGGCTGGGTGCGCATCTGCCGTCGATAAACCGGTCGGTCGGTTCGTTCTCCGGCGGCCAACAGCAGACGGTGGCGATCGCGCGCGCGCTCACCTTCGATCCGAAGCTCGTCATCATGGATGAGCCGACTGCGGCGCTGGCCGTGCGCGAGGTGCAGAGCGTGCTCGATCTCATCCGGCGGCTGAAGTCCGAAGGCATCGCCGTCATCCTGATTTCGCACCGGCTGAACGACGTGCTGTCGGTCACCGATCGCATCGTCGTGCTGCGCCACGGCAGGGCGGACGCCGACCTCGTCACCGCCAGGACCAACATGAACGAAGTCGTCAGCCGCATCGTCGGCGGCGGCGATACGGCCGCAGCGGCGGCGCATGAGCAACGAGGCTGACATGAACACGTTCGGACTGCATACTTTCGCCATCGCACCGGTCTGGGACCTCGCCCGCATCGAGCCGCAGGTGGACAGGCTCAAGGAATACGGCATCGGGCTGATGGAGATCCCTTTGCTTCGGCCTGAGGAGATCGACACCAAGCGGACGCGCAGCTTTGCCAATCACTATCGTGTTGAACTGGTCCCCTCGCTCGGCCTGCCGCGCGCGCTCGATGTGGTCGAACGGCCGGACGAGGCGCTGGATTTCCTCGAACCGGCTTTCCGGGTCTGCAATGAGGTCGGCGCCGAAGCGCTCGGCGGCGTCACCTACGGCACGATCGGCAAGACCACCGGCCGCGCGCCGACGCAAAGGGAAATCGACGGTATGTGCCGTTTCCTCGAACGCGCGGCGAAGGCGGCGAAGTCGCGCGGCCTGAAGCTCGGCATCGAGCCCTGCAACCGATACGAGACGCACCTGATCAACCGCGGCATCGACGCGGCAAAGATCATCGAGCGCATCGGCGCGCCCAACATCTTCATTCATCTCGACACCTACCACATGCATATCGAGGAGGAGAGCTTCGCTTCCGGTTTCGAGGCGGCGGCGCCCTATCTCGGCTATGTGCATGTGTCGGAAGCCAACCGCGGCGTGCCGGGACGAGGCATGCTCAACTGGGCGGCCTGCATGAAGGCCATCGCCGACATCGGCTACCAGGGCGCGATCACGCTCGAAAGCATGAACCATGTCGATGTCGACATCGCCGGCGGGCTCGCCGTCTGGCGGCCCGTGGCGGAAGATCCGCGCGACGTGATCGAGGTCGGCCTGCCGTTCTTGCGCGAGGAGGCGAGGAAGGCCGGGCTGACGCTGGGGTGAACCCTCAGAACGGGTAGTGCTGTCCGGGATCCTCGATCGTCACCCAGCGCAGGTCGGTGAATTCGGCGATCGATGCCTTGCCGCCGAAGCGGCCATAACCCGAGCCCTTGACGCCGCCGAAGGGCATCTGCGCCTCGTCGCCGACGGTCGGGCCGTTGATGTGGCAGATGCCGGCCTGGATGCGCGCGGCGACGGCCATGGCGCGGCGGATGTCGCGGCTGAACACGGCGGAGGACAGGCCGTATTCGGTGTCGTTGGCAACGCGCACCGCCTCGTCCTCGCCTTTCACGCGAATGACCGGCTTCACCGGACCGAACGACTCTTCCGAATAGACGCGCATCGCGGGCGTCACGTGGTCGAGGAGCGTCGCTTCCACCACCGTTCCTGTCCGCTTGCCGCCGGCCGCGAGCGTTGCGCCCTTCGCGGTCGCGTCGGCAATCAGCTCCTCCATCTTATCCGCCGCCTGGCTGCTGATCAGCGAGCCGAGCACGACATGACCGCGCGGGTCGCCGGCCGGAAGTTTGGAGGCACGCGCGGCAAGCTTGGCGACGAACTCGTCGGCGATCTTCTCGTCGACGATCAGGCGTTCGGTCGACATGCAGATCTGGCCCTGATGCATGAAGGCGCCGAAGGTCGCGGCATTCACGGCAGCGTCGATGTCGGCGTCGTCCAGCACGACCAGTGGCGCCTTGCCGCCGAGCTCGAGCAGCGCCGGCTTGAGGTGCCGCCCCGAGAGCTCGGCGATGATGCGGCCGACCTTGGTCGAGCCGGTGAAATTGACGCGCTTCACCGCCGGATGCGCGATCAGCGCCTCGACGATTGCCGCCGCGTCCTTCGGGTCGTTGGTGACGACATTGACGACGCCCTTGGGCAGGCCGGCCTCGACCAGCACCTGACCGATCAGGCGATGCGTGCCGGGGCATAGTTCGGAGGCCTTCAGCACCACCGTGTTGCCGCAGGCGAGCGGCATTGCGAGTGCGCGCGTGCCGAGGATGACCGGCGCGTTCCACGGCGCGATGCCGAGGCACACACCAGCCGGCTGGCGGATCGCCATGGCGAGCGTGCCCGGCTTGTCGGATGGAATAACCTCGCCGGAAATCTGCGTGGTCATCGCCGCCGCCTCGCGGAGCATGTTGGACGCCAGCATGACGTTGAAGCCCGCCCAGGGTCCGGTGGCGCCGGTCTCTTCCATCATCAGCTTGGTGAATTCCCCGACCTTCGAGGCCATGACGTCGGCCGCCTTCAGAAGCAGCATCCGGCGCTCGCCAGGTCCGGTCTTCGACCAGGCGTCGAAGGCTGCCGCCGCCGCATCTGCCGCGGCGTTGGCGTCGGCAATGCTTGCGGCGGCGGCGCGCGTCGCGAGCTTGCCGGTGAAGGGGTCCAGGCGCTCGTAAGAGGCTTTGCCGGTCGCCGCCCTTTCGTCGCCGTCAATCAGAAGTCCGATGTCCATGGGTTTCTCCCTCGCTTTCGCTGGAGCGTTGCAAAATTAGAAGCCAAGCACTTCCGCGTTGATCGACGCTTCGAGGCCGCCGTCGACCGGCACGTTGGCGCCGTTGATCCAGCGCGCGCCGTCGGAGCACAGGAACAGCACGACGGGCGCGATGTCGCCCGATGTGCCGGCGCGGCCGACGCGCGCGATATCGCTGTCGACCTTGGCGTCACCGAGGACCGAGCGGAACTGTTTCAGGATCGGCGTCTCGACCGGACCGGGGCTGACCGCGTTGACGCGAATGCCGCGGCTCTTGAACAGGTCCTGATGCGCCGCGCGGAAGGTCCACAGGAGCAAAAGCTCCTTCGAGACCGGATAGCCTTCCTCGTTCTTGACCGCGTGGTCGGCGATCACTCTGGCGACATCGGGAAAGCCCTCGACGCCAACCATCGAGGCGGCTCGGTTGAGATTGGCGCGCCAGCCGAAGCCGGCGATGGAGGCGACATTGACGATGGCGCCGCCTTCGCGAAGCCTTGGCGCCATCGCTTCCGAGAGCGCGCGCAGGCCGTAGAAATTGACGGCGAGCGTCGGCGCCGCGCCCATATTGCCGGAAAGGCCGGCGACGTTGCAGAGCGCGTCGATGCGCTGCGGCAACCGCGCCACGAGGTCGTCGACGCCGGCTTTGGACGAAATGTCGGACTTGACGAAGACGCCCTGATGTCCGGCCGGCTCGCGCAGGTCGACGCCGATGACGTCGGCGCCGAGTTGGCCCGCGAGTTCCGCCGTGCGGGCGCCGATGCCCGAGGCGACGCCGGTGATGAGGATCGTCTTGCCGAACAGCATGCTCATGCCTTCTCGCTGTGTGCCGCAGTGGGTGCTGGTGAAATGGCCTCGCCGGTCGGATCCGCCACGCTGGCGGGAAGCCTGACGCGGTAGCCGACCGACAGCAGGCGCCAACCAAAACGCTCTTCGAGCGTGCCCCAGAGGCCGCGCGGCAAGAGCAGCGAGAAGACCAGTGCCGTGGCGCCGAGCCCAATCAGGTACCAGACGCCGGTGCCGCCGAACCAGGTCTCGATGAGGAAGAAGAGCAGCGCGCCGAGGATGGCGCCCTCGAAGGTGCCGATGCCGCCGACCAGCACCATGAAGATCATGTAAGCGGTCCACTGCACGTTGAAATAGGTCTTCGGCTGGAAGGTGGTCGCGGTGGCCA
This sequence comes from Mesorhizobium sp. CA12, assembly GCF_020165255.1. Classification (NCBI taxonomy): domain Bacteria; kingdom Pseudomonadati; phylum Pseudomonadota; class Alphaproteobacteria; order Hyphomicrobiales; family Phyllobacteriaceae; genus Mesorhizobium; species Mesorhizobium sp. CA12. The sequence continues at coordinate 47,479 of NZ_JAIUHT010000015.1, forward strand.
GCCACAGCGCGCCGGCGACGCCGATGCCGAAGGCGGCGAGCATGAAGAGCAGCCGCTTGGTGCCGGTGACGCGCACGCCGACGGAGGCCGCCGCATCCTCATTGTCACGGATGGCGCGAATGGCGGCGCCGGTGCTGCCGCGCAGCAGACCGAACAGGATCGCGAGCAGGGCGGTCATCGACGCCAGCGCCAGCCAGTAGATGGTCAGCCGGCGTGTCGATGCATCGTAGACGTTGAGCGAGATCAGCGACGTGCCGGTCTCGCCCTGGATCAGCCGGTCGAGATTGACGAGCAGGTGGGTGAGCGCCGCGATCACCCACATGCCGATGGCGAACTCGCCGTTCCTCAGGCGAAGCATGAACAGCGAGATCGGCCAGGACACCGCGCCGACAATGACCGCCGAGACAAAGAGCGAGACGAACGGATTGAGTCCGGCACTGGCGAGGCGGATGGCGAAGTAGGCGCCGAGGCCGAAGAACACCTGCTGGCCGACCGAGACCAACCCGCCGAAACCGGCCAGCGCATTCCACATGGCGGCGAGGATCACATAGATGAACAGCGCCGTCATGCGATCGACCGCGCCGGCCGACAGGAATTGCGGCGCGACGGCGAGCAGCAGAATGATGGTCAAAACGCCGATGCCGGCGCTGCGCGAAGCGGCCGTGCCACGCTCGATGACCGGGGAGGCGGCGCTCATGAGGCTTTCCGCGTGGAGAGGCGCAGCAAGCTGTGCAGGCCGAGGCCGGAAGTGTAGAGCCGGATGAACAGCACGATCAGGAAAGCGACGTGGCCGCCGATGAGGAAACCTTGCGGATGGATCCTGGCGCCGAGCGTTTGGGCGAGCGCCAGCACGATGCCGCCGATCAGCGTTCCCCAGAGCGAGCCGGCGCCACCGATGACGGCGGCTTCGAAGGCGAACAGAAGTTGCGTTGCGCCGGCATAGGGATCGAAAGTGGCGCGCATGCCCAGGAAGGCGCCGGCGAGACCGACCGTGACCATGGCGATTGCCGCGGCTATTGCCATGGAGCGGCGCGCGTCGACACCGACAATGCCGGCGGTATCAGGGTCTTCCGAGGTCGCGCGGATCGAGCGGCCTAACCCGGTGCGGGTGAGGAACAGTTGCAGTCCACCAAGCAGGACGACGGCCGTGATGAAGATGATCACCGCGAGCTTCCCGACATAGAGGCTGCCCGGCCATTCCCAGGAATCGTAGGACAGGCTGCCGATGAAGGGCGCCAGCGAGCGCGTGTCGGCGCCGAACTGTTCGAACAGCAAATTGTCGATGACGATGGCGAGGCCGAAGGTTGTGAGGATCGGCAGCAGCGCGCCGCCGCGCGCGCTACGCTCGAGCAGGAAGTGCTGCAGGGCCCAGCCAATCGCGGCCATCAGCGGCAGCACGACGAGCAGGCCCAGAAATGGCGAGATGTGGAAGCGCGAGGCGAGCAGCCACAGCGCGAAGGCCGACAGCACGGCGAGGCTGCCATGCGCCAGGTTGATGATGCGCATCACCGAGAACATGAAGGAGAGGCCGCAGGCGATCAGCGCGTAATAGCCGCCGAGCAGGATGCCCTGGACGATCTGGTTCATCATGCCGGCACGCCTCCGGCGCCTTTCCGGTGCAGGCCGAAATAGGCCTTGGTCACCTCGTCGCGCGACACGCTCTTGCTGTCGCCGGCAAGGACGATCCGGCCCTCCAGCATGCAGACCACCTTGTTGGAGACGGAGAGCGCGCGGTTGAGGTCCTGCTCGACCAGGATGATCGTCGTGCCGGAGCCGATCAGCCCCTGCAGGGAGGCATAGACGCGGTCGACGACCAGCGGCGACAGGCCGAGCGAGACCTCGTCGAGCAGGAGCAGGTCGGGATTGCTCATCAGCGCACGGCCGATTGCGGTCGCCTGCTGCTCGCCGCCGGAAAGATGCCCGGCCTTGGCATGGCGGCGCGGCTTCAAGTTGGGGAAGGTGTCGAGCACGCGTTCGACGCTCCAGTCGCCGGGGCGGCCGGCAGTGCGGCCCAGCAGAAGGTTTTCCTCGACCGTCATCTGCACGAACAGCCGCCGGCCTTCGGGAACCAGGGCGATGCCCTTGCGGACGCGTTCATGCGAAGGCACACGGGAGAGATCGTCGCCGTCGAAGACCACACGGCCCGAGGCCGCCTGGTGCGCGCCGGCGATTGCGCGCAGCAGCGTCGTCTTGCCCGCGCCGTTGGCACCGACCAGCGCCAGCGTCTCGCCGCGCTCGAGGCTGAAGCTGACGCCGCGCACCGCCTGCAGCAGGCCGTGGCGGACAACGAGATCCTCGGCCGACAGCAGGCTCATTTCGGGCCTCCGCCGAGATAGGCGCTGATCACCTGCGGGTCGGCCATCACCGCCTGCGGCTCGCCGTCGGCGATAATCTTGCCGGCGTCCATGCAGATCAGCCGTTCGGCCACTTGCAAAAGCACGTGGACGATGTGCTCGATCCAGACGATGCCTATCCTGCGGCGGCGCAATTCGCGGATGGTCTCGACGAGCTCGCCCGCCTCGCCGTCGGTCAGGCCGCCGCCGATCTCGTCGAGCAGAAGCAGCGTCGGTTTCGCGGCGAGCGCGCGGGCGAGCTCCAGCCGCTTGCGGTCGAGCAGGCCGAGCGTTTCGGCGCGGCGGTTGGCTATGCTGAGCATGCCGCAGAGCTTCAGCGAGCCGAGCGCTTCCTCATAACACTCGTCGCGGCCGAGTCCGGCGCCGTGCGAGGCGGCGACGAAGACATTCTCGAAGACGGTCATGCCGCCGAAGGGTTTCGGCACCTGATGGGTGCGCACCAGGCCCAACCGGCAGCGCTGCGTGGCCGGCAGCGTGGTCACGTCATCGCCCTTGAAGGCGATGGTTCCGGCGCTCGGCGGATAGGCGCCGGAAAGCACGCTGAGCAGCGTCGTCTTGCCGGCGCCGTTCGGGCCGACGATGCCGACCGCTTCCTCGGCGCCCATGACGAAGTCGATGTCGTCGAGCACCACAAGCGCGCCGAAGCGCTTGTGGATGCCGGCGGCGCTGAGGACGGCACCGTTGGGCGTCGCGTTCACGATGCGGTCCCCGACTTAATCAGCCGTTGTAAGGCTGGAGCTTGGCCCCAACCGGCACGTTCGGGTCGGTGGCGTTCTCGGTCACGACATAGTCGAGCGGGAATTTCGAGCCTTCCTTGGCGGCGACCCATTGCGTGCCGATGATCGGGCCGGGGGACACGTTCGCGACCGGGCCGCTGGTGAAGTCGACCTTGCCGATCATGGTCTCGGTCTTCAGCACGCTCAGTGCCTTGGCGACCGCCGCCTTGTCCTTGGCGTTGGAACTCGCCTTCAGGGCTTCGAAGCCGGCGTCGAGCAGCGACATCGAGGCGCCGAGCTGCTGTGTCCACTGCTTGCCGCTCGCCGCCTCGTAACCGTCGGCAAGCTCGGTGCCGGAGACGCCGGTCAGCGGCGACTTGTAGGGGAAGGCCTTGTGCCAATAGGCGGCGCTCGAGATCTTCATGCCGAGATCGCCGAGCGCCTCGATGTCGGAGGGGAACAGGCCGGTCTTGGCGACCTGGGCGATCTTGATCTGCCGGGTCAGCCCCTGCTGCGCGGCCTGGCGCCAGAAGGCGGCGAAGTCCGGCGGGATCGGGAAGGAGTTGAAGATCTCGACGCCTTCCTGCTTGAACAGCGCGATCTGCGAGGAATAGTCGGTTGTGCCGGTCTCATAGGCGCCGGGATCGACGATCGTAAAACCCTGCTTGGCCAGGAGCGGCGCGAGGTTGGCGCGAATGGCGTTGCCGTCGGCGTCGTTCGGATACATGACGCCGACCTTCTTGTTGGTCTCGATCAGGTTCCACTGCGAAATATAGGTCTTGAAGAATTCGCCGACGCCGAAGCCGAAATGATAGGTCCATTTGAAAGGCGAGGGCGCGCCCGGCTTGGCGCCGCGGCCGAAATACCACGCCTCCCACGGCATGACGGTGGAGAGGCACGGCACGCCGGCCGCCTCGCAGGCATCGGCGACCGGGTTGATCACCTCGGGCGTGGAAACGGCCAGCATCAGGTCGATCGCCTGGTTGTTGATCAGGTCTTTTGCCAACTGGCCGGCGCGCGACGGATCCGACTGGGTGTCCTGGTCGAGGATCTCGACGCTGTATTTCTTGCCGCCGAGCTCGATGCCGTTGGCCAGGGCCTTGCGGGCGAGGTCAAGCACATAGCCGTCGGTCTCGCCGAAGCCGGCGAGCGGGCCGGTGCGCGGGCTGACGAAGCCGACCTTGAGCGTGTCGGCGGCCTGCGCGAAAGCCTTGCCGCGGCCGAACGCAAGTGCTGCGCCACCGGCCATCGATGTGGCGATGAACTGGCGTCGTGAAATGCCCGATGTGGCGGGCTTGCTGCCGATATTATGAGACATCTGCTCCTCCCTCAGTCGCCGTTCGACACGACGGCAAACGGGTCTTCCGCTTGCGGCCGGACGGCACGGCTTTCGATCCTCCGGAGATCACATTGCACTAGCGGTTTGGTTCGGTAAAATGATATTTTACGGTGTTTTATTAACCGCTGGGTTAGCGAAATTCGAACTGCTAGCTCGATCGTCAGGCGTGGTGCCGCGCGGCTTCGCGGATCGTCTGCAGCAGGATGGTGAAGGCGGGCGAGGGCGCGGTGTCGGTGCGCATGGTCAAACCCACCGGCCCTTTGGTCTCCTCCGTATCCACCGGCAGCGCGACGAAAGCGCCGCTGGCGATCTCATTGGCAACGACGCCGGCCGAGATGATCCATACCGCATTGCTCTGGCGCATGAAGGAACGACCGAAGGAATCGGAAACGGTTTCGATCTCCGTGGCGGGCGCGGTCATGCCGTTGGTGATGAAGAGCCGGTCGACGAAGGGGCGTATGACGGATTCCCGCGTCGGCATCAGGACGGGGAAGTCGTCGAGCCGCGCGAAGATGTCTGCCCCGGGTTCCGACAGGGGATGCCCGGCCCGCACCACGAACAGCACCTGCTCGGAATAGAGATGTTCGAAGAAGAAGCCGGTCATGTGCTCCGGCGCCGCGAGCCGGCCGACGACGAGGTCGAGCGCGCCGACGCGCAACTGTTCGAGCAGCACGGCGTTCTCGCCGGTGACGATCTTGAGCGCGGCGCCGGTGTTTTCCTCGAGGAACAGGTTCATGGCGAGCGGCATCACGCGCGCCGACACCGTCGGCAGCGCGCCGATGCGGATCGGGTCGCGATGGAGAGCGCCGTCCTGGCGCACGGAATCGACGCCGCGCTTCAGCGCCGAGATCGCCGAGCCGGCATGGCCGAGGAAGATCTCGCCGAGACGCGTGACCCGGATGCCGCGCCCGTCGCGCTCGACCACGGCGACGCCGAGCGCTTCTTCCAGCTCACGCAAGGTCTTGGTCACGGCCGGCGCACTGACATGCAGGAAGTCGGCCGCGCGCGCCACGCTGCCTTGCCGAGCGACTTCGAGAAAGGCCTGCAGATGGCGGAAGCGGATCCGGCTTTCGGCCATGGTTCGATAACCTCAGAGTTAATGAAACGCCGCAAAATATCATTTTACCGAACCAAACCGCTGGTGCAATGTGGCTTTGGAGGATCGAAATCGTGCCATTCGTCAGCATAGGCGGCGTGACGCTGCATCACCGCTACATCGAGGCGACGGGCACGTCGCGTCCGATCATCTTCATCAATTCGCTGGGCACCGATTTCCGGATCTGGGACGGCGTCGTCGCGCGGCTTGCCGGCGAAATACCGATGCTCGTCTACGACAAGCGCGGGCATGGGTTGTCGGATATCGGCGGCGGCGTGCGCTCGATCGACGACCATGTCGACGACCTGCTGGGCCTCATCGATCATTTCGGCTTCGGAAAGGTCGTGCTGTGCGGCCTGTCGGTCGGCGGCCTGATCGCGCAGCGGCTCTATACCCGCCACCCCAAATGTGTCGAGGCTCTGATCCTCAGCGACACCGCGCACAAGATCGGCACGGATGAGAGCTGGAACACGCGCATCGCGACTGTCGAGCGCGACGGCATAGAGGCGATCGCCGACGGCGTGCTGAAAGTGTGGTTCACGCCGGATTTCCATGCAGCGCGCGCCGCCGAGCTGGCCGGCTGCCGCAACATGCTGACCAGGCAGGCGCTGCCTGGTTATATCGGGACATGCGCGGCGGTGCGCGATGCCGATCTTACCGACGCGGCGCGGCGTATCACTGCGCCGACGCTCTGCATCGTCGGCGATCAGGACGGCTCGACGCCACCCGACCTTGTTCGCTCGCTGGCGGATCTGATCCCAGGCGCCCGCTTCGAAATGATCCGCGATGCCGCGCACATCCCGTGCATCGAGCAGCCCGACGCGCTCGTCACCTTGATCCGCGATTTCGCCGCCTCATTGCCTGAGGAAACGTCTGCCCATGGATGATGTCACGAAGAACCGCTACCGGACGGGTCTCGAGGTCCGCCGCTCCGTGCTTGGCGATCCCCACGTCGACCGTGCCGAGGATGCCGCGACCGATTTCGACCGGCCGTTCCAGCAATTGATCACCGAGGCTGCCTGGGGAACGGTGTGGGCGCGACCCGGCTGGTCGAAGCGCGAACGCTCGATCGTGACGCTGGCGCTGCTTGCAGCACTTGGCCATGACGAGGAGGTCGCCATGCATGTGCGCGCCACCGCCAATACAGGCGCCACGCGGGACGACATCTGCGAGGCCTTCCTGCACGTCGCCGTCTATGCCGGCGTGCCGGCAGCCAACCGCGCCTTCAAGATTGCCAAGGAGGTGTTCGCGCAGATGGACGGAGCCGCCCATGGCTGAGCGAGGCTCGAACCGTTCACCCGAGACCGGCGCCTTCTTCCAGCGCGACCACCAGTGGCATCCGGCCGCCTTCACGCCGAACTACAAGAGCTCGGTGCTGCGCTCGCCCCAACGGGCATTGGTGGCATTCGACAACACGCTGTCGGAACTGACCGGACCGGTCTTCGGGCACGCGATGCTCGGCGAGCTCGACAACGACCTGATCCACAATTTCGCCAGGCCTGGCGAGAGCGCCCTCGGCGAGCGCATCATCGTCCATGGACGCGTGCTCGACGAGCGGGGCAAGGGCGTGCCTGGCGTGCTGCTCGAATTCTGGCAGGCCAATGCCGGCGGCCGCTACCGTCACAAGAAGGACGCCTATCTCGCCCCCCTCGATCCGAATTTCGGCGGCTGCGGCCGCACGATCACCGGCGAAGACGGCAGCTACGCCTTTCGCACGGTCAGGCCCGGGCCCTATCCGTGGCCGAATGGGCAGAACGACTGGCGGCCGGCGCATATCCATTTTTCCGTGTTCGGCCATGGCTTCGCGCAGCGGCTGATCACACAGATGTATTTCGAGGGCGATCCGCTGATCTGGCGCTGTCCGATCGTCGGCGGTATTTCCAACAGGGAAGCTATCGAGGCGCTGATCGCCGCGCTCGACATGCAGTCGACCATCCCGATGGATGCGCTCGCCTACAAGTTCGATATCGTGCTGCGCGGGCGCCGCTCGACATTGTTCGAGAACAGGCCGGAGGGCAATTGATGGCGCAGTCGCTCGACCGGTTGAAGGAAAGCCCTTCGCAGACCGCCGGCCCTTACGTGCATATCGGGCTGACGCCCAATTTCTGCGGCATCGGCGGCGTCTATGCGAACGACCTTGGCTCATCGATGATCAACGACCAAACCAAGGGCGAGCGCATCGAGTTGCGCATTCGCGTGCTCGACGGCACCGGCACGCCGCTCAAGGATGCGCTGATCGAGATCTGGCAGGCGGACGCCAACGGGCTCTACAATTCGCCGTCGGAATTGCGCGGCGCCGCCGATCCGAATTTCCCTGGATGGGGTCGGCAGCCGACCGCCATGGAAACGGGCGTCTGCCTGTTCCGGACGATCAAGCCGGGCCGCGTGCCGTTTCGCGACGGCCGGCTGATGGCGCCGCACATCACGCTGTGGATCGTGGCGCGCGGCATCAATGTCGGCCTGCACACCAGGCTCTATTTTTCCGACGAGGAAAAGGCCAATGCCGAGGACCCGATCCTCGCCCGCATCGAGCATCGCCTGCGTGTGCCGACGCTGATCGCCGAGCGCCGGGGCGATACTTACGTCTTCGACATCCACCTGCAGGGCGAAAAGGAGACGGTCTTCTTCGACAGCTGACCGGGGCCGCCATGACCGTTTCGCCCTTTGATCACCCGCTGCTTTCTGGCCTGCTCGGCGACGAAGAGGCGGCCAGACATTTTTCCGTCGAAGCCGACATCGCCGCGATGCTCAGCTTCGAACGGGCGCTGGCCGAGGCGGAGGCCGAGTGCGGCGCGATTTCCCGCGATGCGGCGACGGCGATCTCGAAGGCGCTGGCGGCGTTCCGGCCGGATACGGCGAAGCTGCGCGCCGGCGTCGCCGCCGACGGCGTCGTGGTGCCGGAACTGGTGCGACAGATCAAGGCTGCTGTTGGCGTGCCGCACGATGCATTCGTTCATTTCGGCGCCACCAGCCAGGATGTGATCGATACATCACTGGTGCTGCGCCTGAGCGGGGCGGTCGAGCATGTCGGCCTGCTGCTCAGCGCGAACGTCGTGCGGCTCGCCGGACTCGAACAGGATTTCGAGGGCAGGGCGATGATGGCGGTGACGCGCATGCAGCCGGCGATACCGATCGTCGTGACGGACCGGATCGCTTCCTGGCGAGCGCCGCTCCAGCGTCACCAGGAACGGTTGAAGGAGCTCTCCGGCCGACTGCTTGTCGTGCAGTTCGGCGGCGCCGCCGGCACGCTGGAAAAGCTCGGCGACAAGGCCGCCGCAGTGCGCGCCGCGCTTGCCGCGAAGCTCGGCCTTGCCGACGCGCCGCAATGGCACAATCAGCGCGACGCGCTCGCCGAGTTCGCCGGCTGGCTGTCGCTGGTGACCGGCAGCCTCGGCAAGTTCGGGAAGGACGTTGCGCTGATGGCGCAGGCGGGCACTGACATCAAGCTGTCCGGCGGCGGCGGTTCATCTACCATGCCGCACAAGCAGAATCCCGTGAAGGCGGAAGCCCTGGTGGCCCTCGCCCGCTTCAATGCCGTCCAGCTTTCCGGCATGCACCAGGCGCTGGTGCATGAGCAGGAGCGCTCGGGTTCGGCCTGGACACTGGAATGGCTCATCCTGCCGCAAATGGTCATGGCGACGGCGGCCGCGCTCAGGCTTGCAGCCGAGTTGGCCGGACAGATCGAGAGCCTCGGTCATTGATGCGCACGCAAGTCGCCATCATTGGCTCGGGGCCGTCCGGGCTGCTGCTCGGCCAATTGCTTGCCACGATTGGCGTCGAGACAGTCATCCTCGAGCGGTCGAGCCGCGAGCATGTGCTTGGCCGGGTGCGCGCGGGCGTGCTCGAACAGGGCACGGTGGACCTGCTCGGCGAAGCGGGCGCGGCGGAGAGGCTCTATGAACAGGGCCTGCCGCATGCCGGCATCTCGCTCGCGTTTGACGGCCGCGCGCATCGCATCGACATGACGGCGCTCACCGGCGGCAAGCATGTAACCATCTATGGCCAGACCGAGGTGACGCTCGATCTGATGCAGAAGCGGGAAGCGGCGGGCCTTCCGACCGTCTTCGAAACGTCGAATGTCGCGCCGCATGATTTCGGCGGCGCGTCGCCCTTCGTCACCTACGACAAGGACGGCCTCATGCATCGCATCGATTGCGACTTCATCGCCGGTTGCGACGGCTATCACGGCGTCAGCCGCAGATCAGTGCCGGAGGGCGCGCTGAAGACGTTCGAGCGGCAATATCCGTTCGGCTGGCTGGGCATGCTGGCCGAGGTGCCGCCGGCCGACCGCGAGCTGGTCTATGCCAATCACGAGCGCGGCTTCGCGCTCTGTTCGATGCGCTCGCCGCAGCGCAGCCGCTACTATGTGCAGGTTCCAGCCGAGGAGCGCGTCGAGGCCTGGTCGGACGACCGCTTCTGGGACGAGTTGCGCCGCCGCCTGCCGCCGGCGACCGCTGCCGCCGTCACCACCGGCCCATCGTTCGAGAAGTCGATCGCGCCGCTGCGCTCCTTCGTCGCCGAGCCGATGCGCTTCGGCCGGCTGTTCCTGGTTGGAGACGCCGCCCATATCGTGCCGCCGACCGGCGCCAAGGGCCTCAACCTCGCTGCCAGCGACGTGCGCTATCTGTTTGCGGGACTTCGTGAATTCTACCGCGAGAGTTCGGAAGTAGGGCTCGACGCCTATTCGGCCAAGGCGCTGTCGCGGGTGTGGAAAGCGGTGCGCTTTTCCTGGTGGATGACGACGATGCTGCACCGCTTTCCCGAGACCGGTGAATTCGGCCAACGCATCCAGGAAGCCGAGCTCGACTATCTCGTGCATTCCAAGGCCGCTTCCACGGCGCTGGCCGAAAACTACGTCGGTCTGCCTTATTGATCCGACCGGTCAGACCCGCTCCAGGACAATTGCTATGCCCTGGCCGACGCCTATGCACATGGTGGCCAAAGCCAGCTTGCCGCCGCGCTCGCTGAGCTCGAGCGCCGCCGTGCCGGTGATGCGCGCGCCCGACATGCCGAGCGGGTGACCGAGCGCGATCGCGCCGCCATTCGGATTGACGTGCGCGGCATCCTCGGCGATGCCAAGCTGGCGCAGCACGGCAATGCCTTGCGAGGCGAAAGCTTCGTTCAATTCGACGACATCGAATTGCTCGGGCGTCAGACCGAGGCGGGCGCAAAGCTTCTCGGTGGCCGGGGCCGGACCGATGCCCATGATGCGCGGCGCCACACCGGCGACGGCGCCGCCGAGGATGCGGGCGATCGGCGTCAGGCCATACTTCTTCGCCGCCGCTTCCGACGCGATGATGAGGGCCGCCGCACCGTCATTGACGCCGGAAGCGTTGCCGGCGGTGACGCTGCCGCCCTGGCGGAATGGCGCCGGCAGTTTGGCCAGGGTCTCGACGGTGGTGCCGGCGCGTGGATGCTCGTCCTTCGAGACGACGACCGGATCGCCTTTCTTCTGCGGGATCGTCACGGACGTGATCTCTTTCGCCAGCCGGCCGCTGCCTTGAGCGGCAACGGCCTTGTCCTGGCTGCGCACCGCGAAGGCGTCCTGGTCCGCGCGGGAAACGGAAAAATCCTCGGCGACGTTCTCCCCGGTCTCCGGCATGGACTCGATGCCATATTGCTTCTTCATCAGCGGGTTGACGAAGCGCCAGCCGATGGTGGTGTCGTAGATCTCGGCGTTGCGCGAAAAGGCGGCGTCGGCCTTCGGCATGACGAAAGGCGCGCGGCTCATCGATTCGACGCCGCCGGCAATCATCAGCTCGGCCTCGCCCGATTTGATGGCGCGCGCGGCGATGGTGACGGCATCCATGCCCGAGCCGCACAGGCGGTTGACTGTCGAACCGGGGATGTCCTGCGGCAGGCCGGCAAGCAGCAGCGCCATGCGCGCTACATTGCGATTGTCCTCGCCGGCCTGGTTGGCGCAGCCATAGACGACATCATCGACGGCCGCCCAGTCGACGCCCTGATTGCGCTCGACCAAGGCCCTCAACGGGATGGCGCCGAGGTCGTCGGCGCGGACGGAGGACAACGAGCCGCCGAAGCGGCCGATGGGCGTGCGGATGTAGTCGCAAATGAAGGCTTCAGTCATCTAGGCAGCTTTCCCCTCGGCGATCCCTTGATGCGCCGCCTTGGTGCGGACATGCAGGTCGCGCAATGTGTTCAGCTCGAGTTCCGTCGGCGCCGGCGTCTCGTCAAGAGCCTCCGTGAACTTGACCGTCCAGCCACAGGTCTCCTGTACCTGCTCGCGCGAGACGCCGGGATGCAGCGACACCACTGTGAATTCCTTGGTCACCGGGTCCGGCTTCCAGATGGCGAGGTCCGTGATTAAAAGCGTTGGCCCGGCAGTATCGATGCCGAGCCGCTTGCGATGATCGCCGCCATCGCCATGGCCGAAGGAGGTGAAGAAGTCGACCTTTTCGACCATGCCGCGCTTCGACTGCGCCATGGTGATGTAGACCTGCTTTGACGAAGTGGCGATCTCCGGCGCGCCGCCGCCGCCGGGCAGGCGGGTCTTGGGATGCGCATAGTCGCCGATGACGGTGGTGTTGATATTGCCGAATTTGTCGAGCTGGGCGGCGCCCAGAAAGCCGATCGAGATGCGGCCGCCCTGCAGCCAATAGCGGAACATCTCCGGCACCGCGACGGTGGTGACCGCCGTCTCGCACAATTCGCCGTCGCCGATCGACAGCGGCAGCACGTCGGGCGCCGTGCCGATGGTGCCGCTCTCATAGATCAAGGTGATATCCGGCGCATGCGTCAGCCGCGCGACGTTGCAGGCGGCCGACGGCGCGCCGATGCCGACGAAGCAGACATCGTCGCTCTTCAAGGCGCGGCTGGCGGCGATCGTCATCATCTCGTTCGGGGTGAAACCAATCTCCTTCGCGTCGCTCATGCGGCTTTCCTCAGATGTTCGATGCGGCCGGCAAAGTCATCCGGGCTGCTCTCGATGACGTTCTGCTGCATCCACGCCTGGAAGCGACCGCGGTCGGCGGCGATCTCGTCCCATTCGAGATAGGCGGCGTTGTCGCGCTCGTAATAGCCATGCGTGTAGGAGGGATGCGAGCCACCGGGCACGACCGAAATCGCAGCGATCGTCCAGCTGGGCAGCACGGTGAGATTGGGGTGGAGTTCGTCGAAGCTGTCGACCATTTCCTCGACCGTCACCACTGCGCGCTTTGCGGCAAGAACAGCCTCCTTCTGGATGCCGATAATGCCCTCGACCAGCACGTTGCCTTTGCGGTCCGCCTTCTGCGCGTGGATGAAGGTGACGTCCGGCCTTATCGCCGGAACGGCCGCCAACACCTCGCCCGTGAAAGGGCAGGTGACGGATTTGATGTTTGGATTGACCACGGCAAGACCGGCGCCGCGATAGCCGCGGAACACCGCACAAGGCAGGCCGGCGGCGCCCGCCTCATAGGCATTGGCCATGCCGGCGTGGCTGTGCTCCTCGATCTCGATGGCGCGGGGAAAGCCGTTCTCGATGGCGTCGCGGGCGCGTCTGAGCAGGCCGACGCCGGGATTGCCGACATAGGAGAAGACGATTTTCCTAGCCATGCCCATGCCGATCATCTGGTCATAGATCAGGTCGGGCGTCATGCGGATAAGCGTCAGGTCGCGAAAGCCCTGGCGGATCGCCTCATGCGCGGCGGCGGTCGGGATCAGATGAGTGAAGCCCTCGAAGGCGACCGTATCGCCGTCATGCAGGTTTTCCGCGACCGCCTCTTTCAGCGGCAGGAACTTGACCATCTCCAGACCCCACGAAAAAAGTTCGCATTGCGAACATCTGTTTTGTATGAGATATTTCTAACTCCGAGCTCTGCATTGAGTCAACGCCGGCATGGAGGCGCTCGTGGGAGAGGAAGTAATTTCGCGCGACCACGTCGGCTCGCTGGAACGTGGCCTGGCAGTGATGGAAATCCTTGCGCGCCATCCGGCCGGCATGACGCTGACCGAGATGGCCGAAGAGGCCGACCTCACCCGCGCGGGCGCCCGCCGCTTTCTGCTGACATTGGTCGCCACGGGCTATGCGACGCAGTCCGGCCGGCTGTTCTCGCTGTCGCCGCGCCTTTTGACCGTCGCGCGGACCTGGCTCGGCGGCGCATCGCTCTGGACGTTCGCGGCGCCGATCATGCGCGAGGTGGCGGGCAAATTCGACGAGGCCTGCAACGCGGCGGTGCTATCGGGTGAGGACGTCGTCTATGTTGCGCGCATCCCCGGACGGCGGATCTTAAGCGTCGCGCTCGATGTAGGCACGCGGCTGCCGGCCTATTGCACCTCGATGGGGCGGGTGCTGCTTTCCGGTCTGGAGGCGGACGACTTGAAGACCTTCCTGGCGCAAGCGACCATCGAGCGGCGGACGCCGAAGACGATCACCGGCCGCAACGCGCTCGGCAAGGCCATCGACAAGGCGAGGGCGGAGGGCTTCGCCATCGTCGACGAGGAACTGGAACTCGGCCTGCGCTCGATCGCGGTGCCGATCGTCGATCGCGCCGGCCGCACCGTCGCCGCCATCAACGTCTCGACGCAGTCGGCGCGTTTCTCGGTCGAGGCGATGGAGCGCGACATCCTGCCGGTGCTGCGCCAGGCCAAGCAGCGCGTCGAGGAGTTCTTCTTCGCTTGAGCGGCGCGTCTCCGGTTGCCGCACGCTCATTCTGCGCCCGGTCCGCCTTCCGTTCTTGAATGGTGATGAAGGTTCGTTGACGGGGGAATTCAAATCCGATATTGAACAGGATTATACAGGTTCACTGAACAGGTATCGATATGGCCCGTCGCGCGACGCAGATCACTCCCGGCACGGGCAAGCCCGAGCAGATCGCGACGGTTCTGGAGCATGAGATACGCTCCGGCCTGCTCGGCTTCGGCGACCGCCTGCAGAGCGAAAACGAGCTCGTTCAGCGCTTCTCCGTCAGCCGCAATACGGTCCGCAAAGGGCTCGAGGAATTGTCGAGCCGCGGGCTGATCACCACCAAGGTCGGCATCGGCTCATTCGTCACCTTCGACGGCATGCCGGTCGACGACGCGATCGGCTGGTCGAGCGCGCTTGCCAATGCGGGCGCCAATGCCGAGACACGCACGTTGCGGCTCGAGATCATCGATGACGCCGAACTGGCGGCCAGGCTCGGCGTCGAGAGCTCGTCCTTCATCGCCGTCGATCGTGCCCGCACCAACGCCGATGACGGCCATGCCATTTCGATCGAGCGCAGCCGGCTGCCGCTGTCGCCGGAGTTGGAAGACATACCGCTGCGCGGCCTGCGCGAAGGCTCGCTGCACCAGACGCTGCGCGGGGCAGGGCTTGTTCCCGATCACGGTGAGGAATGGGTCGATATCGAGATGCTGAGCACCGCCGACGCGGCGATCCTCGCCTGCGCGCCCGGCACGCCGTTCCTGCGCACACGCCGCCTGACACGCGCCGCCGACGGGCGTGCCATCGAATTCGTCACTAGCCTGCTCAACCCGGCGCATTTCGCGCTGCACCTGGAGTTCTGAGCATGGTGGCCGACGCAATGGACCGGGCTATGGGCGCGCTGATCGGCGGGGCGCTGGGCGATGCGCTCGGCATGCCGACGCAGCTTCTGTCGCCGGCCCGCATCGCCGAGCTCTACGGCCATGTCGAGGATTTCGTCGCGCCTGCCGCCGATCACCCGGTGTCGAAAGGGCTGCCCGCCGGCGCGATCACCGACGATACCGAACAGGCGCTGCTGCTTGGCCGCATCCTCGTCGAATCCGGCGAGCGTTTCGATCATGCGCGCTGGGTCAACGCGCTGCTCGACTGGGAGCGCGAGGTCAAGGCGCGCGGCAGCTACGACCTGCTTGGGCCGTCGACCAAGCGCGCTATCGATGCCATCAACAGCGGCGTGCCCGCGGAGGAGGCCGGCCGCGGCGGCGACACCAATGGCGCTGCGATGCGCATCGCGCCGGTCGGCATCATGATGCCGCCGGAGCCGCTCGACGTTCTGGTCTCCAAGGTGGCGGAAACCTGCCGGGCCACGCACAACACCTCGATCGCCATCGCATCGGCTGCGGCGGTCGCAGCCGCTGTCAGTCTCGGTGTCTCGGGCGGCGACTGGCGCATCGCTTTCGGCCATGCCGTCGCGGCGGCAAGGCTTGGTGCTGCGCTCGGCCATTGGGTTACCGGCGGCGACATCGCCGCGCGCATCGTCTGGGCGCAGGAGCTTGTCCGCGGCAAGGCGGAGAAGCAAGCCATCAAGCTTATCGTCGACCTGGTTGGCACCGGCGTCGCCAGTCAGGAATCGGTGCCGGCGGCCTTCGCCGTGCTGGAGGTCGCGCAAGGCGATGCGTGGCGGGCTGCCGTCATCGGCGCCAATCTCGGAGGCGACACCGACACGATCGGTGCGATTGCCGCCGGCATGGCCGGGGCCTGCGCCGGCCTGTCGAAGCTGCCGCAGGATCGCATCGCCCAACTGCATGGGATTGACCTCGCGGACGTCCGCGCGCTGGCTGGCGACCTGGTCGCCGCACGCGGCTCCAAGGCCGGCCCAGGCAAGGAGGTTGCCTGATGAGCGGGCGCCTCGTTCATGTCGGCAGCGCCGTGGTCGACTATGTCTACCGCATCGACGCCCTGCCGGCGGCCGGCACGGAAAAGACCGCGTCAGCTTACGCGCGGGTCGCCGGCGGCGGCTTCAATATGATGGTGGCGGCAAGCCGCACCGGCATGAAGGTGGTGTTCGGCGGCCAGCTCGGCACCGGGCCGGACGGAGACTTCCTGCGCAAAGCCTTCGCGGCCGAAGGCATCGAGACGCTGACGCCGCCATCGCCTTCGATGGACAGCGGCAATTGCGTCGCGATGATCAGCGGCGACGCGGAGCGCACCTTCGTTTCGTGGCCGGGCGCCGAGAGCCGGCTCACGCCGGACATGATGAAGCCGGTTCAAGTCGTTCCGGGTGATTGGGTTTTCACCTCCGGCTACACGCTGAGCTATCCCGGCAGTCGCGACGCGCTTGCCGGTTGGATCGAAGCGCTGCCGGCCGGCATTCCTTTCGTCTTCGATCCGACACCGGTGATCGCCGACATTCCACGGCCGATCCTGGACAGGGTTCTGGCGCGTACGACCTGGTTGAGCTGCAACACCAATGAGGCTGCCGAGATTGCCGGCGCCGGCGATGCCCAGACCGTCGCGATCCGATTGCTCGCCGAGCATTGCCCCAGGGCGGAAGGCGTCGTCATCCGCGCCGGCGCGCATGGCTGCTTGGTGCGCATGGCCGATGGCGGCACCCGTGCGGTGCCGGGCTTCAAGGTGGAAGCCGTCGACACGAATGGGGCCGGCGACACGCATATCGGCGCCTTCGTCAGCGGCCTTTCGCGCGGCATGGGCGCTTGCGAGGCGGCACGCTATGCCAATGCGGCCGCCGCGCTTTCGGTCACCCGCCATGGCGGGTCTTCGGCGCCGACCGACATGGAAATCCAGGAGTTCCTGACCGAGCGCGGCGAAGCGACGACCGCGCTCGACCGGGCGGAAGCGACTGCAACTTAACAAGCCCGTCAATCGGGCAAACAATGAGAGGAAAAGAACATGCGCATGCCAAGACTGACCGCTTTCCTGACGGCGACCGCCGTCTTCGTCTCAGCATTTACGCTTGGAGCACAGGCCGCCGAGGAAGTGCATGTGCTCAACTGGAAGGGCTATGGCGCCGACGAGCCCTGGGCGGTCGCCAATTTCGAGAAGGCGACCGGCTTCAAGGTGGTCAACGACTTCTTCAACTCCGAACAGGAGATGCTGACCAAGATCCGCACCAATCCCGGCCTCTACGACGTCGTCATGATCAACGCCGCCTTCAACGACCAGGCGATGGCCGGCAAGCTGATCCAGCCGATCGATGTCTCGAAGCTTTCCAACTATGCCGACATCGCCAAGGACAAGGCCAGCTCGCCGATGCTCAATCATGACGGCAAGGTCTATGGCGTGCCGTGGGTGTGGGGCCTGACGGCTCTGGCGATCAACGACAAATCCTTCGACAAGCCGCCGACGAGCATCGCCGAAATGTGGAACCCGGCGCATAAGGGCCGCGTCATCATCCGCGACGACGCCGTCGAGGCGGTGCAGTTCGGCGCGATCGCGTCGGGGCAGGACATCAACGACATCAAGGATATGGACGCGGTCAAGGCGAAGCTCACCTCGCTGATGCCGCAGATCAAGACCTTCTGGAGCTCGGAGAACGACTGGAACCAGATGGTCGCCTCCAACCAGATCGACATCGGCACCTATTGGAGCGGCTCGGCCGACCGCGCCAAGACCCATTTCAAGCTGCCGGTCTCGCTGGTCATCCCGCAGGAAGGCGCCGTCGCCTGGCTCGACGCCTTTTCGATCCCGGTCGGCTCGAAGAATGTCGCGGGCGCCGAGGCCTTCATCAACTATATGATCGACCCGAAATTCTACGTCGAATGGGTCACCAAGGTTGGCGCGCCGGTTTCGGCCAACACCAAGGCTGTCGACGCGCTGCCCGAGGACGCCTTCAACCGCAAGGTCATGGGCAGCCCCGAGGTCGCAAAGCGCATCCAGTTCCAGGCGCCGATCACCGACGCGCAGCGCGAGAAATACCTGGCGCTGTGGCAGGAGCTGAAGGTCAACGTGAAGTAATCACGTCTTTCGGTGAGGAGAGGCAGATGGCTGACCAGCTTGCGATCGGTTCGCGCCGCGGACTGAGGCCGGCCTTGCCGCTTCTCCTTCCGGCCTATCTGTGGCTGACGGTGGCGATCTTCCTGCCGCTGTCGGCCATGGTGTTCTTCTCCTTCATGACCGACCTGCCGCTGGCCGGAAAGGAATGGTCGTTCACGCTCGGCAACTACGCAGCTTTCTTCTCGCAGAGCCTCTATTCGACGCTGTTGTTTTCATCGCTGCGGCTCGGGCTGGAGGTGACGCTGTGGTGCGTCGTCATCGGCTACCCGGCGGCCTATGTGCTTGCGAAGGTGCTGAAAGGGCGCAGCCGCGAGGCGATCTTCCTGCTCGTTATCCTGCCCTTCTGGTCGAACGGGCTGGTGCGCATCTTCTCCTGGGCGATGGTGCTGCGCGAAGGCGGCATCCTCGACACCGCGCTCAATGCGGTGCTGCCGTTCAAGATCAACATTGATCTCATGTATTCCTACCCAGCCGTCATCATCGGCCTGGTGCACTCCTATGTGCCCTATATGGTGCTGACCTGCTATCTCACGCTGCAGGCCATCGATGATTCGCTGATCGAGGCGGGCCGCTCGCTTGGCGCATCGCGGCGGCAGGTGCTGTGGCGGGTGATCATCCCGCTGTCGATGCCGGGCCTGATCGCGGGTGCCGCGCTGATCTTCGTACCGGTAGTCGGCTCCTTCATGGAGCCGCGCATCCTCGGCGGCCGCACCGGTACCTTCTACGGCACCATCATCGAGGACCAGTTCGTCGCCGTCTTCAACTGGCCGCTGGGCGCGGCACTCTCCTTTATCCTGCTCGCGGTCGTGCTGATCATCCTGGCGCTGGCCGCGCCTGTCCTGCGGAGGGCTGCGTGATGGCGACGACGCGCATCCTCGAATGGCTCGGGCGCTTCTACATCGTGCTTTTGCTCGGCTTCCTCTATTTGCCGATCATCATCATGGCGGCGATGTCCTTCAACGCTTCGCCCTTCTACCAATTGCCGTTCGAATGGACGACGGACTGGTATTCATCGCTCTGGCAGAACGACCAGTTGATCGCGGCGACCTGGAACAGCATCGAGATCGCCGTCATCACCACTTTGATCTCGACGGTGCTGGGCTCGATGGCCTCGCTGGCGCTCTACCGTTACGACTTCCGCGGCAAGAAAGTCCTGCAGGCGCTGCTCTTCCCGCCTATCGCCATCCCGTGGCTAATCACCGGCACGGCAATGCTGATCTTCTTCTTCGACGTCGGCATCGGCCGCGGGCTGGTGGCAATCCTGCTCGGCCATGTCGCGCTGGCGCTACCTTATGTTATCGTCGTCGTGTCGGCCCGGCTGCAGACCTTTGCGCCAGAGCTGGAGGAAGCGGCGCGCTCGCTCGGCGCCAACCAGTGGCAGGTGACCATGCGGGTTACTTTGCCGTGGATCATGCCTGGGGTGATCGCCGGCGGGCTGTTCGCCTTCGCCGTGTCGTTCGACCAGTTCGTGGTCTCGTATTTCCTGTCGACGCCCGGCCAGACGACATTGCCGGTCGAAATCTATGCCGCGATCCGCAAGGGTTTCACGCCCGAGATCAACGCGGTCTCGACGATCATCATTGTCGTGTCGATGGCGCTGATGCTGCTCACGGCGCGCTTCTTCAAGTTTGGCGGAGAGAAATAATGGCTGGCCTCCAGGTCGCGAACGTTTCGCGCAGCTTCGGCGCGCACAAGGCGCTGGACGATGTCTCGATCGACTTTGCCGATGGCGGCTTCTATGCGCTGCTCGGACCATCCGGCAGCGGCAAGACCACGCTGCTCCGTCAGATCGCCGGCTTCGATTTTCCGGATTCCGGCCGCATTGCGATCGGCGGCGAGAGCGTCGAGCGCGTGCCGGTCGAAAAGCGGCGCATCGGCATGGTGTTCCAGAACTATGCGCTGTTTCCCAATATGAGCGTCGTCGACAATATCGCCTTCGGCCTGTCGGTGCGCGGCGAGCCGAAAGCGACAATCGCTGCGGAAGTGCAACGCGCGCTCGATCTCGTGCAGCTCGGCAAGCTCGGCGGGCGCAAGCCGCACCAGCTCTCCGGCGGCCAGCGCCAGCGCGTGGCGCTGGCGCGGGCCATCGTTACCAAGCCGCGCGTGCTCTTGCTCGACGAGCCGCTCGGCGCGCTCGACAAGGCATTGCGCGTCGACATGCAGATCGAGCTGAAGCGCATCCAGCGCGAGATCGGCATCACGACCATTTTCGTCACCCACGACCAGGAAGAGGCGCTGACGATGAGCGACCGCATCGGCATATTGCGCGACGGCAGGCTGGTGCAGGAAGGACCGCCGGAAGAGATCTACGACAGGCCGCAAAGCGAGTTCGCCGCGACTTTCCTCGGCGACGCCAATATCTTTCGCGGCAACGCGACCGGCTCAGGGATCAAGCTGCCCGACGGCACGACGATCGCGGCTTCGACAGGCGCATCGGTGCCGGCCGGCGCCAAGGCGAGCTGCGCCGTTCGGCCCGAGCGCATCCGGATTTCGCCCGGCGCGGCAAAGCCCGATCCAGCCAATGTCAACACGCTCACGGGGCAGGTCTCAAAGCGCATCTTCGCCGGCAACAACAGCACCTATTTCGTCGACCGCGACGGCCAGACTTTGAAGGTGATCGTCCAGAACACCGGTGCCGAACGCCTCGCAGAGGGTCAGCCCGTCGTACTCAGCTGGTCGCCGGACAGCACGGTGCTGATTGCGGCCTGACTGATGGGAAATGATGGCGCGGGCCTTGGCTGTGGTCCGGACCATGGCGTTATATCCATCCTCCAAGGGAGGAATGGATGGGGAGTATAGACTTCGAACCGGACGTGACAGTTCGGGTCAGGGAATACCGGATCGGCTGCATCGGCGCCGGCATGATCATGGCCGAATGCCATCTCGCCGCCTATCACGAAGCCGGTTTTCCGGTGGTCGCCATAGCATCGCGCACCAAAGCCAATGCGCAGAAGGTCGCCGATCGCTGGAATATTGCGACCGTCCACGAGACGCCGGAGCAATTGATCGAGGACAGCCAGGTCGAGATCGTCGATCTGGCCTTTCCGCCCGATCAGCAACCGGCTTTGATCCGCCATGCGTTGAAGCAGCCGCACGTCAAAGCGATCTTGGCGCAGAAGCCGCTGGCGCTTTCGGTCGAGGAAGCTGTGAAGCTGCGCGACGAAACGGCTGCGTCCGGCAAGATCCTCTCGGTCAATCAGAACATGCGCTATGATCAGTCGATGCGCGTCTTGAAGCAGATCATAGACAGCGGCGCGCTTGGCGACATCGTCTTTGCCCAGATCGACATGCACGCGATCCCGCACTGGCAGACCTTCCTTGCCGATTACGACCGACTGACGCTCGCCAATATGAGCGTGCATCACCTCGACGTGCTGCGTTTCCTTTTTGGCGAACCGGAGGAGATAACCACGCTGACGCGCAAGGATCCGCGCACGGCGTTCGAGCACTCGGACGGCATCACCGTGTCGACGCTGCGCTTCCCCTCGGGCGTGCTTGCCGTTTCGCTGGAGGACGTCTGGTCCGGCCCGCGCCAGGAGGGTTACGAGGACGATCAGCACATCAATTGGCGGGTCGACGGCATCAAGGGCGTCGCCAAGGGCACGATTGGATGGCCGAAGGGCGTCGCGTCGACGTTGACCCATGCCTCGAGCGAAACGACGGGCGGCAAATGGGTCAGCCCAAGCTGGGAGACGATGTGGTTTCCGCATGCATTCATCGGCGTCATGGAGCAGTTGCAATACGCGCTGAAGACCGGCACGCCGCCGGCGCTGTCGGTCGCCGACAACGTCAAGACCATGGCGCTGGTCGAGGCCGGCTACCGTTCGATGGCGGAAGGTCGCACGATCAGGCTGTCCGAAATCTCTGTCGACTAGGCGACTAAAAGGCAGGGCAACTGAATCGCTTACCCAGAGGACTTCACCTCATGATGCAGGCAGGTATCTTCACAGGCTATTTTCCCTACGAGCTGGAAGAGTCCGCCAGGCGCATCCGTGCGCTCGGCTTCAACACCGTGCAGCTCGACCTGCATTTCAAGGATATCGACCTGTCGGCCGGGCAGATCTCCACGGAAAAGGCGCGGAAAGTGCGCGACACTTTTCGCGATCATAACCTGCCAGTCTGCTGCGTGTCCGGCTACACCAACATCATTCATCCGGACAAGACCGAGCGCGACAGGCGACTGGCGTATCTGAAGGAGATTATCCGCAATGCGCGCCATTTCGGCTCGCCTTACGTGATCTCGGAAACCGGCACCTACAACACCGAGTCCGACTGGGTGCATCACCCGAAGAATAAGACCGAGGAGGGGTTCGAGGAATGCCGCAAAGTGATTTCCGACCTTGCCCGGACGGCTTACGACCACGGCGCCGTGTTTCTGCTTGAGACCTATGTCAACAACGTCGTCGGTTCGGTCGAGGAGACGGTCAGGATGTTCGCACAGGTCGACCACCCCGGTCTCGGCCTGTTGATGGATCCGACCAATTACTTCGAGGCGCACAACATCGACCGCATGGACCATGTGCTGAACCAGGTGTTCGACACGCTGAGCGACAAGATCAGGATCGCGCATGCCAAGGACGTCAAGCGCTCGGGCGACGACAAGTCCGAGAAGCATGCCGATATCGGCGATGCGGACGCGCATGAGGGGCTTACCTTCCGCGGCGTCGGCGAGATCGAGCTGCCGGCGCCGGGCCTCGGCGCGCTGAACTACGACCTCTATCTGAAGCGGCTCAGCGAGAAGCATCCGAACATCCCGGTGATCATCGAGCACCTGACCGAGGACGACGTGCCGCGCGCGAAAAAATTCCTCGATGAGAAATTCTGCGCCAACGGAGTTTGACGGCTGGGGAATATGACGATGGCGATGGCCGGCAGCACCAAGCGCGACTACAGCCTTGTCGGCGAAAGCACTCGGCTTGCGATCGAGACCGGGCTCGCCTCGGCCGAGTGGTACCATACCGACGTGCCGCGCAAGACCATGAAGGAATTGATGCAGCGCTCCGATGGGCCGGCGATCCGCGACACCATCATCTGGATCGTCGCGATCCTGGGCTCGGCGGCCGGCATCGTCTGGTTCTGGGGCAGTTGGTGGGTCGTGCCGTTCCTGTTCGTCTATGGCGTGCTCTACGGCTCGTCGAGCGACTCGCGCTGGCACGAATGCGGCCACGGCACTGCCTTCCGCACGCGCTGGATGAACGATGTCGTCTATCACATCGCCTCATTCATGCTGATGCGCAATCCGGTGCAGTGGCGCTGGAGCCATGCGCGCCATCACACCGACACGATCATCGTCGGTCGCGACGCCGAGATCGCGGTGATGCGGCCGCCGGACCTCATCAAGGCGGCTTTGGCCTTCACCGGCATCCTCGACTTCCGTTATTCGCTGCCGACGCTGGTGCGCCAGGCCTTCGGCAGATTGTCGGACGACGAGAAGAGCTACATTCCGGAAATGGAGCAGCACAAAGCGGTGATCGCGGCGCGCTGGCATATGGTCGCCTACGCCGCGACGATTGCTGTCGCGATCGCGCTTGGATCATGGATACCGCTCGTATTGATCGGCCTGCCGCGGCTCTACGGCACCTGGCACATGGTGCTGACGGGGCTGTTGCAGCATATCGGGCTGGCCGACAACGTCACCGATCACCGGCTGAACACGCGCACCGTCTACATGAACCCGATCAGCCGCTTCATCTACTGGAACATGAACTACCATGTAGAGCACCACATGTTCCCGATGGTGCCGTACCACGCCCTGCCGAAGCTGCATGAGCTGATCAAGCACGATCTACCGGTGGCGAACCCGTCGATGTGGCATGCCTATCGCGAGGTCTGGCCGGTGCTGCTCAGGCAACTGAAATACGAGGACTATTATCTCAAGCGCGAATTGCCGGCGACGGCCAAGCCGTATCGCGGCGAATTCCATGATCTCGACATAACGGCCGCGGCCGCCGAATAGGCGCAGCTTAGGCAAAATGGAGACAGACGATGGCGGAATGGGTCGAAGCATGCGCGGTCGACGACGTGGACGAGGAGGATGTGATCCGCTTCGATCATGGCGGCCGCACTTTCGCGATCTATCGCTCGCCGGACGACGCCTTCTTCGCGACCGATGGATACTGCACGCATGAAAAGGCCCATCTCGCCGACGGGCTAGTGATGGACGACATCATCGAATGCCCCAAGCACAATGGCCGCTTCAACTACAAGACCGGCCAGGCCAAGGGCGCGCCGGTCTGCGTCAACCTCAAGACCTATCCGGTCAAGGTCAAGGCCGGTAAGGTGATGATCGATATCGGCTGAAAGCCGCCAGACAAAACAGGATGTAACCGATGAGCCGGAAGAGACCGACCGTTGCCGATCTGCGCGCCATGAAGGGCAAGCGGCAATTGACCATGCTGCGCGTGCTGACGCTGGAGGAAGCCGAGGCCGCCGAGCGGGCAGGGGTCGACATCGTCTCGGTGCCGCCGGACCTGGTTCTCAACCCGCAATATCGCGACGCCGCGCCCAGCCTCTTCACCATGCCGGGCGACAATTTCTTCGAGATCGGCACGGCCGACGATTTCGTGCGCTGGTCGTTCCGGCTCTACAAAGCCGGCGCCGACGCGGTCTATTGCAGCGCCGGCTACGCCACGATCAAGCGCATGGCCGACGACGCCATCCCGGTCATCGGCCATGTCGGCCTGATCCCGTCGCGCGCGACCTGGACTGGCGGCTTCAAAGCGGTCGGCAAGACAGCCGATACGGCCATGCAGGTGTTCGAGGCGGTCAAGCAGCTGGAAGCGGCCGGCGCGATCGGCGCCGAGATCGAGGTGGTGCCGGTGGAAGTGGCGAAGGCGATCTCGGAGCGCACATCGCTGATCATGCTGTCGATGGGCGCCGGCACGGGCTGCGACGCGCAATATCTGTTCGCCGAGGATATTCTCGGCGCCAATCGCGGTCACATGCCGCGCCACTCGAAAGTTTATCGCAACTTCGCCGCCGAATATGACCGGCTTCAGCAGGAGCGCATTGCGGCGTTTTCCGAATATGTCGCCGACGTTAACAGCGGCGCCTATCCGGAAGACAGGCATGTCGTGCACATGGATCCGGACGAACTCACCCTCTTCATGAGGAAGGTGGACGCAAAGCCCTGAACCAAGAGTCGAAAAGCGTCAGCCCGTTGCCGGGGGACCTTGCCAGATTCCGCTGGCGAGGGCGGCGTAAAGCGCTTCGGCGTCGATGCCGAGCGGTCTGTCTTCTTTGAGCGTCGCCACATGCGAGCGCACGGCCGCGTGGATTGTGCCCGTGGCCGGCGCGAGCGTCATACCCTCGCGCAAATCGACCGCCTGCGCTGCCGCCATCAGCTCGAAGGTAATCAGCCGCCGCCACAGCACGATCATCTCGGCGCATTTCGCGACGGCGAGCGGCGTCTGCGTGGCGTGATCCTCGACGCCCTCGGATACAGGCAGGAAATCGAGCATTACCGGATTGGCCTTGTGGCGGATCGCGGCCAGTATCGCCGTCACCGTCTTCTGCAGCGGCACGAAGCCGGCGGAAGCGCCGCCCACCGGCGAGAGGTATTTCGGCAGGCCATGGCGGGTCGAGCCGGTGAGCTGGACAAAGCGCGCGGCGGATGCCGCCGCGCATTGCGCGATCGCAAGGCCAAGCGTCTCGAAGGCGAGCGCCAGCGACGCGGTGTGGAAGTTGCCGGTCGACATGACCAGCTCGTCCTCGGCAAGCACCAGCGGGTTGTCGGCCGCGGCGTTGAGCTCGATCTCGATCGCCAACCTGGCATGGTCGATCGCCTGGATCAGCGCGCCGTGGATCGAGGGCATGCAGCGGATCGACAGCGGATCCTGGATGGTTGTCGGCGCCGGCGCTTCATCGCGGGCCAGCAGGTCGCGCAGGGCTTTCGCCGCAAGCTGCTGGCAGGCACCCGGGCGTGCCTGATGCTGGCGCGGATCGAGAATGGTGCGGTTGGCGCCGATGCCTTCCATCGTCAGCGCGCCGGCCTGCTGCTGCTGTTCGAGCGCCGACAGCGCATCGGTCAGCGCCAGCGCTCCGATCCCGACGGAAACGGCCGACGCGTTGATCAGGGAGAGACCGTCCTTCGGCGAGAGAGTGACGGGCGCCAGCCGCGCCATCATCAGCGCCTTGGCGGCAGGCATGCGGCGGCCCTGATATTCGGCTTCGCCATCGCCGATCAGCACGCGGGCGACCGCCGTCATCAGCAGAAGATCGCCGGCGCCGATCGAACCCAGCGACGGCATCACGGGATGCACGCCGGCATTGAGCGCCTCGACCAGCGCGGTGAACACGCGCGGCGACAGGCCCGAGCCGCCGGCGGCGAGCATCGCAAGGCGGGAGAACATCGCCGCCCGCACCACCGGCACCGGCAGGGCCTCGCCGACCGCGGCGCTGCGGCCTTCGATCAGCTGGCGCTGGAAGGCGCCGGCGTCGCCTTCGACAGCCGTGACGAGATTGGCGCCGAGCCCGGTGTTCAGCCCGTAAATCTGCTGGCCGCCCGCCGCGGCCGCATCGAGGACCTGGCGAGCCTTGTCGAGCTTTTCCAGGACGGCAGGCGTGATCTCGACCTTGCAGGCGTTGCGCGCGGCGGCAACCACATCCTCGATGCTGATGCCGGCGCCGGTGAGAACGAGCGGGCTCATGCGAAGCGCAGCCTCTGGCCGATGCCGTTTTCGCCGGCCTTGGCGAGCATGGCCTTGCCCAGCGCAATGTCGGACAACGAGAGGCCGCGATGCCAGAACAGGATCGTCTCGCCATCGCTTTGCCGGCCGGCTTTGAGGCCGGCCGCGATCTGGCCGAGCTCAGCGTGCAGCGTCGCCTCGCTCAGCCGTCCCGTCTCGACATGGGCGCGCAGCGAGCCGAACTTGCCGCCCTTGCACTGGCCCCAGTCGTCGACGACGATCTTCTGCATGATATCGGTCAATGACAGCTCGACCGCGCTCATCGTGCCATAGGGCACGACCAACGCGCCGCGCTTGATCCATTCGGTCTTGAGCAGCGGCTGCGGTTCCGGCAGCCGCGAGGCTTCGACGACGATGTCGGCGCCTTCGACGCAGCTTTTCCAGTCAGCCACGGCCATGACCGGCTTGCCGAGGTCGGCCGCCAGCCTGGCGACAAATCTATCGCGGCTTTCGGGGCGGCGTGAGTGGACGCGGATCTCGTCGAAGTCGAAGAGGTGGTCGAGCAGGCGCACGTTCCAATAGGCGGTGCCGCGCGCGCCGATATGGCCGAGTACCTTGGACGACCTCTTCGCCAAATGCTTGGCGCCGATGGCGGTGACCGCGCCGGTGCGCATATCGGTGATGACGGTAGCGTCGAGGATGGCGCGCGGCGTGCCGGTGCGCGGATCGAAAAGGTTGAGGATGCCGAATTCCGACGGCAGGCCATGCCTGTAGTTGTCGACATAGTCACCGACGATCTTCACGCCGGCGGCGTCGAGCGGCGCCACATAGCCGCGCAGCACGTTGAAGTGGCCGTGAAAGGACGGGTCGGGCTCGAGATGGACGCGCGGCTCGATAACAGTCTGGCCGTTGCCCTGCGCGACGAGCCCGGCTTCGACGGCGCCGATAATCTCGGCGTCCGTCATGGCAAGCGCTTCGATATCGAGAGCATTGAGGTAGTCGATATAAATCGGCTTCATGCGTTTTCCTCGGCCCACCCCCCGGGCTCATCCATAACAGGCGAGACGGCGACACGGAAGTTTGTTGGATAAGCTCTGGACTGGGCCGGCGCCACGGCGGTGTGTGCATGCTCCTGCCGCCAATGCCGGCGCAGAGGTTTCGGGCCATTCAGCGAACAATTGACGTCGTGCCGGGCGCATTTTGCGGACTCGAATTGCGCCGGTCCCGCGGGGTCCGAACAGGTTCTTCCGCGCGCCGTGCGATCACGGCAACGAACCGCCAAAAATCCAAGAGTTTCCAGCTATTGCGCCAGTTGCGGCAATTGATGCGTCCACTCGGAAAATAGTCGGAGAGGCGCGGTTCTTGAACGCGGATTCATTTGACGAGCCGCTGTTGAGCCGATTAGCTTTCATGCGGGGTGAGGGCCGGCAAGGCCTTGCCCACGGGGCGAAAGACACAAGCGATGAATGCGATCGGCTGGCCGAACTGGAGGCGCCTTAATCAGGAAGGCATCGTCTTTGCCATCGCCATCCTGTTGTTCGCCGCCGCTGCGCTGGGCCTGCCCGGTTTCCTGACCGCCGACAATCTGGTGGCCATCGTGCGCTCGGTCTCGGTGCTCGGCATTCTGGCGCTTGGCATGGCGGTCGTCATCATCGGCCGCGGCATCGACCTGTCGGCGGTGGCGATCATGGCGATGTCGGTCGCCTGGTACCTGCAACTGCTCAACACCGGAACCTCGGACGGGCTCGCCTTCGTCTATGTGCTGGCGAGCGTTTTAGCCATCGGCCTGCTCAACGGCTTTCTCGTCGCCTATGCCGACGTGCCGGCGATCTTCGTGACCTTGGCCACCGGCTCCTTCGTGTTCGGCTATGTGCGCTCGCAACTGATTACGCAGGATGCCGTGCCGGTGCCCGGCGGACACTGGGTCGAGCTGCTCGGCGGCGTCCGCTCCCTCGATATTCCGGTCGAGGTGTTCGTCTTCGCCGGTCTGGCTTTCCTGATGTTCCTGTTCCTGCGCTACACCAAATGGGGCCGCTTCATCTATTTCGCGGGCGACAATCCGGTCGCTGCCCGCAACATCGGCGTTCCGGTGCGGCCCATGCTGGTGCTGCGCTACGTGCTCTCCGCCTTCGTGGCGCTGATCGCCGGGCTTTTGACTGCGGCCAGCCTGCATTCGATCAACACCCGCATCGTCAACTCGACGCTGCTCTACGACATCGTCCTGGTGGCGGTGATCGGCGGCATCGGACTTTCGGGCGGCAGGGGCGGCGTGCGCAACGTGCTGGTGGGCGCGGCGCTGATCGGCATCCTGCTCAACGCCATGACCATTATCGACATTCCGCTTCTCTACCAGAACCTGATCAAGGCGGCGATCCTGCTCGGCGCCATCATCGTCGACGGCATCATCAATCCGCGCGACGAGCAGACGGCGCAACAAGGCGACATTTAGAGCGGATGGGCTAGCCCATCTTGCTCTCGGGTACCCGGCGCGATCGTGACGATCGGCCGGCAATGAAAACCGAACCAGAGGTGTGACATGAAACTAATCAGGACATTGATGGCCGCCGCCACGGCGCTCGCCGTTACCGCCTTCGCGGCGCCGGGCTTCGCCGCCGACGATCCAGGCCCCGCCGCCTATGCCAAGGCGCTCAACGGCAAGCGCGTAATGCTGGTGCCGCTGGCGATGGGCTTCGACCTGGCGCAGGGCTGGGCGCACTATCTGAAGAAGGAAGTCGAGGCCTGGGGCGGCACATTCGAAACCCGCGATCCGAACTGGGTGGTTGATGCCGGCGCGCAGGCGATCACCGACGCCATCGCTTCCGATACCAGGCCGGACGTACTGATCATCCATGCGCCCGACCTCAACTCCTATTCGAAGCTGATGAAGAAGGCGCAGGCCGCCGGCACATATGTGATCCTGGTCGACAATCCGGCCAACTTCCCGGCCGACGCCTTCGTCGGCAGCGACTGGGACAAGCTCGGCCAGCTCGAAGCCGAAGCGGCGATCAAGGGCTGCGGCGAGAATTCGTCCAAGAAGATCGGGCTGGTGCAGGGCGACCAGGCGAACTCGTCTAGCCTCTACCAGTATGCCGGCATCATGAAGGTGCTGGAGAAGCATCCCGACTTCCAGGTGGTGGCCAAGCCCGACTCGAATTGGGATGCGACCACGTCGCGCAACGTGACGACGACGATGCTGCAGCAGCACCCGGATATATGCTCGATCATCGACTTCTGGGACGGCGACGCCACCGGCGCCTCGGCCGCGATCCGCGACGCCAAGCTCGACGGCAAGGTGTTCCTGGTCACCACGGGCGGCGGCGAAAAGGCGGCCGATTGCGACAAGCTGAACGACGGCACCTATGGCGCCGTGGTGATGACCGATCTTGCCCGCCAGTCGGGCGACATGAACGCCATCATCAAGTTCCTGCTGCAGAGCGGCCAGCCGGCCGGCACCTCGCACACCTATATCTACACGCTGGAGAAGGCGACGACCAAGGCCGACCTCAAGCCCGACAGCTGCTGGGACCTGAAGGCGCTGCAAGCCGAAGCGGCCGCGAAATAAACCGCGCCGCCCCAAGAGCATCCCATGAGGTGGCCGGATCGTTCCGGCCACCTCTTTCCCGTTTTAATGACAGCGGCAGCCGATGAATTTCCGTGAACGCCTCCAGGCCTGGCGCTACAACCTCGTGCCCGACCATCTGGTCGGCGAGATCTTGACCAAGCGCTGGACCGACAACGCCATACCCTTCCTGGCGCTGGTGGCGACGCTCGGCGTGTTCGACTCGATCATTCCGGGCTTCTTCAAGCTCACCTCGCTGCAGGAATCGACGCGCCAGCTCGGCGAGTTCTCGCTGGTCGTCATCGGCATGACCGTGGTGATGCTGGGCGGCGGCATCGATCTTTCGGTGGGCTCGATCTTCGCGCTGTCCTGCTTTTCCGCCGTCTACGTCTTCTTCATCCTCGAACAGTCGATCTGGCTCGCGTTGGCCGCGGCACTTTGCACGGGGCTCGTCTTCGGCGCCATCAATGGCTACCTGGTCGGGTATCTCAGGCTGCGCGCCTTCCTCACCACGCTGGTCACCTTCATTTTCGGGCGGGCGCTGTTCGACATCCTCGTCACCACCTATGCCGCCGACGTGCAGCTTTCCCAGGCAAGTTCCGATGTGCTCGACTTCATCGGCGACGGCACGTTCTGGGGCCTGTCGGTCTCGGTCTGGCTGGCCATTATCCTTGCCGTCATCACGCATATCGCGCTGACGCGCTCGCGCCCGGGCTGGCATGTGCTGGCGGTCGGCGGCTCCCGTCGTTCGGCGCATAATGCCGGCATCCGGGTGCGGCGCACCGTGTTCATGACCTACGTCTTTTCCGGCTTCTGCGCCTCGATCGGCGGCTTCCTGATCGCCTGCCGGTTGAGCGGGGCGGGGCCGGGCACCGGCCTCAATCTCGAGATCATGGCGCTGACGGCGGCGGTGGTCGGCGGCGTCAGCCTTGGCGGCGGACGCGGCTCGGTGGTCAAAGGCCTGATGGGCGCCATCATCGTTCTGACCATGACCAACGGGCTGATCCGGCTCGGCTACGGCACCGGCACCAACCAGATGGTGCTCGGCATCCTCTTGGCGGTCGCCGTCACCATCGACATCCGCTGGCTGAAGAACCGCCACAAGGTGCTGAACGAGGTCTATGTCGCGCCGGTCTACCTCAAGATGGGCGAGACCCAATCGGCCGCGCCCGGTTCCGGCACGTCCTACGAACTCGACAATCGGCTCTCGGCCGCGGACCATATCGGGCTCGGCGAGCTGGAAGGACCCGAGGACGTCATCCTCGACCGCGGCGACCATCTCTATTGCGGCACCCGCCACGGCGAGATCGTCCGCTTCTTCGCACCGGACTACCGGCGTTCCGAAGTCTTTGCCCATATCGGCGGCTTTCCGCTGGGGCTCGCCTTCGACCGGGACGGCAATATGATCAGCTGCGTCGGCGCCATGGGGCTCTATTCGGTCTCGCCGGACCGGGAGGTGAAGCGCCTCTCGGCAGAGACGGCGCGCTCTTGGACCTCGATCGTCGACGATGCGCGTCTGCGGGACCCGAACGATTGCGACATCGCGCCTGACGGCCGCATCTATTTTACGGATTCGACCAAGCGCTATGACGCCCATGATTGGGCGCTGGACTCGATCGAGAACCGCGCCACGGGCCGGCTGCTCGTCTATGATCCCAAGGACGGCTCGACCAGAACGCTGCTGGACGGCTACCGCTACACCAACGGCGTGTGCATGGCGCATGACGGCAAGTCGCTGTTCTTCGCCGAAAGCTGGGCCTGCCGCGTGCACCGCTATTGGCTGGAAGGGCCGAAGGCCGGCACCGCCGAATGCGTCATCCGTGACATGCCGGGCTATCCCGACAACATCAACCGTGCCTCCGACGGCAATTACTGGATGGCCTGGCTCGGCATGCGCACGCCAAGCTTCGACCTGTCGCTGCGCCATCCCGACATGCGCAAGCGCATGACCCGGCGCCTGCCGCAGGATGAATGGCTGTTTCCCAACATCAACACCGGCGGCGTGGTGAAGTTCAACGAGAAGGGCGGCATCGTCGAGACGCTCGGCGATCTTTCCGGCAACGCGCATCCGATGGTCACCTCGATGCGCGAGCACAAGGGATATCTGTTCGTCGGCGGCATCCTCAACAACCGCATCGGGCGCTACAGGATCGAAGGCGCAGACCCGAGCTGGACGAGCCCCGCCTCCTATTGGGGAGGCAAGCCATGATCCTCGATCCGATCCTGGATGTCTTTCGCGGCAGAGCGGTCACCATTCCGCCGCTCGACGGCGCCTTCCGTCCCAACACGCGGCTGGACGACGCGCCGGCCTTCGCCGAACTGAGCGAGCCGGACAATCTGCTGGCGTCTGACGGGCGGCTGCTTGTCTCCAGCGGCAACGCTCTCCTGGCGGTTGCGGCCGGTTCCGAGCCCGTCGCGGTCGAAACCTTTCAATCCCCCGTGACCGCCCTGGCGCTGTCACCATCGGGCGACCTGACGGTCGGGCTGGAGAGCGGCAGACTGCTGATCGCCGGCGAGGAGGTTTCGCTCCCGGCCGAATTAAGGTGCATCACAGCGCTTGCCTATGCCGATGACGGCACGCTGTGGCTGGCCAATGGCTCCAGCGAACATGCTCCGTCGCAATGGGCGGCCGACCTGATGAAGAAGGGCGCATCCGGTTCGCTGTGGCGGTGCGGGGCGGGTGGCATCGGTTTTCAGAAGATCGCCGGCGACATCGCCTTTCCCTATGGACTTCACCCGGTCGGCGCCAACGTGCTGGTGAGCGAAAGCTGGCGCCACCAGCTCGTGCGCTTTGACGGCGCGAACGGAAGCCGCTTGACGGTGCTGACGCATCTGCCCGGCTACCCGGCGCGGCTGGCGCCTGCCGACGATGGCGGCGCGTGGCTGACCCTTTTTGCGCCGCGCAACCGGCTGATCGAATTCGTGCTGCAGGAAACGCATTATCGCCGCGACATGATCGACCAGGTGCCGCCGGCCTACTGGATTGCGCCGGCGCTGGCCTCCAACCGCAGCTTCCTCGAGCCGCTGCAATGCGGCGGCATCCGCACCATGGGCATCCACAAGCCGTGGTCGCCCAGCCGCTCCTATGGGCTCGTAGTCAGGCTCGACCGAACCATGCAGCCGCAATTCAGCCTGCACAGCCGCGCCAACGGCACGCGGCACGGCATCTGCAGCGTGGCGGAAAAGGACGGGCGCCTGTTCGTCGCCTCGAAGGGCGGTGATTGCGTGCTGGCGCTCGACCTCGCTTCGGGAGGTTTCTGATGGAACTGATCGTCCGTCTGGAAAACGTCACCAAGACCTATCGCGGCGTTCCGGCGGTGAAGAACGTCACCTTCGATCTGCGGAAGGGCGAGATCCATGCGCTGCTTGGCGAGAACGGCGCCGGCAAGTCAACGCTGACCAAGATCATTGCCGGCGTCGTCGACGCCACGTCGGGCAAGATGTTCCACAAGGGCGTCGAGACGGCTTATGCATCGCCGCACGCCGCGCTGGAAGCGGGCATCGCCATGGTGTTCCAGGAGACCAGCCTGGTGCCGTCGATGACGGTGGCGCAGAACCTTTATCTCGGCACCGAGAAATTCCTCAACCGGCTGCGCGGCACCTACATCTCGGCGCAGCAATTCCTGCAGTCGCTGAATTTTCCGGTCGATCCCAATGCGATGGTGGCGACGCTGGGTGCTGCCAAGCGGCAGATGGTCGAGATCGCGCGCGCGGTCCACCATAATGCCGAGATCATCATCTTCGACGAACCCACGGCGACGCTGACGCCGGAGGAGAAGCGCCATTTCTTCGCGCTGATCCGGAGGCTCAAAGCGCGCGGCGTATCGATCGTCTTCATCAGCCACGCGCTGGAGGAGGCGCTGATGATCGCCGACCGCATCACCATCCTGCGCGACGGCGAACTGGTGATCACCGACCAAACATCGGCTTTCGACCGCGACAGGATCGTCGCCGCCATGGTCGGGCGGTCGCTGTCGGGACAGATCTACCGCCAGCGCGACGAGACGAAGCTGCGCAAGGCCGGCAAGAAAGTGCTCTCGGTGCAGGACATCTCGATGAGCAACATCGTGCGCAACAATTCCTTCTCGATCTTCGAGGGCCAGATCACCGGCGTGTTCGGCCTGATCGGGTCGGGCCGTACCGAGACATTCAAGATCGTCTCGGGCATCTACAAGCGCGACTTTTTGCGCGGCGGCGCGATTGAATTGGACGATAAGCCGGTACGCTATCTGGTGCCGAGCGAGGCGGTGGCCGACGGCATTGTCTACGTCACCGAGGACCGCAAGAGCGAAGGCATCTTCGAGACGATGGGCATCGCCGAGAACCTGTTCGGCGGCCTGCTCGCCGCGGGCCGCGAAAAGGCCTGGGTGATCAACCAGCAGGAGATGCGGCAGCTCTCGGCCGAATGGACCAAGACACTCAACATCAAGGCGATCAACGACAACGCCCGCGTGGTCGAGCTTTCCGGCGGCAACCAGCAGAAGGTGGTGATCGGCAAGGGGCTGGTGCAGCAGCCGCGCATCGTCATTTTCGACGAGCCGACACGCGGCGTCGATGTCGGCGCCATCGCCGAGATCCACCAGATCGTCAACCGACTGGCCGACGAGGGCCTCGCCGTCGTCGTCATCTCGTCCTACCTGCCGGAGATCATGAACCTGTCCGACCGCATCCTGGTCTGCCGACAGGGCCGCATCGTGGAAGAGTTCTCGCCAGCGGAGGCGACGGAGGAGAAGATCATGTACGCGGCGGTGCACTAGGGTGTCGCTGGTGGCACCTTGACAATTGGCCGGAGCCTCCGCGACGTCGTCATCCACGGGCGGAGCAAGGAGCGCAGCGACGCGCGCAGACCCGAGGATCCATGCCGCGACTTTCAGGCGCGGCTACGGTCCAGAATTCTGCTCCGCCGCACCCTTCGCGCGAGGTCACGGAATGGATTCCAAGGTCTGCGCGCGTCGCTTCGCTCCTTGCTCCGCCCTGGAATGATGATGCTGAGGTGCTTCGGCCAATTTCCGCGGCAGTGTGTTGCTTCGAGCTAAAAACT
Organism: Mesorhizobium sp. CA12; assembly: GCF_020165255.1. NCBI lineage: Bacteria > Pseudomonadati > Pseudomonadota > Alphaproteobacteria > Hyphomicrobiales > Phyllobacteriaceae > Mesorhizobium > Mesorhizobium sp. CA12. The sequence goes on from NZ_JAIUHT010000015.1 coordinate 82,845, forward strand.
GAATCGGACAAACACGTTAGCTGTCTATGCGCAACCTTGGTTCAACGACCTCGACCAGCGATTCAAACGAAAGGAAACACCATGGCCACCACAAAACTGCTCAGCGATGCCGAGGTCGAAAAGACCCCGGCGGTGAAGGCCGTGTTTGACGATATCCGCGCGACGCGGAAGTCCGACTTCGTCAACAATTTCTGGCGCGGACTGGCCAATGATCCCGCATCGCTGAAGCGGGTGTGGGAGCAGCTCAAGGCAGTGATGGTCGCCGACAGCGCCATCGATCCGCTGACCAAGGAAATGATCTATATCGCGGTCTCGACCGCCAATGGCTGTTCCTACTGTGTCCACTCGCATACCGCCGCCGCACGGGCCAAGGGCATGACCGACGCGCAGCATGGCGAGCTTGTGTCGATCATCGGGCTTGCGGGACAGACCAACCATCTGGTGACGGCAATGCAAATCCCGCTCGATCCGCAATTCGAGGTCAAGTGAAGCGCCAGCTTCTCCTTCTCCCCTTGTGGGAGAAGGTGGCCGAGCGAAGCTCGGTCGGATGAGGGGTGTTCCAGGGAATGCCACCGTCTCACTCCGATGGAGCACCCCTCATCCGTCTCGGCGCTTCGCGCCGATCCACCTTCTCCCACAAGGGGAGAAGGTAAAGCCGCGCTACACCGGCCGATACACCTTCTCCGCCGTGTTCCAGAAGATATCCGCTTGCGCCGCCGCGCCATGCTTCGCCACCGCTGCCCGGTGCGCTTGGATCAGCTCGGCATGGCTGGTCCAGAGCTTCTCGATCGGGAAGTTCGAGCCGAACATCAGCCGGTCGCTGCCGAGGATTTCGATGGCGTTGTCGACGATGTAGGCGATGAGCTCGGGATCGTTGCGATGCTCGAAAGTGCCGAGGCCTGACAGCTTGGCGTAGAAATTGGGCGCCGCTGAAAGCGTGCGGAGGCCAGCTTGCCAGGCTTCGGTGGTTTCCGGCTCCATGCCGGTCAGCATGCCGGCATGGGTGAGGATGAAATTCGTCTCAGGGTTTTCGCCGACCAGCGTCAGCCCGTCCTTCATCTGCGCCGGGAAAAGCTGCAGGTCGAAGGAGAGGCCGTAGTCCTTCAAACGCGCGACGTTCTTCCGCACTTTCGGATCGATCACCTGGTCGGCCGAGGCGGCGAAGCGGAAGGCGGGCGTCTCGTGCCAGTGGAGCTGCATGCGCACGCCGCGCAGCAGCCTGTATTTCATCAGCCGGTCGATCTGCGGGCGGACATCGTCGACCGTCATGTCGGCATAGCCGACGATGGCGTGCGGCCAGCCGGTTTCGTCGGCGGTCTTCTGCAGGAAGGCGACCTCCTTCTCGAAATCCTCCTTGGCCCAGTTGGTCTGGACATAAACGGCCTTCTCGACGCCCGAGCCTTTCTGGTCCTCGAGGAACTCCGTGATCGGATAGTCGCGGCGGATCGGCTCGTAGGGGCCGAAGATGCGCGGCACCATCGGTCCGACCAGCCAGGGCTGGTCCTTCTGGCGCCAGATGTGGAAATGCGCGTCGATGGCTTTCTGCATCACGATACCCTTTTCCAGATGGCTTCCGCCGCCGGGGCCGGGCGGGCGAGCGACAGGATGAAATCGGTCAGGCTCTTGACCGACGAGCCGTCGACCAGGTCGTCGAGCGCCGGCAGGATGGCGCGGAGCGCCGACGTCGCCGGGCGGAAGCGCGGATCGCCGGCGAGCGGGCTCGCCAGCGACAGCCGGAAGGCGCGGGCGCTCAACCGCCGCATCGCGGTTTCGAGGTCGGAATGATCGCCGCGTTCCAGCCCGTCGGACAGGATGACGACGCAGGCGCCGCGCGCGAAGGCGGAGAAGCGTGGCACCGAAAGGAAGGCGAGCAATGTCGGCCCCATGCGCGTGCCGCCGTCCCAATCGTCGACGAGCGCTGCGGCGCGGGCGAGCGCCTGTCCGCGGTCGCGGATGCGCAACGCCGAGGTGATGCGGGTGAGCCGCGTGCCAAAGGTGAAGACTTCGGCGCGGTCGGTGCCTTGCACGGCCGCGTGGGCCAGCTTGAGATAGTCGGCGGTGTGCAGCTTCATCGATCCGGAGACATCGATGAGCAGGAGCAGCTTTCGCGGCACTGGCTGCCGGCGGCGCAGCAGCGGCGAGGGGATGTCGCCGTCCGCGGTGACGATTTCGCTGAGTGAGCGGCGGAGGTCGAGCGTGCCGCGCGAACGGGTGCGCATGGTGCGGAAAGAACGGCGCGCGGGGAGGGCGGAGGCGAGCTTGCGGCGGAACTGGCCGAGACCATCGGGATCGCGCTGGAAATCGCGGCTGCTCAATTGCTCGAGCGCCGAGGACAGCTCACCGCCTTTCTCCTGGCGGATGGTTTGCTTCTCTTCCTCGCGCGTGCCGCGATCGTCCTTGACGCGGGTCTCGTCGTCCTTCTCGCCTTCGATCGAAGGCTTGGCGTCGCCGTAGAAATGGGCGCGGAAATGCGTTTCGAATTCGTCGCGGCGATCGGGCGAGGGCGTAAGCGTCGCGAGCGCTGCTTCGCGGATGTCGTTCATCGAGCGCGGGCCGAGCAGGGTCACGGCCTGCATGAAGCTGGTCACCTGTTCCGGCGCGATGGCGAAGGCGTGGCTGCGCAGCAGACGAGCGAAGCCGAGGAAGGGGGCTGCGGGACGAGGCAAGCTCTCCTCTCCCCGTTCACGGGGAGAGAATGCCGGCAGGCAGGTGAGGGGCAGCGCCATGTTCTGCCTAGCATGGCGCTGCCCCTCATCCGCCCCTTCGGGGCACCTTCTCCCCGTGAACGGAGAGAAGGGGTTGTCGAGATCGCGGCTCACCCTAGCGCCTCCTCGACAATCCTCCCCAGCTCCGGTGCGATCGTCAACAAATCCTCCTCGTCCTTGATCAGCACGCCGATGGCCCGCCGAAAGGCGTGCGGCCACGGGCTGCCGCCTTTTTCGAGGATGGTGGCGGCATTCGCCCATTCGACCGCTTCGGCGATACCGGGTGGCTTGGCCAGAGGCCGCGCGCGGATCTCCTGCACGGCGTTGGCCACGGCACGTGCGGTAGCTTCCGCGACATCGCCCGCGCGCAGCATGATGATCTCGGCCTCGCGCTGGGCGTCGGGATAGCCAATCCAATGATAGACGCAGCGGCGGCGCAACGCCTCGGCCAGCTCGCGCGTGCGGTTGGAGGTGAGGATGACGATCGGCTGCGTCGCAGCACGGATCGTGCCGCGTTCCGGGATGCTGATCTGGAAGTCTGAGAGGAATTCGAGCAGCAGCGCCTCGAACTCGTGATCCGAGCGGTCGATCTCGTCGACAAGAAGAACGCGCTGCTCCGGCGCTCGCAGCACCTGCAACAGTGGCCTGGCGATCAGGAAGCGGTCATCATAGATGTCGATCTCGTGCTTGCCGGCATGGCGGATGGCGAGCAACTGGCGCTGATAGTTCCACTCGTAAAGCGCATGCCCGGCGTCTATGCCTTCGTAGCATTGCAGCCGCACCAGCTCGCGGCCAAGCAGTTCGGCCACCGCCTTGGCGGCCTCGGTCTTGCCGACGCCCGGCGCGCCTTCGAGCAGCAGCGGCTTGCCCAGGCGGATCGCGAGGAAGATCGCCGTCGCAAGGCTGTCGTCGGCCAGGTAGCGCGAAGCGGCAAGGCGCGCGGCGATCGCCTCCGGCGAGTCCGCGACCGCAACGGCGTCGGCGCTGGTCATCTCCCCTCAGCCCGCCGCCTGCGCCTTCAGCGCGCGCAGGATGCGCTCGGGCGTGATCGGCAGCGTGTCGATGCGCACGCCGACCGCGTCGAAGACGGCGTTGGCAACGGCGGGGATCTGCGGGTTGGCGCACATCTCGCCCGGTCCTTTGGCGCCGAACGGCCCATCGGCGGAAGGACGCTCCAAGACGATGATCTCGGTTTCGGCTAGGTCCCCTGGGCCCGGCATCAAATACTGGTTGAAGTCGGTGCCGCCATGGTCGCGGTTCGGATAATAGGGCTCGGTCGTCTCATAGAGCGCGTGGCTGATGCCCATCCAGGAGCCGCCGACCAGTTGCTGCTCGACCATCTTCGGGTTGAGCGCACGGCCGATCTCGAAGATGTTCTTGACACTGAGCACCGTCACCTCGCCGGTCTCGTCGTCGACCTCGACCTCGGCCACCGTGCAGGCATGGGCGTAGCAGGTGGAAGGCTTCATCGCGCCGGTCTCTTTTTCCGGGTAGGAGCGCGGAATGAGAAACATGCCGCGCCCCGAGATCGAGCGGCCGCGCTTGAAATGCGCCGACAGCGCCACATCGAAGATCGAGATCGATCTTTGCGGCGCGCCCTTCACCTTGATGTTGCCCTGACCGTCGGTCTCAAGGTCGGAGGCGTTTACCTCCAGCTCCTCGGCGGCCACTTCCAGCATCACCTGGCGGGCTTCCTTGGCCGCCTGGATGACGGCGTTGCCGGCGCGGTGCGTGCCGCGCGAGGCGAAGGTGCCCATGCAGTGCGGGCCGGTGTCGGTGTCGGCGGTGTCGATGACGACGCGGTCGGTCGGCACGCCGATCGTCTCGGCGCAGATCTGCGCCATGATCTGCTTCATGCCCTGGCCGAGATCGACGCTGGACAACGTCACCATGAAGTTGCCGGTCGGCGTCGAATGCACCAGCGCCTGCGTCGGGTCGCCGCCGAGATTCATGCCGGTCGGATAGTTGATCGCGGCGACGCCGCGTCCACGCCGGATCGCCATCTCAGGCTCCCTTCCTGTAGGAGGACATCGCCATGTACTTTTCCGCCACCGGCCAGTTGGCGACGCGCGAGGCCTCCTGCATGCATTCGATCAGCGCCGCACCCTCGGTCGGCTGGCGATGCGCCTTCATGTCGCCGTCGCGATAGGCGTTGATGAAGCGGAACTCGAGCGGATCCATGCCGATCAGCCGCGCCAGCTTGTCCATCTGCACCTCCAGCGCGAAGTCGCCGATGGTGACGCCGAAGCCGCGCATGGCCGACGAAGGGGTGCGGTTGGTGTAGACGCAATAGGTGTCGATCCAGACATTCGGGATCGTATAGGGGCCTGGATAGTGGGCCGCGCCCTTCTGCGCGCCATAGGGCGAGTGGCGCGAATAGGCGCCGGCGTCGGTATAGCCGGTCACCTTGCGCGCGACGATGCGGCCGTCCTTCATGACGCCGTCCTTGATGATCACCTTTTCGGCGGCGCGCGGCGAGGAGATCTGCATCTCCTCCTCACGGCTGTAGATAAAACAGACCGGGCGTCCGGTCAGCTTGGCCGCGAGGATGGCGATCGGCTCGACGACGACGTCGACCTTGCCGCCGAAGCCACCGCCAACGGTGCCGCCGACGAAATGCAGCTTCGAGCCGGGCATCTGCAGGATGATCGAGGCGTTGTCGAGGGTGAAGAACATCGCCTGCGTGTTGGTGTAGCAGGTGAAGCGGTCATTGCCTTCCGGCGCCACCACGCAGCCCGTGGTTTCGGTCGGGGCGTGCTCGATCGGCGAGGACTGGTAGGACTGTTCGAGGATGTGGTCGGCCTGGGCAAAGCCTGCCTCGACATCGCCGAAGCGCACCTTGCGGCATTCGCCGCTGTCATAGAGGTAGTAATTCTGGCCGTGATATTCGTTGACCAAAGGCGCGCCGGGCTTCAGCGCTTCTTCCATGTCGAAGACGGCCGGCAACACCTCATAGTCGACCTTGACCTTGGCGGCGGCTTCCTGCGCGGCGCGCTCGGTCTCGGCCAATACCGCCACCACGGCCTCACCCTTCCACCGCACCTTGCCGTCGGCAAGCACGGTTTCGTCCTCGGGACCGATCTGGATCAGGATCAGGATGGTGTAGACATTGTGCGGCACGTCCTTGGCGGTCAGCACGCGCACCACGCCCGGATGTTTCTCCGCTTCCGACGTATCGATCGAGCGGATGCGGGCATGGTGGTGCGGGCTGCGCACCATCTTCAGATGCAGCATGCCCGGGAAGTTTCGGTCGGCGAAATAAACGGTCTTGCCGGTGACATGTCCCGGCGAGTCGAGCCGCGGGCGACCCTGGCCGATCTCATGCAGGCCGTCCTTGCGGACATCGGCGAAATAATCCTTGCGCAGTTCCATGGCTCGTTCCCTCAGGCGGCGTTCTGCGAGTTGGCGAGCGCCGCAAGCAGCACGGCCTGGATGATCGGCTCGTAGCCGGTGCAGCGGCAGATGTTGCCGGACAGCGCCTCGACCACATCCTCGCGGCTCGGGTTGGGCGTGCGGTCGAGCAGAACCTTCGCGGCCATGATCATGCCCGGCGTGCAGAAGCCGCATTGCGTGGCGAAGGCATCGAGGAAGGCGCGCTGCAGCGGATGCAGCACACCGCCTTCGGCAAGGCCGGCGGTGGTCCTGACGTCGGCACCGCCGCAGGTTTCGGCCAGCGTCAGGCAGGAGAGCCTGAGTTCTCCGTCGATGATGACCGAGCAGGCGCCGCAGGTGCCTTGGTGGCAACCCCCCTTGGGTGAGGTGTCGCCGATCTTGTCGCGCAGCACATTGAGCAGCGTCGTGCCGCTTTCGACGAACTCGGCTTTCTCCGAGCCGTTGAGTGTGAATTGAACCGGGACCTTCGCCATTTTTCCTCCCTGCGCGCCTGCCCGGGTCGGCCGGACAGACGCGCGTCCCCACGGATATTAGTCAAGCAGCAGCCGGCCGAGATGGACCGGCAGAACCTCGGCGCGATACCAGGCGCTGGCGATCGGGTCGGTGATCGGCGCGATGCCTTCGCTCGCGGCGGTCAGGGCCGGCGCGATCTCCTGCGGGGTGAGCTTGCAGCCGAGCAGCGCCTTTTCGGCCGCTAAAGCGCGCATTGGACGATCGGCCATGCAGCCCAGCGCGATGCGCGCCGAGGTCACCGTGCCGTCCGGTGCGAGTTCCAGAAGCGCGGCGATGCTCAGCACGGACACACCCTTGGGCTTGACCCGCGATACTTTCAGGAAGCGGAAGCTCTCGGCTTTAGGCAATGAAAAGCCGACAGCCGAGACGATGGCGCGGCTGGCATCACGGCCGACCAGGAAGGTCTTGATCGGCACTTCGCCGTCTTCGGTGAAGACGGTCGCGTCCAGCGCCAGCAGCGCCACCGCGAAATCGCCATAAGGGGCAGGGGCGAACAGATTGCCGCCGACGGTCGCCATGTTGCGGATCGCCGGCCCGCCGACGGCGCGCGCGGCCGGCGCAAGCGCGGCGAGCTCGGGATGGCGGGCAATCGCGGCCATGGTGACCGAAGCGCCGAGCCGGACCTTGCCGCCGGAAACCGCGATCTGCGAGAGGCCGGGATCGTTGACGCGGATCAGGCTGGAGACGGCAACATCGCCTTCATTGGCCGCGCGGACGACAAGCGTGCCGCCGCCGAGATAGCGTGTCCCAGCGGCCTGCAACGCGGCGTTGGCGTCTTTCACGCTCGAAAAAGTCTGCAGCGCAAGCGACATGGCGCGCTCCCGTCAGCTCTGGCCGGCGAAATGGGCCTTCAGGGCGTTGAAACCGCCCTGGAAGACGTTGGCGCCCATGCCCTCGGCCAGCTTGTCGGCCTCCTCGGGCGCGGCGTCGAAGCTCGCTGTCCATTCGGCATAGGTGCGGTTGCCGTCGGTGACGCGCCGCAACTGCAGCGTCGCCTTGTGATTGGTGAGCGGCTGCGGCGTCTCGAGGATCGAATAGCTGACCAGGAAGTTCTCATCCGAGAAATCGAGCAGCTTCTCGCGTAGCCGCGCGCCGCTGACCAGTTGGAAGTTGCGCACGCAGCCGATCGTGGCGGCGTCCTTGCCGTCCTCGATATGGCTTTCCACCATGCGCGGATGCCAGCTGGGCAAACCATTGAAGTCGCGGATGCGCGCCCAGACCTGCTCGACCGGCGCGTCGATGACGCTGGAGATGGTGACTTTCGCCATAGACTGGTCCTCTTGCAAAGATCGGGAGCAGGCTAGAGCGGCCGACGGGCCGGCGCTTATCAATGCGTCTTGAGCGCGTATCAACCAGTCGGAAAATGCGGCGACGGATCAGCCTGCAAAGGCGCTCACGACATGGCCTGAGCGGCTTCGCGGTAGAGCGTCGGCGGCACGCCGACATGGTCGCGGAAAAAGCGCGAGAAATTGCCCTGGGTGGTAAATCCGAGATTGCAGGCAACGGAGATCAGCGGTTCCTGCGACCACTGCAGCTGGCGCACGGCTTCCTCCATGCGCAGCGTGTTCCAGTAGACGTTCGGCGTAAGGTTGGTCTGTTCCTTGAAGAGCGCGAAGAAATGCGGCCGTGAGAGCCCGACCGAACGAGCCACGTCGTCGAACGAGATGCGCTCGCAGACATTGGCCTTCATCAACTGGATCGCCTTGCGGACACGGAAGTCGAGCATAGTGTTGATGCGCGCGCGGACTACCTGTGGCGCCGAAGCATCCGCCGCGTCGAGAACGCTGTCGATGAAACGCTCGATCTCGTAGTTGGCCACGTCGTCGATGCTCTCATTGTCGGCCAGGTGATCGAGCAGGTTCGCCGCCGCCTGGTGCAGCCAGGGCTCCAGCGTGATCGCCGCTTGCGCGAACAGCGGCGCGGAGGAGGGCAGGTCGCGGCGCCGGCGCGCCCAGTCCGGGTCGATGTAGAAGGCTAGGAACAGGCCGGGCTTGCCGTCGCGGGATAGCGCATGGCTATGCGGCTGGAACGAATTGATGCCGGCCGCGGTGCCAGGCCCAAGCCGCACCGTCTCGCGGCCGATGGTCATTTCGCCTGCCGTGCCTTCCAGCCAGATGATGAGATGCGCCTCGCCATGGGCATGGGTGACGAAGTCGTTGGCGACATTCAGCACGGAAACATGTCCGAACCGGCCCCAGTAGAGCCTGATCGCGTCCGTCATGGCTATCGTTCCTCCCGCAGGCGACTGGCCTCCCTTCGCCTGCCGGGCAATAGTGCGGCTGGGGTGAGGCTGCGTCAAGGCAGGCAGGAATGGTGGCCATCTCGCATCGCCCGTCCGGACCCGATTTTCAGACTGGGCGATAGGCGCGTTCCCTTCTCCCCCTGTGGGAGAAGGTGTCGCCGAAGGCGACGGATGAGGGGTGCTCCAGGGAAAGCCAGCGTCTCACTCCGCTGGAACACCCCTCATCCGTCTCGGCGCTATCGCGCCGATCCACCTTCTCCCACAAGGGGAGAAGGCGAGGCGGCGCGCTTCAGTCGCTACGCCTGAAATTGCGGATGCGATCGAACAGAACCGCCAGGATGATCGCGCCGCCGATGAAGGTGCCTTGCCAGAAGGCGTTGATGCCGAGCAGGCCAAGGCTGTTGCGGATCACCTCGATGAGGGCGGCGCCGACGACGGCGCCGAGCGCGGTGCCGACGCCGCCGGCGAGATTGGCGCCGCCGATGACGGTGGCGGCAATCACCTGCAGCTCCATGCCGTTGCCGAGATTGGTGGTGACGGCGCCCAGCCATCCGGTCTGGATAATGCCGGCAAGCCCTGCCGACAGCGCCGAGATCATGTAGACGACGACCTTGATCTGCTTGACGGGAACGCCGGTCAGCGTCGCCGCATGCTCATTGCCGCCGATGGCGAAGATGTGCCGGCCGAATTTGGTCCAGCGCAGGATGAAGCCGGTGATCCCCGCCAGGAGGATCATGTAGAGCACCGGATTGGCGATGCCGAAAACCCAGGCGCCGCCGCCCAACGACAAAAGCTTCTGGTGGTCCGGCCCGAACTGGAACACCACGGTGTTGTTCGAGGCGACCATGGCAAGGCTGCGCGCCACCGACAGCATGCCGAGCGTGACCACGAAAGGCGGGAAGCCGAGATAGGCGATGAGCAGGCCGTTGAAGGCGCCGATCGCAAGCGCGGTGGCGATCGAGGCCAGGATGCCCACCTCGATCGAATAGCCGGCATGCATGGTGACGGCGAGCACCATCGAGGATAGGCAAAGCACCGAGCCGACCGAAAGGTCGATGCCGCCGGTAATGATGACGAAGGTCATGCCGAGCGCGACGATGGCGACGAAGGTGATATTGCGCGTGATGTTGAAGATGTTCTTCGACGTGGCGAAGGAATCGGTGGCGACGGACAGGAACAGGCAGGCGAGGATGACCGCGATCACCACCCAGAAAGTCTGGTTGGCAAAAAGCCGCGACAGGAAGGTGTGCTGCTTCTGCGCGATCGTCTGGTCAAGTGTGACTGCCATTATCGACCTTTCCTGAGGCGTGGACGCCCGATCCACGCGACTACGCAACCTGTTCGATGGCGCCGGTGATCAGCCCGGTGACTTCCTCGGGCGAGCTCGAGGCGATTTTCTTGTCGGCCACCTTGCGGCCGCGCCGCATGACGATAACACGGTCGGCGACGTCGAACACGTCGGGCATGCGGTGGCTGATCAGCACCACGGCGATGCCCTGATCGCGCAGGTGGCGGATGAGATTGAGCACTTCGGCGACCTGCCTGACCGAAATCGCCGCCGTCGGCTCATCCATCAGCACGATCTTGGCCTGCGACAGCATGGTGCGGGCAATCGCCACCGCCTGGCGCTGGCCACCCGACATCTGCTTGACGAGGTCGCGCGGCCGCGTCTCGGATTTCAGCTCGGCAAAGAGCTGGCCGGCACGCTTGTACATCGCGCCATAGTCGAGAATGCGCAGCGGACCGAAGCCGCGGCGCAGCTCGCGGCCGAGATAGACGTTGGCCGCGGCGGTCAGGTTGTTGCAGAGCGCAAGGTCCTGGTGGACGATCTCGATGCCGTGCTGGCGCGCATCCGCCGGCTTGTGCATGACAAGGTCCTTGCCCTCCAGCCGCATGGTGCCGTGGCTCGGGTGGAAATTGCCAGCGATCATCTTCACTAGCGTCGACTTGCCGGCACCGTTGTCGCCCATCAGGCCGACGACCTCACCAGCTTCCAGCGAAAACGATACATCGTTGACCGCCTGGATGGCGCCGAAATGCTTCGAGATGTTGGCGAGTTCCAGAACCGACACCAGCCTTAAGCCTCCCCGTTGTTGGCGCAACTGGCCACCGAACCCGGCGGCGCCGCTTGCGTCTTGCCCCGTCCATCTCCTCCCGAACGGTGCGTCCACGCATTTAGGCAAAAGCGGACGGGGGCGTCAATCAATTGTCTGACGATTAATTTCGAGACTCGACGAAAAATCGGTTTTGTAGGACAAATAGCAATTGACGCTGGCGAAAAGCCGATATTAGCTAAGCTTCGGAACAAGACTTTGCCAATCGTCCGTCTATCCGGCGGAGGCAGGCAGATGGTTTGAGGGTAAAGGATTCGGCTGCATCGGTATTCGGGCGGACGGATCGGCAAATGCTTATCAGCCCGGCGCGGGGCGCGAACATCATGAGATGCTCGTCGTGGTTCTTGTGTATCCGGGTTGATCAGTGTGGCGGGCACGCGGTGTCCGTCTGTTTCAAGGGAGGACTGACATGAGGAAAACACTTTTGCTTGCCGCCGTCGCCGCCATGGCGTTGGGCGCCGGGCCGGCTTTGGCCAAGAAACAGCTCGTCATCGTTGTGAAGGGTCTCGACAATCCGTTCTTCGAAGCCATTCATCAGGGCTGCGAGAAGTGGAACAAGGAAAACGCCAGCTCGGAATATGAATGCTTCTACACCGGCCCGGCATCGACTTCCGACGAGGCCGGCGAGGCGCAGATCGTGCAGGATATGCTGAGCAAGCCAGACACGGTGGCGATGGCGATCTCGCCGTCGAACGCGCCGCTGATCGCGCAGACGATCAAGAGCGCCAATCCGTCGATCCCGATCATGACGGTCGACGCCGACCTTGCCAAGGAAGACGCCGCCCTTCGCAAGACCTATCTCGGCACCGACAACTACCTGATGGGCAAGAAGATCGGCGAGTACATCAAGAAGGCCAAGCCGAATGGCGGCACGATCTGCACGATCGAGGGCAATCCGGCGGCCGACAACATCCTGCGTCGCGCGCAAGGCATGCGCGATGCGCTGACCGGGAAGGAAGGTCTTGCAGCACTTGCCGGCGAAGGTGGCTGGACCGAAGCTCCCGGCTGCCCGGTGTTCACCAATGACGACGGCGCCAAAGGCGTGCAGGCGATGACCGACATCCTCGCCGCCAACCCGAAGCTCGACGCCTTCGGCATCATGGGTGGCTGGCCGCTGTTCGGCGCGCCGCAGCCTTATCGCGACCTGTTCAAGCCGATGGCCGACAAGATCGCCAAGAACGAGTTCGTCATCGGCGCCGCCGACACGATCGGCGACGAGGTGGCGATCGCCAAGGAAGGCTTGGTGACCGCGCTGGTCGGCCAGCGGCCGTTCGAAATGGGCTACAAGGCGCCTTCGGTGATGATCGACCTCATCGGCGGCAAGAAGGTCGACGATCCGGTCTTCACCGGCCTCGACGAATGCACCAAGGAAACGGCCGACACCTGCATCCAGAAGTAGGCGCCGGCTGCATCCAGAAGTGACAAAAAGGGGCGCCCGGTGGGCGCCCCATCTTTTCCAGCGCCTGCTCCCGCCGTCGAACAGGGCAGGGCGGCTCCCGCCTAAATCTTCTGCTTCACGCCGTCCTTCGAAGGCATCAGGTCGACGCCGTTGAGCTTGCCGATATGCGTGGCGAGCATCGGCACATACTGTTCCGCGGGGCCGGTGGCGAAGGCGGTCGCAAAGGAATTCTTGGTCGCGTTGCCCAGAGGGTTGGCGATGCCGGCCGCGCCCGCCATCGATTCCAGATAGGTCAGGTCCTTGAAGGCATTGGCGATGGTGAATTTGTGCGCGTCGCGGTCGCCCTCCAGCGTCCAGCGCATGAAGGTCTGGTAGAAGCCGCAATCCATGCGGCCGTTGCGAATGACGCTGTCGAAGCGCGGCGGCGAGATGCCGACCTTCTCGGCCAGCGCCAGCGCCTCGGAATAGATCGCGGCGTAGGCCAGCGAGATGAAGTTGTTGAGCAGCTTCATGCGGTGGCCGTCGCCGGTATCGCCGATATGAACGATGCGGCCGGCCCAGGTCTCGAGCACCGGCTTCAGCCTGGCGAACACGGCGTCAGGCGCGCCGACCATGGCGTCGAGCGTGCCTTCCCAGGCCTCCTTCGGCGTGCGGCTGAGCGGCGCATCGACATAGTCGACGCCGAGCGCCTTGAGTTCGGCGGCCAGGGCCACTGTCGAGACCGGATCGGAGGTCGAGCAATCGACGACGACCGAGCCTTGCTTCAGGCCCTCCTTCAGCCCGTCGGGGCCGCGGATGATCGCCTCCACCTCGCGGGAGCCGGTGACGCAGATGAAGACGATGTCGGAGGCCGCGGCCACCTCCTTGGACGTGGCAACTTCCTTGGCGCCGCGTCCGGCCAAGTCTTCCGCCGGCTTGCGGTTCTTGCGACCGAGGAAGGTCAGCGGATAGCCCTTGTCGACGATGTTCTTGGCGATGCCGTGCCCCATCAGGCCAAGGCCGATGAAACCGATGTTCTCGCGGGCAGCGGTGGTGCTCATGTCGTCTCTTCCTTGTCTTTCATGGTGATGGGCGCCCGCGCGGCGGGCGATTGTCCAGAAGGTTTCCGCGGATCGCGGGTGGCGGGCGATCGCGGAATGTCATATTGTCTGACAATACACATAATTACCTAGCATTGTGGAGAGCAAAATGACGAAGCGGATCATGTTCACCGGCGGCAGCGGCAAGGCTGGCCGGCATGTCGTGGAATATCTGGTCGAACATGGCTGCCAGGTGCTCAACATCGACACCAAGCCGCTCGACAATCCGAAGGTGCGCACTTTGGTCACCGACATCACCGACAGCGGCCAGGTTTTCAACGCGCTGTCGAGCTATATGGGTCTGCACGAGTTCGACCCGTCGTTGAGATCGCAGCCGGTCGACGCCGTGGTGCATTTCGCGGCGATCCCGCGCATCATGATCACGCCGGACAACGAGGTGTTCCGCATCAACGCGATGGGCACCTATAATGTCATCGAGGCGGCGGTGAAGCTCGGCATCCGCAAGGTTATCATCGCTTCCAGCGAGACGACCTACGGTCTTGTCTTCGCCAACGAGCCTCGCAATCCGACGCATTTCCCGCTCGACGAGGATTATGACGTCGACCCGATGGACTCCTATGCGCTGTCGAAGATCGTCAACGAGAAGACTGCGCGGGCTTTCGCGTTACGCAGCGGCTTCGACATCTATGCGCTGCGCATCGGCAATGTCATCGAGCCGCATGAATATTCGCTATTCCCGAAATGGTTCGCTGATCCCGGTTTCCGCAAGCGCATCGCCTGGAGCTATATCGATGCGCGCGATCTCGGCCAGATCACCTTGCGCGCCATCGAGAAGGACGGCCTGGGCTATCAGGTGTTCAACGCGGCCAACGACGACACCTCATCGGACCTGCCGACGGCGGAGCTGTTGAAGCGCTTTTATCCGGGCGTGCCGGTCAAGGCCGAGCTTGGCGAATATGAGACGCTGCTTTCGAACCGCAAGGCGCGCGATGTGCTTGGCTTCCGGCCCGAGCACAGCTGGCGCAAATACGTCAAGACGGCGTGAGCCGGCGGCAAATGCCGGTTGATCTGTGCACATCCTCGCGCATTGCGGCAAAGCGGGCTTGCCCTGCTTGACAGCTTCTGAAAACGGGATTTTGTGGAACCATGCGGGACGCTAAGCCGAACAACGAAAAGAGGCCGACAAAAATGGCAGCGGCGGAGCGTCCGTCCGGCGTTCGCCGGGCCAACGCGTCACGCATCCCGGGCGCCAGCGTGCATGCTTCGCTTGCGAGCGAGATCGGCCTTCGGATCGTGCGCGGCGACTATCCGCCGGGCACCATCCTGCCCAATGAGGCCAAATGGTCGGAGACCTTCGACGTCAGCCGCTCGGCGGTGCGCGAGGCGATCAAGATGCTGATGGCAAAGAGCCTTCTGGCCTCGCGACCGAAGATCGGCAGCTGGGTCGAACCGAAGGAACGCTGGAACCTTCTCGACCGCGACGTGCTCGCCTGGTACGCGACCTCGCCGGACCGCGAGGTGTTCCTCAAGACCGTGCAGGAGTTCCGCCACATCATCGAGCCGGAGGCGACGGCCTTCGCGGCGATGCGGCGGACCCGCGAGCAGATGGCCGAGATCAGCCAGGCCTGTCGCGAGATGGGCGAGGCGACCAACCTGCAGGAGCGCACGCGGGCCGACACGCGCTTCCACCTTGCCATCCTCAGGGCTTCGGGCAACGACCTGCTGGTGCCGCTGGGCGTCTTGATCGAGTCTGCCTTCGACCATCTCTTCACCTATACGACGCGCGAGCTCGACAATCTGCAGCACGCCCAGAAACTGCATGAGGCGATCGAACGCAGTATCCGCCTGCAAAGGCCGGATGCGGCGCGCAATGCGGTGCGCAAGCTGCTGGCCAATACCGACGAAGTGATCCAGTCGCGTTAGGGTCTTGTACCGGACCAGTTCGCCAGCACAGAAACTTTGACCGCTGCCCGTGCGTGCGTTGGCAGATCCCATGCCTTGGCGATTGGCCAAGACGCCTATCGCGGTCGTCATCCTCGGGTCTGCGCTCCGCTTCGCGTAGCTCCGCCCTAGAATGACGAGGTTGGGGGCTTCAGCTCATCGCCAGCGTTTGCGCTGAACACCCCAAACGGATGCTGATAGCCTTGCCCGACAAGCCTGCAATCTTTCCAGATCCCTGCGTTGAGGAACTGGTGCTAGCGCTCCCAGCAACCCTCAATCCTGCTTTTCGCGACCGAAGGCGACACGCAGCTCGTCCTTCGCCTTTTCCAACACCTTCTTGCGCTCGTCAGGCAGATTCTTGCCGGCACGGTTGATGTAGAAATTCAACATCGACATGGCGGATTGGAACGGCTCTGCCTTGCGGCGGTGGCTGTGCTCGGCCGAGCGCTTGAGCGAGGCGGCGATCTTCTTCGCGTCATCGGATTCGAAGACGTGCTCCTCGAGATCGAGGGCGTCGCTGTGTTCGGTCACGTCGGCCGACCATTTCTTCTTGGCGGTCATGACAAACTCCTTCCTTCAGAGAAACCCCATGAGGTGAGGCGGGTTCCCGGTTCTGGAGCCACGGATTTGCCGGTCGTGGCGCTGCTCGGCTCAGGAAATGGGCCGATAGTGCGCTCAAACGCGCGATCTCGAAGAAATCGTGGACAGGAAACCCCGTGACGACAGTTCCAGGAAACGCGGCAAACAACGCGGACATAGACAGCTTCTACGCGTGGACGCGGCTCGGGATCTCCTTGCTGCTGGCGACGATCGGCGGCGTCGGCATGTGGGCCGTAGTCGTGGTCCTGCCCGCCGTGCAGGCCGAGTTCGGCGTCGATCGTGCCGCCGCCTCGATGCCTTACACCGCTACCATGGTCGGCTTCGCCGCCGGCAATGTGCTGGTCGGCCGCGCCATCGACCGTGTCGGTTACTGGATCCCGGCGCTGGGTTCCTCGATGGCCCTGGTTGCCGGCTTCGCGCTGGCGTCGCTCTCCACTTCGATCCTGCAATTCACGCTCGCCCAAGGCTTGCTCATCGGGGTGGGGACATCGGCGATTTTCGGACCGCTGATCGCCGATATCTCGCACTGGTTCAACCGCCGGCGCGGCGTTGCCGTGGCTACGGCCGCGGCGGGCAGCTATCTCGCCGGAACGGTCTGGCCAGCAATCATACCGCCGCTGATGAAGGCGGAGGGTTGGCGCTTCACCTATGTGGCTATCGGCATCGCTTGCCTGGTGACTATGGCGCCGCTGGTCATAATGCTGCGACGTCGCGCCCCGGTGGCCGTCGCAGGCTCGCCAGGCGCACGCCCGGTCCAGCCGATTTCATTGTCGCCGGCCGCCCTTCAGGCGCTGCTCGTCATAGCTGGTCTTGGCTGTTGCGTGGCGATGTCGATGCCGCAGGTGCATATCGTCGCCTATTGCATGGACCTCGGCTATGGTGTCGCCCACGGCGCCGATATGCTGTCGATCATGATGGCCGCCGGCGTCGTCAGCCGCCTTGTTTCCGGCTTCGTCGCCGACCGTATCGGCGGGGTGAGGACCTTGCTGATCGGTTCGGTGCTGCAGTGCCTGTCGCTGTTCTTCTACATTCCCTTCGACGGTCTTGCCTCGCTCTATGTCGTCTCGCTGGTGTTCGGCCTGTCGCAAGGGGGCATCGTGCCCTGTTATGCGATCATCGTGCGCGAATACATGCCCGCCAAGGAGGCCGGCCAGCGCGTTGGCATCGTCATCATGGCGACCATTTTCGGCATGGCTATCGGCGGCTGGATGTCGGGCTGGATCTACGATCTCACCGGATCTTACGCGGCCGCGTTCCTCAACGGAATTGGGTGGAATATTTTGAATTTACTAGCAATTGGTTTGCTATTGTGGCGAGCACGACGATCGTCAATGATTGCTGCTTGAGCCTAATTTTCAGCGGTGCACAGAATGCATCTAGCCCTTCACGGTAAGCCCATTCTTCTAGCAATAGCGGTCTGGGCGTGCACCGCTGTGTGTCTCGTAAGCTTCGCCTTTTTTATCTATGCGATTTTGCTGGTAATCAGCAGAACCGGGGCGCTTGTCGACATAGCCGAGGAAAGAGCACTTGGTTGGAGCGAGCGTGTTGGCCGTAAGAATAGCCGACTCAATAGGTTTTTTGTTGCCCAAGAGTTTCGACCGCTCCGCAAACGTCTATTTGGTGCATTGGCCGGATTTTACGTATCGTTTGGTCTTCTTTTCCTGCTGATTTTGCTCTTCGGCGACCGGACGTCGGCCTAATGTCGGGCTGGAGATGCCTGAACGACAGGCTGCGTTGACAACATAGGCGACTGCGCGACGCGATGGCTGACAACAACTGTTTCGTTCGGCATATCGAGGAGGCTCGCTCTTGACCAAGCCGCGCTCCCGTCGTGGCGGCGGCCGTCCGACCATTGCCGACGTGGCGCGCAAGGCCGGTGTCGGCGCGATCACGGTATCGCGGGCCTTGCGTGAGCCCGGGCGGGTGTCGGAAGACCTTCGACGGCAGATACAGGCCGCGGTCGACGAGCTCGGCTATGTGCCCGACCCGAACGCCCGCGCGCTCGCCTCGGCGCGCGCCGAGGTGTTCGGCGTGCTGGTGCCTTCGCTGACCAACAACGTCTTCGCCGAGGTGGTGCGCGGCATCTATGACAGTCTTTCCGACAGTCCGTTCCGCATCCAGATCGGCAACACCCATTATTCAGGCCTGGAGGAAGAGCGGCTGCTGCAGGTCTTCGGATCGCAACGCCCTGCGGCGCTGATCGTGGCCGGCATAGACCAGACGCCCAGCGCGCGACGACTGCTGGAGAATGCCGGCTGCCCGGTGGTGCAAGTGATGGAGACCGGGCCGGACCCGGTCGACATGATGGTCGGCTTCTCGCATCTCGACGGCGGCAGGACCGCCGCCGAACACCTGCTGCAAGCCGGATACCGCAAGATCGGCTTCATCGGCGCGCGGATGGATCCGCGTTCGCAGCGGCGCCTTGCCGGCTACCGCGCCGCGATGGAGGCCGCCGGCCTGTTCGATGCGCGGCTGGTCACCACAACGCCGGTGCCGTCAAGCGTGACGCTCGGGCGCGAGTTGTTCCGCGACGCGCTGGCCAAGATGCCGACGCTGGACGGCGTGTTCTGCAACAATGATGATATCGCGCTTGGCGTTCTGTTCGAATGCCATCGCGCATCGATCGACGTGCCGAAGCAGATCGGCATTGTCGGTTTCAACGATCTCGACATGATGCAGGTGTCGTTTCCTTCAATCACAAGCGTGCGCACGCATCGCTATGAAATCGGCACCCGTGCCGTCGCCATGGCGCTGTCGGCGATCGCCGGAAACCGGCCGGAACAGCGGATCGTCGATCTCGGTTTCGAGCTGATGCGGCGCGAGAGCACCGGGCGCTGACGCGGTACTGTTGGTTCCTTAAGATGATTCTTTACAGCCTGAGATGGTAGCGCTACCATTTGCGTGCCGGTAAAGGCTCGGCGAGGCGGGAAGGCTGTTTATTATACATAAGCAACAGCTCGTACTTGTTTATTATGTATAATATGATAGTTTTCTAAATTGCCAGAGAGCTGAGGGGGACGAGGAGGATCTGGGCGGCGCGGCCGTCCTGTGTGGGTGTCTGGTTGGCCGGAGGGTTGCCGACCGTATCGCCAAAGATTCATAACAAGCGGAACTGCAACTGGGAGGAATATCGATGATCAAGTCACTCGTTGGCGGCGTCATTGCCGCCACCGCATTTGTCATGCTGAGTTCGTCGGCGATCGCCGGACCCGAGGTCGTCAAGGGGCCCGCGGCCGAGCCGGACTGCTTCGCGCCGTGGTCGGCCGACACGCAGTTTTTCAAGTATCCGAAGAAGGACGGTCCCTACCGCATCGCGCTTGCCAACGGCTACATCGCCAACACCTGGCGCATCCAGATGATCCAGACGGCCAAGGCTTATGCGGCGCAGCCGGATGTCGCCAAGAAGCTCAAGGAATTCAAGGTCGTGTCGACCGGCGAGGATGTGCCGGCGCAGATCTCGGCGATCAACAACTTCATCGATTCCGGCTTTGACGCCATCGTCGTCAACGCGCAGAACCCGACCGCGTTCGGGCCGGTCATCAAGCGCGCCAAGGAAGCCGGTGTCGTGCTGGTCGCCTTCGACAACATCCTCGACACCAAGGACGCGATCAACGTCAATGTCGATCAGAAGGGCCTCGGCGAGCTCTGGGGCAAGTGGCTGGTCGCGCATGTGCCGAACGGCGGCAAGGTGCTCGAGGTACGCGGCGTCGCCGGCACTTCGGTCGACACCGACCGCCACAACGGCATCCATGAGGTGCTCGACGGTTCCGGCAAGAAGTGGGCCGTCACCGAGGTGGTCGGCAAGTGGGATGACGGCGTGGCGCAAAAGGCCACGGCCGACGCGATCGCCACCAGCGGCCCGTTCGACGCCATCACCGGGCAGGGCGGCGACACCGGCATCGTGCAGGCGATGATCGACGCCAAGCATCCGTTCGTGCCGTTCGGCGGCGAGACGGAAAACGGCTTCCGCAAATTCTGCGCCGCGCATGCGGCCGACGGGCTGAAATGCTCGTCCGCCGGTACCGGCCCGGCCCAGGTGGCGGTTGCCATCAAGACGGCGATTGCCGCGCTCGAAGGCAATGTCGTGCCGCAATCGGTCAAGCTGCCTTTGGCCATCGTCGAGGATCCGAACTTCAAGGCGGGTCAGGATTTCTTCCCCGACCAGTCCGACAATTTCTTCGTCGGCAATTCCTTCCCGACCTGCGGCATCAATTTCACCGCGCAGGAAATCATGGGCCAAACCAAGGAAAACAAATAGTCTGACCGGACAGTGCCGCGGCGAGCCCGCGGCACTGTCTCCCCAATCAAAACCGGCCGGGAGGGCTGATGGACGGCACGGCTCCGCTCTTCCGCATGGAAGGCATATCCAAGCGCTATGGCGGCGTTCGGGCCCTGGAAAAGGCCGAGCTGACGGTCACCGCCGGCAGCATCCACGCCATCCTCGGCGAGAACGGCGCCGGCAAATCGACGCTGATCAAGGTCATGGCGGGCGTCGTGGCGCCGGATGAAGGTCGCATGACACTGGACGGAAGCGAGGTCACCTTCGCTTCGCCTGCCGCCGCCAACCAGGCCGGCATCGTCTGCATCTTCCAGGAGCTGTCGCTGATTCCGGAACTCAGCGTCGCCGACAACATCGTCATTTCCAATCCACCCAAGCGTTTCGGCATGATCGACCGCAAGGCGCAGCGGAAGATCGCTGAGGAAGCGCTGGCACGCGCCGGCGCTTCCGACATTCATCCCCGCGCGCTGGTCAAGGACCTGCCGCTGTCGCGCCGGCAGATGGTGGAGATCGCCAAGGCGCTGGCTCGGAAGCCGCGCATCCTGATCCTCGACGAGGCGACCTCGGCGCTGACGGCGGCGGACGTCGCCAAGGTCTTTGAGGTGTTGAAACGGCTGCGCTCGGAAGGACTGGCGCTGCTCTACATCTCGCACCGCATGAACGAGATCGCGGAACTCGCCGACCATTGCACGGTGTTCCGCAACGGCCGCAACGTCGCCAGCTACCCGGCCGGCTCGAAGAGCGACAATGAGGTGGTCGAGCTGATGATCGGCCGCGAATACAGTCATATCTTCCCGCCGAAACCCGCTTCCGCCCCGGCCGCTGCGACGGTGCTCGAAGCGCGCAATCTCTCCTGGGCCGACCGGCTGGACAATATTTCGCTTAGCGTCAGGGCAGGGGAGGTTGTGGGCCTGGGCGGTCTGGATGGGCAGGGTCAGCGCGAATTGCTGCTTGCCTTCTTCGGCGTGCTGCGCGGCCTGCGCGGCGAGGTGCTGATCGACGGCAAGCCGGTTTCGATCGCCAGCCCGACCGCGGCCAGCCACGGCCGCATCGGCATGGCGCTGATCCCCGAGGATCGCAAGACCGAAGGACTGATGCTGCCGATGACGGTGCGCGAGAATCTCTCTTTCGCAGCCCTAGACCGGCTGACCAAGGCCGGCATCATCGACCGCGCCACCGAACAGCGCCTGATCGACGACATGGTCGGGCTGCTGGCGATCAAGACGGCGGGCCTGGACATTCCGGTCGGCGCGCTTTCCGGCGGCAACCAGCAGAAGGTGGTGATCGCCAAATGGCTGATGCGGCAGCCGCGCATCATCCTGCTCAACGATCCGACGCGCGGCATCGATGTCGGCACCAAGCAGGAGCTCTACCAGCTTATGCGCAAGCTCGCGGATGCGGGTGCTGCGATCCTGTTCTATTCGACCGACTATGACGAGCTGATCGGCTGCTGCGACCGCGTGCTCGTGCTCTATGACGGCGCGGTCAAACGCGAGCTGGTCGGCGCGGGGCTCACCGAGCACGCGCTTATCGCCAGCGCGCTCAACATTCACGGCGATGATGTCCGCATCGGGCAGGGAGAGCACGCGTGAAGGATTGGCGCTACCGGCTGGCCGAACAACGCGGAACGCTTTTGGCCTTCGGCATCTTCGTCGTCATGTTCGCAATTTACAGCGCGAACCATCCGGCCGGCTTCACCGCCAATGTCGTGCAGACGGCCGCCAACAAGGGCGTGCTGCTCGCCTTCGTCGCGATGGCGCAGACATTGGTGGTGATCACCGCCGGCATCGATCTGTCGGTCGGCATGATCTTCACGCTGACCAACTGCATGGCTTCATGGCTGGTGGTCGGCACCGGCCTGGAAACGGCGTTCGGCGTGCTGGCGGTGCTGGGCACCGGGCTCATCTGCGGGGCGATCAACGGTGCCATCGTCATCTACGGGCGGCTGCAGCCGATCGTGGCCACCATCGCCACGGGCGCCGTCTATTTCGGCCTGGCCTTGCTTTTGCGACCCGTTCCGGGCGGATCGGTCAACGAGGCTCTTGCCGATTTCCTGACCGGACGTTTCTTCGGCGTCGTGCCGGCGAGCCTCGTGGCGCTGCTCGTGATCGTGCTTGTCGTCTGGGTGCCGTTCAGTCGCTCCGAACTTGGGCGCGCCGCTTATGCCGCGGGCTCGTCGGAGACGGCGGCCTACATGTCCGGGGTGCCGATCCGCAGAGGCAAGTTGCTGGCTTATACGCTTGCCGGCCTGCTTGCGGCCATCGGCGGACTGTTCCTGACCTTCTTCACCTATACGGGCGAGGCGGCCTATGCCAGCGGCAATGCCTACACGCTGTTTTCGATCGCGGCCGTCGTGCTCGGCGGCGTGTCGCTGTTCGGCGGCAAGGGCAGCGCCATCGGCGCGATCTTCGGCGCGCTTGCCTTTCGCACCATCGGCGACCTCCTGTTCGTCTTCGATTTCGATCCGCTCTGGCAGCCGTTGTTCCAGGGCGTTATCCTGTTGATCGCGGTCAGCCTTGGCGCCTTCGCGCTGTTTCGGGTACGCAACCGGCTGGAGTGGTTCCTGTGAGCGAAACGACGCATGGCGGCATCATGGGCGGCATTGCCGGCCGCATGCCCAAATTCATCCGGCGCGCCGACCCGGCGGTGCTGACGGCCTTTGCCTGCATCGTGGTCCTGCTCCTGCTCGGCAGCCTCTATTCGCGCAACTTCCTGTCGCCGGAATATCTCCTGCAGCAGTTGAAGGTCGCGTCTTTCCTCGGCGTCATCGCCACCGGCATGATGCTGGTCATCCTGCTTGGCCAGATCGATCTTTCCGTGCCATGGGCCGTGGCCGCCGGCGCCATGATGGCCTGCGCGGCCGCGGCCTACGGGTCGGTCGGCGTTGCTCTCGCCATTCCCTTCGGCGTCCTGTGCGGCGTGGCGATAGGCATCGTCAACGGCATCGGTGTCGCCTATCTGCGCATCCCCTCGATGATCATTACTTTAGCCACCAATGCCGTGGCGCAAGGGCTGATGGTGGTCTACACAGGCGGTTTCTCGCCACAGGATTCGGCGACCGCCGCGATGCGCTACCTGGCAACCGGTTTCACCATCCCGGGCGTTCCCAATGCCGTCATCATCTGGGTGCTGATCGGCGCCGCGATGGTCTTCGCGCTGACCCGCACAAGCTTCGGCCGCGCCGTTTACGGCATCGGCAACCGTGAGCGCGCCGCCTACCTGTCCGGCATCGACACGCGTCGCATCGTCATGATCGCCTTCGCCGTCTCCGGCGGGCTGTCGGCCTTTGGCGGCGTGCTTCTGGCGGGCTATGCATCCAAGGCGGCGCAGTCCATGGGCGATGCCTATCTCCTGCCGTCGATCGCGGCGGTTGTCCTGGGCGGCACATCGATCCTGGGCGGGCGCGGCTCCTATCTCGGCACGGTGGCCGGCGTGATCCTGATCACGCTCCTGCAATCCATCCTCTCGGTCATGCAGATGCCGGAAGCGGGGCGGCAGATCATCTATGGCGTCGTCATCGTCGCCATGCTCCTGCTTTACGGGCGCGCGCCGGCAAGCCGCTGACGGTAAATGAGGCGAGCGCAAGACCGCAGACACCGGAGCCTGGCATGAACGATCTTCGGACGGCGCCCGCCATCGTCGTCATGGGCGTTGCCGGCTGCGGCAAGACCGCCGTCGGCGAGGCGCTCGCCAAGGCGCTGGGCGCCGACTTCGTCGAAGGAGACCTGCTGCATCCGCCGGAGAACGTGGCGCGCATGGCGCGCGGCGAGCCGCTGACCGATGCGTTGCGCGCCGGCTGGCTCGACGCCATAGGCGAGCGTATCGCGACCTCGGTTGCCGATGGGCGGAAGGCGGTGGCGGCGTGCTCGGCGCTGAAGCGAAGCTATCGTGACCGGCTGAGCCGCTTCTGCCCCGGTATGGTCTTCCTCTATCTCAGGATCGATCGGGAGACCGCCTGGCGGCGCGTCGCCGATCGCAAGGGCCATTTCATGCCCGCCAGCCTGGTCGACAGCCAGTTCGCCACGCTGGAGGAGCCCACGGCGGACGAACAGGCGGTAGCGGTCGACGGAACGCGAAGTGTAGCGGGAATCCTGCAAGAGATCATCCGCTAGATCAGTTGGTAATCAGGCTTCGTCGTTGCCGATCGCGGCTTCGGCTGGCTGCTCGGTCAGCCGCACGGCGCTCGACCAGGCCATCATCTGTTCAGGACAGAGTTTGAGCGTCTCCAGCATCCGGTCGCGCTTCGACAGGATAAATCCCGCCTGAACGACGAGGTTCTTCCCTGTCATGTCCTTGGCAGGCGATGCTGGCGCCTCTGGCGTCGCTCTCAGTTCTTTGACGATCGCCCTATATTCGCGAAAGGGCGCCGTCTCGATGGTCGCCATATGAAACAGCGCAGCGCCGGCGCGCGCGGCGAAGTTTGCCGGGGCCGAGGCGAGGTGGGTCCAGCCGCGCTCGCCCATGGCGGCCTCGGTGAAGGCGGAGCCGGCATAGACGGTGTTGGTCATCAGCACCACGCCGTTTGCTTTCAGCACCTTCTGGATACGCGTGGTGACCTGATAGGCGTCGGTGCGCTCAAAGACGATCCGGCTTTTCAGGAAGCGGTTCTCGAGCCTGACCAGCGGCGGGTTGATCACGCGCAGGCCGAACTTGCTCGGCGAGAAGCCGTGGTAGCGCGCGCTCACCTGATGGGTATCGACGCCGGCCTCATGCAGAGCGCGCTTGCCCATGATCGTCTGCGCCGTGAACTGGTCGCACCACACGATGGCGCCGCGCCCATTGCGCAGGGCTTGTTGCAGAGCCTCGAGGCCTTCCAGCCGGATCGCCGGCGACCAGCGCCAGCCGGCGACGAGATGCGCCGCAAGCGTCAGCCGCCGGCGGTGAACGGCGGCGAGTTGCGCCTCGAACATGCTTTTCGTGTCGACGGTATTGCCGAGCACGGCCTTCACCGCGACGTCGTAACGGGCAAACTCCTTGCGGAAGTGGCGCTTGCGCCTGAGCCTGGACACCCAGCCGCAGATCGGACTCCACCAGGAGACCGGCAGCATCGCCGCGACGCCGAGATAGAAACAGGACAACAGGCTCTCGCGCGGATCCCGATTGGTGAAGCGACGCAATTTGCCGGGGCGCACAACCTTGCGGCTGAAGAAGCGAACGGACTCGCCGCGCTCCGGCACCGGCACGTCGGCCGTGATCTCGGTGTGATAGATGTCGTTCGACGATGGTTGCCGGCTGGCCTTGCGGGAATTGCCAAGCCAAGGCAGCCTCATGCGTCAGAGCCCCGTTTCATCCTCCAGCCGCTTTACTGCGTGGAAAGCAGACAAGCAACCGACGGGACTGCCGTCAGGGCCGGGTCGCTTCAAATCTGAGACGTGAGCTCCGCCGGGAAATCGTCGTTATCGGCGTCGCGCATGGCGGCGAGGCTGCGGTTGTCGAGCACCTCGGCGATCGCCTGGCGCACTTCCAGCATCATGTGGCGGACCTGGCAGGTTGCCTCGTCGCAATCCTCGCAGCGCTGGTATTGCGTGCGGCTGGCGCAAGGGATCGGCGCCAGCGGCCCGTCGAGCACGCGCACGACATGGCCGATCTTGATCTCGGAAGCGGGACGGGCAAGGCGATAACCGCCTTCCTTGCCCTTGCGGCTCTGGACGAAACCGGCATTGCGCAATTCGCCCAGGATCGCATCCAGGAATTTCTTCGGGATGTTGTTGGCGACGGCGATGTCGTTGACGAATGCAAGCTGGCCAGCCGGCAGGCCGGAAAGATGCACGAGGGCCTTGAGGCCGTATTTGCCTTTTTTGGTCAGCATGCCCGATTCAGTTCATCAACCCCAATGCGCCTGCATCTGGCGGTTGTTTGTGTGCAAATCATGACAGTTTGACCGCCTGACGCCGCCTGGCCCAATAATTCGCACCGCAGCTTAGGCACAAACGCGTTGATTCTTCGTAACGTTTTTCACATTTGGGTTGGGATTTCCCCGCGAACTCATGCAGCCCCGCTTACATGAAGAAAGCCGGCAAAGCCGGCTTTCTTGCTCTTCCTGATTGCGGAGCTTTTCAACGGCTGCCGTAGGCCTGATCGAGCAGCCCGCCGGCGGCGAAATGCTCTTTCTGCACCTTGTCCCAGCCGCCAAAGACGTCCTCCACGGTCAGCAGCCGGACATCCGGGAAGTCCGTCTTGTGCTTGGCGGCGACCGTCGCGTCGCGGACACGCAAGCCGTTCCCGGCGGCGATCTCCTGGCCCTCCGGCGTATAGAGGAAGTCGAGATAGGTCTTGGCGAGATCGCGGCTGCCATGCTCGTCCGCAACCTTGTCGACGACCGCCACCGGGAACTCGGCCAGCAGGCTGACCGAAGGCGTGACCTGCTCGAACTTGTCGTCGCCATACTCCTTGCGAATGCCGCGCGTCTCAGACTCGAAGGTGATCAGTACGTCGCCGATTTCGCGCTGGACGAAAGTGGTGGTGGCGGCGCGGCCGCCGGTGTCGAAGATCGGCACGTTGTTGAAGAGCTTGGTGATGAACTCCTTCACCTTGGCGTCGTCGCCCTTGAAGGCTTCCTTGGCGTAGGCGGTGGCGGCGAGATAGGTGTAGCGCGCATTGCCGGATGTCTTCGGGTTCGGGAAGATCACCTGCACGTCGTCGCGCACCAGATCGTTCCAGTCCTTGATATGCTTGGGATTGCCGGCGCGCACCAGGAAGGACGGCAGCGAATAGAAGGGCGAGGCGTTGTCCGGGAAATTCTTCTGCCAGTCGGCCGAGACGAGCCCCTTCTTGACCAGGAAGTCGACATCGGTGACCTGGTTGAAGGTGACGACATCGGCGCCGAGGCCTTCGGCGATCGCGCGCGCCTGCGCCGAGGTGCCGGCGTGCGATTGGTCGATCGCGACGCCGGGGTGCTTGGCGATGAAGGCCTTGTTGATGTCGGCGAACAACTCGCGGCCAACGTCATAGGATGCATTCAAAAGCTTGTCGGCCGACCAGGCTTGGGAGGACGCGAGGAGGAGACCGGCAACAGCCGCGATGCCGAGCAACAGGCGCTTCATGAAAACGGGCTCCTTGGAAATAAGATCGAAGCTAAGGCGCTACCCTAGTCGTGAAAGCCTGGTGCGAGGAGGCACGGGCTCCGGAAGGCGAGCGATGCTCTGGAAAATATATCGCCAAAACAATCCTTTTCTAGGATCTTCTTCCAAGCAAATTCGTAGATGGCGCCAGGCTCGGGCGCTGGCGTCGGGGTGAAAGTCAGCTCAGGAAGCCGGAAAAAGCTTCCAGCGTCGCGGCCTGAAAGCCACCCGGCTCTTCTGCGCCGCGGGATGGTCGACCGGCAGCTCGATCTCGACGCGCTGGCGCTCACCGCCGATCTCGAGCTCGACGCGCCTGGTGCCGGCGACGCGGCGGCTGGCGGCAACCGTGCCGGCGATGCAGCCGCTGCAGCCGTCGACCAGGTCGACGTCATGCGGACGGAAGTGGAGGACTGCCTCGCCGGACGGCGCGTGCGGCGCCGAGAGCCCGATCGGCCGGTCGGCGATCCACACCTCGCCGTTCTCAACCTTGACCGGCAGCGAGCTCGACTCGCCGATGAAGGAGTAGACGAAGGGCGAGTTCGGCGTGTCGTAGATATCGTCGGCGGTGCCGACCTGCTCGATGCGGCCCTGGCTCATGACCACGACGCGGTCGGCGAGCTCCAGCGCTTCTTCCTGGTCATGCGTGACGAAGACGGTCGTGTGGCCGGTGCGGTCGTGGATCTCGCGCAGCCAGCGGCGCAGCTCCCGGCGAACCTGCGCGTCGAGCGCGCCGAACGGTTCGTCGAGCAAAAGCACCTTGGGCTCGATCGCCATGGCGCGGGCGAGCGCGACGCGCTGGCGCTGGCCGCCTGAAAGTTGCGCCGGATAGCGTTTCTCCAAGCCCGACAGCTGGACGAGATCGAGCAATTCCAGCGCCCGGCGGCGGATTTCCTGCCCCGACGGCCTTGCGGCGCCGTGCCGGACCTTCAGGCCGAAGCCGATGTTGTCGGCAACCGTCATGTGGCGGAACAGCGCGTAATGCTGGAAGACGAAGCCGACATTGCGCTCCTGGATCGACTTCTGCGAGGCGTCCTCGTCGCCGAAGAAGATCGCGCCCTTGGTCGGCCGTTCCAGGCCGGCGATCAGCCGAAGCAGAGTCGTCTTGCCGGAGCCGGATGGCCCGAGCAGCGCGATGAGCTCGCCAGACCTGATGTCGAGCGATACGTCGTGGAGCGCTGGAAACCGCTCGAACTCCTTGCGCACGTTGACGACGCGAACTTCCATGCAAATCCCTCAGTCCGTTGATGCTGTCGTTGTTCCTAAAATTGCCAGGCACTCTTCGGCGACAGATAGTGTTCAGTGTCCGCGCGTCGCGGCGATCTCGGCGCCGTAGCGCATCTCGAGAAGCGTTTTCAAGACCAGCGTCACCAGCGCCAGACCGGCGAGCAGCGAAGCCACGGCAAAGGCGCCGACAGCGTTGTATTCGTTATAAAGGATCTCGACATGCAGCGGCATGGTGTTGGTGAGGCCGCGTATGTGGCCCGACACCACCGAGACTGCGCCGAACTCGCCCATGGCGCGCGCATTGCACAGAAGCACGCCGTAGAGCAGCCCCCATTTGACGTTGGGCAGCGTCACATACCAGAACGCCTGCCAGCCGCCGGCGCCCAGCGATAGCGCCGCCTCCTCGTCGCCATTGCCCTGTTCCTGCATCAGCGGGATGAGCTCGCGGGCGACGAAGGGGAAGGTGACGAAGATGGTGGCCAGCACGATGCCGGGCACGGCGAAGAGGATGACGATGCCATGCGCCTTCAACCAGGCGCCGAGCAGCCCTTGCGCGCCGAAGAGCAGCACATAGACCAGGCCGGAAATGACCGGCGAGACCGAGAAGGGCAGGTCGATCAACGTGGTCAGGAACGCCTTGCCCTTGAATTCGAACTTGGCGATGGCCCAGGCGGCAGAGATGCCGAAGACGACGTTGAGCGGCACCGAGATCGCCGCCACAAGCAATGTCAGACGGATGGCGGAGCGCGTATCGGGGCTGGAAAGGGCTTCCGTGTAGGCGCCGATGCCTTTGGCAAGCGCCTCATGAAAGACGACGATCAGCGGCAAAAGCAGGAAGACTGCAAGGAAGGCGAAGGCGATTGCCATCAGCACGGCCTTGACGGGCCGGCTTTCGGTCACCGCAGCCGACTGGCTCTCGTGATGCGGCTCGTAGGATTTGATCTCGGGATCAGCCATAGCGCTTGCGGCTCCATGTCTGGACGAGATTGACCACCAAAAGCATCACGAAGGACAGCGCCAGCATGATCGCGGCGATCGCAGTCGCCGCCTCGTAATTGTATTCCTCGAGCCTGATCACGATGAGAAGCGGCGCGATCTCGGACTTGAAGGGCAGGTTGCCGGCGATGAAGATGACCGAGCCGTATTCGCCGACGCCGCGCGCGAAGGCGAGCGAAAAGCCGGTGATGATCGCCGGCGCCAGGCCTGGGAAAAGCACGCGGGTGATGATCTGGAAACGGCTGGCGCCGAGCGTGGCGGCTGCTTCCTCGACCTCCTTGTCGATCTCTTCCATGATCGGCTGTACGGTGCGCACCACGAAGGGCAGGCCGATGAACACCAGCGCGACGACGATGCCGAGCGGCGTGTAGGCGACCTTGAGGCCGAGCGGCATCAGAAGCTGGCCGATCCAGCCGTTCGGCGCATAGAGCGTGGTGAGCGCGATGCCGGCGACGGCCGTTGGCAGGGCGAAGGGCAGGTCGACCATCGCGTCGGCGATGCGGCGTCCAGGGAAGCGGTAGCGGACCAGCACCCAGGCCACGATGGTGCCGAACACGACGTTGACAACAGCCGCCAGGAAGGCGGTGCCGAAGCTTATCTTCAGCGCGTTGAGGGTGCGTCGGTCGACGGCGATCGCCCAGAAATCGGCCCAGCCGAGCGCTGCCGAACGCCAGACCAGCCCCGAAAGCGGGATGAGGATGATGAGCGTGAGGTAGGCAAGTGAGAAGCCGAGCGTCAGTCCGAAACCCGGAATGACACTCGGCTGCTTGAATCGCCACCCCGCCTTGACGGGTGCTGTGGTCATGCTGTTCTGGATCGTCCCTTCTATTCAAACCAGAATGGCTTTGCGCAGTCGCATCCGGCCGGCATGCCCGAGGCTCACCGGCCGTCCGGCCTCACTGCGCCGGCTTGTAGATCTGGTCGAATATACCACCGTCGCCGAAATGGTAAGGCTGCGCTTTCTTCCAGCCGCCGAATTGCGGGTCGTCGATGGTGACCAGCTTGATTGCCGGCAGCTTGGCAAGGTCCTCGGCCGGCACCAGGTCGGGCTTGGCCGGGCGATAGTGGTTCTTGGCGATGATGGTCTGCGCTTCCTTGGAATAGAGCCAGCCCAGATAGGCCTCCGCGACCTTGCGCGTGCCCTTGGCGTCGACATTGGCGTCGACGACCGCGACCGGCGGTTCCGCCAGGATCGAGGTCGGCGGGTAGACGATGTCGAAATTGTCGGCGCCGAATTCGTCGAGCGCGAGAAAGGCTTCATTCTCCCAGGCGATCAGCACATCGCCCAGGCCCTTCTGCGCGAAGGTCACCGTCGAGCCACGCGCGCCGGTATCGAGGACCGGGACGTTCGCATAAAGCTTGCCGACGAACTCCTTGGTCTTGGCTTCGTCATTGCCGTCATTGGCGTTTGCATAGGCCCAGGCAGCAAGATAGTTCCAGCGCGCGCCGCCGGACGTCTTCGGGTTCGGCGTGATCACCTGGACGCCGTCCTTCACCAGATCGCTCCAGTCGTGGATGCCCTTGGGATTGCCCTTGCGCACCAGGAAGATGATGGTCGAGGTGTAGGGTGCGGAGTTGTTCTCGAACTTCGTGCGCCAATCCGGGTTGATCTTCTTCGTCTTTGAGACGATGGCGTTGATGTCGCCTTCGAGGGCCAGCGTGACGACGTCGGCGTCGAGGCCGTCGATCACCGCCCGGGCCTGCGCGCCGGAACCGCCATGCGACTGCTGGATGGTGACGGTTTCGCCGGTCTCAGCCTTCCAGTGCGCGGCGAACGCCTCGTCATAGGCTTTATAGAGCTCACGTGTCGGGTCATAGGACACATTCAAAATGGTCGTGTCGGCAAACGCGAAACCGAGCGTGCCGAACTGGACAGACGTGGCGACCAGCGCGCCGAGCAGTTTCCTGAAATGAGGTTTGGTCATTCCGGCCTCCGTTGAACTGCTGCGAACTCTACCGAGTTTATAGAATTTAGATGCATTGAATGTTGCCTTTTTCATCTCCTCGAAGCAATTTTTCGCCGAGCTTAGGCCGGTTGAGGAAATAACTTCCTCAGCCAGCGGCCGCAGGGCTTCATCCGCCGGCCCTAATTAGAAGCGGTCAGGGTGATGACAACCCCGGGCGCCTCAATTGGCGTTAACCGGGAAATCGAAGCGCTGTTTTGGGAAAGGCTCTTTTGCCAGCGTGAAGTGCCACCATTCGCGTGCATAGTTGCGAAAGCCGGCGGCGCGCATTGCGGTCAGCAGCGTCTTGCGGTTTGCGGTGGCTTCGGCGCCGATCAAGGCGCTGGCGGTTTCGCTCTTTGGGTCAAAGCAGTCGAAACCGGTGCCGAAGTCGAGCGTGTCGCCGTCCGGCGCACCGCAGGCCGGATGAACCGCGCTTTTATTGCCGGGCTCGGCGATGGCAAGGTCCACCGTCGAACCTCGAGAATGGCTGGAGAACTCGCCGATATAGCCTTTGGCGATGAGATCGCCACGCTCGGCGGTCGGATACCATTGCGGGTCAGGCCGGCCGCCTTCTCTTGTCCACCTGCCCATATCGGCAACCGCTCGCGCCGGGCGGTAGCAGTCGAACACGACCAGCGTCAGGCCTTTGGCAGTCATGGCTTTCTGAACGCTGGACAGCGCCTTCGCCGCCTGCGTGGTCAGGATGCAGACCGGCGCGTCATAGCCGTCGGCTTTGCGGTGCAGGAAATTTTCCGGGCCGGCGTAGCGGATATCCTGGCGAATGGTCGGGTCGATGTCGGCCAGCCTGACGAAGCCGGCGGGGAGGGGATCGGCGCGGGCTGAGAGAGGGCTCGCGATTGCTAGCGCAAGCGCTGCGAAGAATGCTCTCGACAAAAGTCGGTGCGAGGCCCCCCTCTCTGGCCTGCCGGCCATCTCCCCCTCAAGGGGGGAGATTGGCAGTTTCGGCGCTGGGCCCGCCTTTCCAACTTTGAAGATTAGCGCAGGCCACGAAGCGAATAATCTCCCCCCTTGAGGGGGAGATGGCCGGCAGGCCAGAGAGGGGGGCCTCGCGCCGGACATCACGCCGAGAATCGCAATCCCCTGAATCGCTTGCCGCATCCTATTCAACGAAAACCTTCACGCTTGCCGCTCGCCCCACAGCGTCGATCACCGTCAGCGTCGAATAGCCGGTGCCGTCGGGTTGCCAGGTCGCGGTGCGGCGGCGGTCGATGCCGGCGAGCGGCTTGCCGTTGGCGAGCCAGCGGAACGGCGCCCGGCCGCCTTGCAGCTTCAGCACCAGCGGCGTGGCCTCGGCCGAATTGGTGCCGAGGTCGACGCGGGCGCCGTTGGGCGGGAAGATGATGGTCGGCGCCGGCTCGGTGGCGGTGGCCTGCACCAGACCGTCGGCGCCGGCGCCGAAGCGGGCGAGCGTCACCGGCAATTCCTCGCGTTTGGGGTTGAAGACGCCCGGCGGCCGGCCGGGCAGCGGCACGCCGGCAAGACCGGAACGGACGAAGCCTTCGAACAGGATGGGCGCTGCCGAGACATAGCCCGACAGACCGGGGACAGGGCTGGCATCGGCGCGGCCGACCCACACACCCAGCACGTAGCGGCCGTCGAAGCCGACGGACCAGGCATCGCGATAGCCGTAAGAGGTGCCGGTCTTGTAGGCGATGCCGCGTTGCATGGCGCCTTCCGGCGGCTTCACCCCGGACAGGATGTCGTTGATCTGCCAGGCCGCCTGGTCGTCGAGAATGGTGGCGGTGATGCGCTCGGCATTGGCGGGCTCGGTGCCGTCATGCAGCGTATGCATCTTGCCGCCATTGGCGAGCCCTGTATAGAGCTGCACCAGGTCGCGCAAGGTCACGCCGACGCCGCCAAGTCCGATCGCCAGGCCCGGCGCTTCGTTGACCGGCAGGATCGGGTTGACGCCTGCCTGGCGGAAGCGCGCGGTGAGCCGCGCGGGGCCGACCGCGTCGAGCACGCGGATCGCCGGCACATTGAGCGACAATTGCAGCGCCTGGCGGATCGAGACGTCGCCCTGGTAGCCCATGTCGAAATTCTTCGGACGGTAGCCGCCGAAATCGGCGGGGCTGTCCTCGATGATCATCTCCTGTGCCACCAGCCCCTGCTCGAAGGCCAGCCCATAGATGAAGGGCTTCAGCGTCGAGCCGGGTGAGCGTACCACCTTGGTCATGTCGATCCAGCCGGAGCGGCTGGCATCGAAGAAATCGGCCGAGCCGACCTCGCCCAGAATGTCGCCGGTGCGCGCATCGGCCATGACCATGGCGACGGAAAGTTTCGGCCCGAGCTTCCTGGCGGCATCCCGTGCCACCTGTTCCAGCCCCTGCTGCACGCTTTTGCGGATGGTGAGCTGCAGCGGCTTGCCTGGCACGGCCCTGGGCAGCATGGCATAGGAAGCATGCGCGGCCAGCGCCGGCAATTTTCTGCGCAGGCCGGAGACGTCGTCCAGCGCGGCGCGCGCGGCTTCGCGTTCGCCGAGCAGACCGGCCGAGACCATGCGGGTGAGCACGCGGTCGCGTGCGGCGTGGGCGATGTCGAGGTTGCGGTCGGGCCGGCGCTTTTCCGGCAATTGCGGCAGGGCGACGAGCAGGGCCGCTTCCGACACGGTGAGCCGCTTCGGCTCCTTGCCGAAATAAGCAAGCGATGCGGCGCGTACGCCTTCGAGATTGCCGCCATAAGGCGCCAGCGTCAGATAGCGCTCGAGGATTTCCTGCTTGGTGAGCCGCCGTTCGATCTGGATGGCGCGCAGCATCTGCTTGATCTTGGAGTCGAGGCTGCGGCTGTCGCGCGGTTCGATCAGCCGGGCGAGCTGCATCGACAAGGTCGAGCCGCCGGAAACGATATGGCCGCTGGTGACGAGCTGGCCGGCGGCACGGCAAAGCGCCAGGACATCGACGCCGCGGTGATCCCAGAAGCGCTTGTCTTCGTAAGCCACTAGCATGTCAACGAATTGCCGGTCGACCTGGTCGAGGCGGGTTTCGAGCCGCCAGTAGCCGCCGGGCGTGGCGAAGGCGCGCAGCAGCTGACCGTCGCGATCCTGCACCTCCGTCGAGACCGTCAGCTTTGCCGGCAGCGGCGGCGGGAAAGCGCGGTCGAGCTCCCAGAGCGCGGCGACGGAAAGCGCTGCCAAGCCGGCGAGGCAAAGACCTGCGATCGCGGTGCGTCTGAGAAATTTCCTGGAAAGCATGGCGCTGACCCTCACCCGCCTGCCCGTCCTTCGCAGCAGCTACGCTGCAGCTTCGGAGGGTGAACCGGCCCCTTCTCCCGGTATGGAGACGGGGAGAAGGGAGATATCGGCGACCTTGTCATCGCTACTCGGCCTTCACCTCCATCACGCCGGTGGCGGTGCGGGCCGAGTATTGCGGCCGGTACATGTCCTCCACCGTCGCCGCCGGATGGGCGTAGGTGCCCGGCGTCACGGCGCGCACGACGTAGGCCAGCGTGATGTTGCGGTCGCCGTCGCCTTCGTTCGGATTGAAAGCGGCGACGAAGCGGTCGTTGCGGAACTCAAGATGTGCGGCGTCGGTTTGCGCCAGCCAGGAGAAGTTCGACAATTGCGCGCTGGAAACCAGGCTCGGATTGTCGATCTCGAAGCCGGCCGGCAACAGGTCGGTGATCAGGAGCCGCGACGGCCATTTGTTCTGCTCATAGACCTTGAGCACGACCACGTAGCGCTCGTTCTGCTTGGCCTCGGTGACATTGGCCTCGGTGCCGTCGAGCTTGTAGTAAGTGCGCGCGATGGTGAAACCGTCGCCGCCGGCCGGCAGCGGCTCGACCGGCGCGGCGACCGCGGTCACCACCGCCTGCAGCGGCGTCGCGCCGGTATTGGCGATGGTGAGCGGGCTGTCGACAAGGTTGCTGCCGGCGACCTGGTCGGAATAGCCGCCCGAGTGCGGCGCACCGTTGACGGAAAGCGTGATGGAATCATTGCCTTCCTTCAGCGCCCGCGCGGCCAGTAGCATCCAGGATTCGTCCTGCGTGCTCGTCCAGCGGGCGTCGGCGCGTGCCACTCCCACCAGCTTGATGAGCTGCGGCATGATGCTCGGCACCGGCTTCGATTCCGCCGCCAGCGCCAGCATCGCCGCGCCGTCACGCAACCGCGAGCCATAGTCCGAGCGGTAGTAGTCGTAGTCGGTTTCCGACTGCGCCAGCCTGAGCGCCGTCTGGAAGGTGGCTTCCGAACGCTGCGCGTCGCCGTAGAGCGCCAGGCTCGCCGCCAACTGGGCGACGGCCATCGGGCTGGAGAAGGCTTCGAGCTGCGTGTCGGCATAATAGCGCAGGTCGCCGATCGAGGCCTTCTTGTTGCGGGCGAGCACGTAGAGCGCATAGGCGATCTCGCTGCCCTTGTCCTGGACGTCCTGGTCGTAGCCGAGTGCGTTCTGCAAGTTGTTGAGCGCCTGGTTCATGGCCAGCGCCGGCACATCGTACTTCTGCTCACGCGCCCGGGTCAGGAACTCCGTGACATAGGCGTCGAGCCACAGATCGCCGGAGCCGGGGCCCCAGAGGCCGAAGCTGCCGCCTGCCGCCTGGTAGGACAGCACCTTGTAGATGGCATCCTGGATGCGCCCATGCAGGTCCGGATCGCTCTCCATGCCGATGCTCTTGGCCATGTCGTTGACGTAGAGCAGCGGCATGGCGCGGCTGGTGGTCTGCTCGGCGCAGCCATAGGGGTAGCGGTCGAGCGACATCAGAAGCGACGGCACGTCGAGCGCGGACGACTGCGAGACGCCGACGCTGACCGAAGCGCCGTCGAGCACGCTTGCGGCAAGCAGTTCCTTGTCGACGCGCAGCGAGCCGCCATTGGGCTTCAGGTCGACAACCATGCGGTTGGTGACCGGAAGCTGCGCCGGGCGCACCGGCAGATAGAGCGTCTGCTCGACTTCCGTGCCATCGGCATGCGCGAGCTTGACCGTGACCGAGGCGTCGCCCGCGGTCTTGGCGACCAGCGGGAAGCTGAGCGACTGCCGCTTGCCCTGGGCGAGCGTCAGCTTCTCGGGCAGTGGCGTGTCGCCGGTCGACAGGTCGCCGGTCGTGGTGACCGAGAGTGCATAGTCGCCGGCCGGGCCGTCGGTGTCGGCGATTTCGAGGCGCATGGTCGCCGCATCGCCCGGCGCCAGGAAGCGCGGCAGGCCGGCGGTGATCACCACCGGATCGCGAACGATGACGTCGGTCTGGGCATGGCCGACCGCATCCTTGGTCCAGGCGACGGCCATGATGCGCACGGTGCCGTTGAACTGCGGAATGTCGAAATCGACCCGGGCCTTGCCATTGGCATCGAGCTCGACCGGGCC
Source organism: Mesorhizobium sp. CA12 (assembly GCF_020165255.1). NCBI lineage: Bacteria > Pseudomonadati > Pseudomonadota > Alphaproteobacteria > Hyphomicrobiales > Phyllobacteriaceae > Mesorhizobium > Mesorhizobium sp. CA12. The sequence goes on from NZ_JAIUHT010000015.1 coordinate 119,613, forward strand.
GGAGAAGAAGGCGACCAGCTTTTCCGTCGGCGGGCTGCCTTGCGCCTGCATGTTCGCCCCATCACCGCCGGTGCGTATCTTGCCCATGGCGCCGAGCGAGCCGTCGATCAGGCGCCCGTAGAGGTCGCGGATCTCCAGCCCCAGCATGCGCTGGCCGAAGAACCAGTCCTCCGGATCGGGCGCCTTGTAGTTGGTGAGATTGAGGATGCCGACATCCACGGCAGCCACCATCACATAGGCATTGCTGACGGCCTGAGCGCCGCTGACGGCGACCGGGATCGACAGCTGCTGGCGCGGCACGGTCTTTTCCGGCGGCGTCAGGCTGACCGCCAGCTTCTTCGAGCCAGGATCGACTGACAGCCATTGGATGCCGATGGCGCGGGCAGGCATGCGCGATTCCTGCGCGTCGCCGGGCCGGAACAAGGTCGCCGTGACATAGGCGCCGGCGCCCCAGTCGTCGCCGACGGGGATGTCGACCGTGCTGCCGCCGGCCGGCACCGAAGCGGTGACGGTCTTCAGCAGCTTTTCGGCACCGATGGTGACCAGCAACTCGCCGGCAAAATGCGGCGAGACCTTCAGCTTGGCGACTTCGCCGGCGGCATAAGTGTCCTTGTCCAGCGCGATCTCCAGGCCGTCCGGCGTCTCGGTGGTGGTGGAGGCGACGTACCAGCCAGCGTCGAACTCATAGCTGGTCGCCGGACCGTCGGGATCGGCCGTCTCGACCTCGAGCCGGTAGCGGCCCCAGTCGACGGGCAGCGACACCGTCGCCTCGCCATCGGCCTTCAGGTCGACCGCGCCGTTGGCGACGGCCTTGGTGAGGCTGACCGCTTCGTAGTTCCACGAATTGTTGGAACGGTACCATTGATAGTTCCGCTCGACCTTGACCAGCGACCACTGCGCGCCCTTCAAGTCTTCGCGCTTGCCGTTCGGGTCGACGGCAATGATGCTGAACTTGGCGGTGCCGCCCTGCGGCACCTCATCGCCCTCGAAATCCGGGCGAATGCCGATGACGTCGCGCTGCGGGCGAACGCCTATGTCGAGCGAGCGCTCGACGGCGCGGCCGCCGGCCTCGCGCATGCGTACGATGACCTTGGCGTTGACCAGCTTGGTGGTCGACGGCAACTGGTCGATCGTCACCGGGAAAGTCGCCTTGCCGTCATCGCCGACCACCGGAAGGTTGGCGAGAGGCGTCACGGTCGGCTCGCCCGACTGCTCGTCGGCCAGGCCGAAGGTGAAATCCTTGAAGCTGTCCCAGGTGCTTGTGGTCGACAGCGTCAGCTCGCCTTCCAGCGCCAGGCCCGCGGCCGGCGCGCCATAGAGGAAGCGGCCGTCGACGGTGGCGTTGGCGGTCTCGCCCTGGGCGATCTCCTTTTTGTCGGCGGTCAGGTCGAATTCGATGCGATCCGGCACGAAATCCTCGACCAGGAACATCTGGCTGGCGACCGGCGACTGCTTGGGGTCGGTGTAGATAGACACCGTCCAGGTGCCACGCATGGCGTTGGCCTCGAGCGGCAGGTCGACGGCGTGGCCGCCGGCGGACTCGCCATTGCTGATGATGCGGCGGTTCTCGACTCCGTCTGGACGTGTGAAGATGAAGGTCAGCGGCAGGTTCTCGACCGCTTTTGCCGCGCCGTCGCGGGCGAGGGCCGCGACGTGAACGTCCTCGCCGGCGCGGTATATGCCGCGCTCCGTCCAGGCATAAACGTCGAGGGCGCCTGGCGAGGCGCGCCCCTCGACGCCGCGATCCGACAGGTCGAAGCCGGCCTTGCCCATGTCGAGGAAGACGAAGTCGTTGTCGCCCTGCTTGGCCATCAGCACGGCCGGCACCATGCCGTTCTCGCCGCGGGTGAGGCCCGGATTGAAGACGGCGTGACCCTCGGCGTCGGTCGTCGCCATGCCGAGAATCTCGTTGTTCCTGGCAAGCAGCGTCAATTCGGCGCCGGAGATCGGCTTGGCCGAGCCCAGCGAACGGGCAAAGACGTTGAGGCCGTCCTGGCCGGTATAGGTGGAAAGGCCGATATCGGAGACGACGAACCACTGCGTGGCGCGTGAGCCATAGTCGTCGCTCTTGTCGTCGACCGGCTGCGCGGTCAGCACATAGACGCCGGGCTTGCGCTGCGGGATTGCCTCATCCACCGGGAACGAAGTGGTAACCTCCTTATTGAGATCATTGGCGATATCGAGCGTGCCGGACCAGACGGGCGCGCCCATCTGGTCGGAAATGGTGGAGATGTCATAGCCATCGAGCTGATGCAGGAACTGATAGCCGGACAGAAGCTGCGCCAGCGAACGATCGCCGATGCGGTAGAGCGTCATCTTGGCGGCGTTCATGTTGACGGTGACGACCGGAATGCCGCGGCGCGCGCCGGCCGGCAGCACGAAGCTGTCGCCGGTGAAGCGGGCGGAGGGAGCGCGGTCCTGGACGTAGATCGACAGCACGACGGGCGCGGCGATCGTCTCGCCGATCGCCGACGGCAGGCCGGCGCGGAAGGTCACGTCATAATGCTGGCCGTGTTCCAGGCCTTCGACGCAGATCTGCTTGTCCTTGGCCTCGACGGCCTTGGGCGCGGCGTTGTCCACCGTCACGAATTGCGAATAATCGACCCCGGTCTTGACCAGTTGCTCGGAAAACTGGGCGCAGATGCGCGGCGAGGAGGAATCGGCATCGACAGTGTGCTCGACGACGCGAAAGCCCTTGCGCGCCTTGAGATCGGCATAGTCGGCCTGGACGGCCGGCGAGCTCACCAGCGCAAGGCTCGCCTCATAGGCCTGCAGCGAGGGCCGGTAGAGGTCGCGCTTGTCGAGGCCGGCGCCAAGCAGCGCCAGCGCCTCGGCACGAGTCTTTGCCGTGCGCACCAGCTTGTAGGCGTTGAAGGCCGCCGAGGTGACATTCATCGGCAAAGTCGAAGGTTCAGTGGTGTTCGACGCCGGCTGCACGGCAAGCGTCTCGCGCGCCAGCGCCAGCCACAGCGCGCCGTCATCGGGCAGCACCGAGACCGCGGCCTGGTATTTCTGCATGGCAAGACGATGGTCGCCGGTAAGCGATGCCTGCTCAGCGGCGGCCTGCAGGGCGGCAAGCCCTTCGGTCGGCTTGTCATAGGCCGGATCGGTCAGCTTGTTGCGGAACTGCTGGGCCTGGTCGGCCATCCAGTTGGGGAAAAAAGCCAGTGCCGGCGGAGCGCCGATATCGGGATCGCCGTCGACATTGGCGACCTTGCCGGCGATTGCGCCGGTGAAGGATTTCAACTGGTTATAGTCGGATTTGAGAAAACACCATTTGGCCTTGGTGTTGTAGGTGAAGGCGCGGCAGGCGGGATCGCCGAGACATGCGGTCTTGCACTGGTCGAGGCTGACATTCTGCTCCGACCTCAGGTCGAAGCCGAAATAGTCGGAATTATCGGTCGTCACGATTCTCCGGGCTTCGGCCGCAAAGGCCGCTCCGCCCAGGGCGAAAAAGATGAGAAGAAGCAAAGAGAGACCACGAGCCGCGCGCATTGCCATACCACCCTCCAGACATCGCCAGCGTCCGGGCATGATCAAGCTTCGTGCAGGCTTGTCAACGCCGGAGCGCCGCAGGTTTATCACCCGCGAACGGTTTCCATGCCGGCCAAAGGCCGGTATTTCGACAGAACCTCTGTGAGACGGATCACACATTCTTGCGAAAATGCAAAAGGTGTGAATTCCAAGCCCGGTCTATTTCAGACAATTGGATTGTGGCCCCTTTACGAACGTTGCGGAACTTCATTCCAATTTTAGTTTTGTCGACTAGGTTGTCTTAATGCCGGCGCATGAAACGCAGATGTCAAAGGGGATCGCGCCAGGGCGCGGGCTCCCGCGCGCCCTGTTTTTCGCGCTCGTCTGCTCGGCCGTGCTGACCGCAGAGGTACGGCAGGCGGCGGCTTTCGAGATTTTCGGCATCAAGCTTTGGGGCTCGTCCAAGGACGAGGATGCCGACATCGTCGATCCGCTGCGCTACTCGGTGACGATCAATGCGCCTGATGCCGACAAGGATCTGATCAAGAGGCTCGAAAACGCCTCGGCGCTGAAAAATGACGAGGATCATCCGGTGTCGGGGTCGCTCGGCCTGATGGCCAAGGCACGCGGCGACCGCGAACAGCTCGTCGCCGCCCTCTACGCCGATGCTCGCTACGAAGGCGTGGTCACCATCACGATCGAGGGCAAGTCGATCGACGAATTGCCGCCGGATGCCGAGTTCAAAGGGCCACAGCCCATTCCGGTGGTCATAACGGTTTCCCCCGGGGCGAAATTCACGCTTGGCAACATCCGGCTGAAGGGCGATGCGGCGGGGTTGGCGGCAGCCGATTTCGGCCTGATCGCCGGCGGCGATGCCGGTTCAGGCGCGGTGCTCAAGGCTGAACTGCTGATCGTGCGGGCGCTGAAGGAAGAGGGCAGGCCGCTTGCCAAGGTCACGAACCGCGAGATCGTCGCCGAGCACACCAGCTCGACGCTGGACGTGACGTTGACGGTGGCCGCCGGCCCGGTCGCCGGCTATGGCGACACGACGGTCGAGGGCACGGAAAAGGTCGATCGCGACTTCACCGAATACATGACCGGGCTGAAACGGGGCCGGCAATATTCGCCGCAGGAGATCGACGATGCGCGCGACCGGCTGCTCGGGCTCGAGGTCTTCAACAGCGTGACGATCAAGGAAGGCGACAGGCTCGACGCCAACGGCAACATTCCGATCGGCGTCCAGGTGAGCGAGCGGAAACCGCGCTATTTCGGCGTCGGCGGCAGCTTCTCGAACACGGAAGGCCTGGGGCTCGAAGGCTACTGGGGCCACCGCAACCTGTTCGGCCAGGCGGAGAAGCTACGCATCGACGGATCGATCAGCGGCATCGGCAGCAACAGCCTTTCCGCTCTCAACTACAATGCCGGGGTCATGTTCGAGAAGCCGGGCGTGCTCGGGCCGACGTCGAAGTTCTTCACCGGCATCAAGACGGTGTTCGAACACCCCGATGCCTATGACCATTTCTCGGTCAAGGGCGATGTTGGCGTTTCCTACGACCTCGACAAGAAACAGCGGGTGTCGGCCGAATTCGACCTCGATTATTCGAGGATCACCGACGCCTTCGGCAAGCATACCTATCTGATCGCCAGCGTGCCGCTGCAATATGTCTATGACAGCCGCGACAACAAGCTGAACCCGACCAGGGGATTCCGCTTCTTAGCCTATGCCGAGCCGAGCTACGACATATTGAATGGCGCGACGTTCCTGAAGCTGAAGGGCGAGGGCTACACCTACCAGTCGCTCGACACGGCAAGCCGGTTCGTGCTCGCCGAACGCGCGACGCTCGGCTCGATCGTCGGCACCGGGCTGCAGAACGTGCCGGCCGACCGTCGCTTCTATTCCGGCGGCGGCGGCTCGGTGCGCGGCTATGCCTATCAGGGCATCGGCCCGAAGGATATCAACGGCCAGCCGATCGGCGGCCTCTCCTTCTTCGAGACCTCGGTCGAGATGCGCATCGGCATCACCGACACGATCGGCATCGTGCCCTTCGTCGATGCCGGCACGGTCTCGACCAAATCCTTCCCCGATTTCTCGAATGTGAAGGTCGGCGCCGGCGTGGGCCTGCGCTATATTACTCCCTTCGGGCCGTTGCGCATCGACGCTGCCGTGCCGCTCAACCGCGATCCGGGCGATCCGCATTTCGGCATTTATGCCGGCATCGGCCAGGCGTTCTGACGATGAAGATGGTCTGGCGCATCCTCCGTATCTGCCTCTACGCGCTGCTTGTGCTGCTCGTGGTGGCGATCGGCGCGCTTGTCGTTCTGACTGGCACCGAAGGCGGCCGGCAGAATCTTGCCGGCCTGATTTCGAAGGTGGCTTCGAACGAGGACCGCAAGGTGACGGTCAGCGGCATCGAAGGCATCTGGTCGGGCGCGCTCAGGGTCGACCACATCGTGCTGGAAGACCGCGCCGGCCCCTGGATGGTGGCGCGCAAGGTATCGCTCGACTGGTCGCCGGCGGCGCTGCTGTCCTGGAATTTCAATGCCGATCACTTAGCCGCCGAGCGCATCGAGCTGGCGCGGCTGCCGCAGCCGAGCCAGCAGCCATCGCAAGGTGGCTCGTCCAGCCTGCCGGTGTCGATCGACGTGAAGCAGATCGACCTGCCGGAGATCGCGCTTGGACAGGAGCTTGCCGGCAGCGGCATCGCCGAACTGGCCGCCAAGGGTTCGCTCAAGGCCGATCCGTCGCCGCTGGCGATCGAAAGCGTGCTCAACGTCAGCCGCCATGACGGCAAGCAAGGCAATGTCGACGCCAAGATCCACTTTGCGCCGGCCGACAACAAGCTCGACCTCGACCTCAAGGCGTCGGAACCGGCCGGCGGCATCATCGCCAATTTGCTCAAGCTGCCGGATGCGCCGCCCGTCAACATCGTCGTTTCCGGCGGCGGGCCTTTGGCCAACTGGAGCGGCGTCGGCACCTTCATGGTCGACGGCCGGATCGTCAGCCAACTGACCGGCCGGCACCAGCTCACTGACAAGGGCCACCGCATCGAGGCCAAGGGCGACGGCCAGTTCGAAGAGTTCCTGCCGGAGAAGATAAAGGCTTTGTTTGCCGGTAAGACGAGCTTCGACCTTGCCGGAACGGCGACCGCGTCGGGTGGGATCGATATCGAGCAGGCCATCATAGAGAGCGATGCGGTGCACGGCACTGCCACCGGCAATGTCGATCCGAAGGGCGCCAGCGACCTGGCGGTCGAGCTCTCCGCCAAGGACAAGCCGGTCACCGTCGATGTCGGCAACAGCGCGGTTCCGATCCTGGTCGCGGTCGAAAAGGCCACGGTGCGCGCCTTCGGCGACGGCAAGGCGCCGATGGTCGATATCGGCACGTCGCTTACTTCGGTCGCCGTCGGGGGCACGCAGCTCAACAATATTACGGGCGAGATCCATTCCGACGGCTTCGATGTCGAGACCCTTAGCGGCCCGGTCGCCATCAAGCTCGCGGCCGCCGGCCTGAAGACCGATGTGGCGACACTGGCGCCGCTGGTGACCGGCAAGCTCGCCGCGGACCTTTCCGGCACGATCAGCCGCGAGACCGTGACCATCGACAAAGGCACCTTGCGCAGCGATGCGCTCAATGCCGGGCTGACGGCAAATGTCGCGCTGGCCGACCTTTCGATGACGCTGAAGATGAATGCCGACACCGTCTCGAAGGCATTGCCGCCGCAGATCAGCTCGCTGCTTGGCGAGCGGGTGAAATTCTCGGCCACCGCCACACGCGATCCGCAAGGCGCGTTCGCCGCCAATTCGCTGGAGATCAGTTCCGGCTCGCTCAGCGCCAGCGGTACCGGCAGCATGCAAGGATCGGATATCCAGGCCAGCGTCAAAGGCACGTTGGGCGATGTCTCGCCACTGTCGTCGCTCGCCGGCACGCCGCTTGCCGGCGGGGTCAATTTCGCGCTGACCACGAGCGGCCCGCGCTGGGCGCCGGATTTCTCCGTTTCAGCAGACAGCGCCAGCCTGACGGCCGCCGGCCGCACCGTGAAGGACATCAAACTCTCGGCCAAGGGCAAGGCCGACATCGCCAACCCGTCCGCCGAAATCTCGCTGACGGGCAGCGCCGAGGGGCAGGCGCTGGACATCGAAGCCTCGCTGGTGACGGCCGACGGCAAGCGCTCGATCAGGGGTCTCAGCCTGGCGCTGGGCGACAACAAGGTCTCGGGCGATCTCGCGCTCGACGACAAGTTCCTGCCGCTCGGCACGCTGACGCTTGCCGTGCCCGACATCGGACCGCTCGCGGCGCTCGCAAATCAGAGCGCGACCGGCGATATCAACGGCACGATCGCCTTCGCCAAGAACGGCGAGGCGCCGACCGTCACCGTAAATGCGACCAGCACGTCGATCGCCCGCGGCGATCTGGCGGCGAAAGCCATCACCGTCAACGCGCTGATCGCCAACTATCTGAAAGGGCCGGCGATCTCAGGCACGATCAAGGCCGATAGCGTGACCTCCGGCAGCACGGTCATCAGCGGCATCGGCATCGATTTGAAGCGCGACGGCGAGTGGACGAACTTTACAGGCGGCGCCACGGCGTCCGGCATTCCGGCCACCGCCACCGGCCGGGTGAAGATCGCCAACGGCACGACGAGCGTGGAAATCGCTTCCGGCGAGGCGACGGTGCGCGGCATCAAGGCGGCGATAGCCGAGCCTTCCAGCCTCTCCATCGCCAATGGCGTGACCGCCATCGAGAAGCTCGCGCTCAATCTCGGCGGCGGCTCGGCGACGGTTTCCGGCAGCGCCGGTCAGGCACTGGACCTGACGGCAAACCTCGCCAACCTCCCGTTGGCACTCGCCAATGATTTCGTGCCCGGCCTCGACGGGGCCGGAACGCTGGAGGGCACGGCACACGTCACGGGTCCATCGTCCAATCCCGACATTCAGTTCAACGCGAAGGTGGCGGGCGCCGAAACCAGCCAGACCCGCCAGGCTGGGCTCGGGCCGCTGGATCTGGACGCCGCGGGCAGCTACACGCTGGCGGGCGGCGTCGCCCTGGACCACGCCACGCTTTCGGGCGAAGGGATTTCAGGCAAGGCCGCCGGCACTCTCAACCCGAACGGCGCCAGCGATTTCTCCCTCGACCTTACCTCGTCCGGAGCCAGCCTGCCGTTGACCGTCGGCAGCGCCCAAAGCCCGGTCAAGATCGCCATCCAGTCCTTGTCGGCAAAGATGGCGGGCGAAAGCACGCAGGCGCGGCTCGATGTGTCCGCGATCCTGCCTTCCATTGCCGCCAGCCAGGCGACGGTCGACGGCCTCATCCTGGCGCTGCATTCGGATGCCTTCGACCTCAAGGGGCGGGCAGGTCAGGTTTCCGGCACGGTGTCGGTGGACAGGATTGGCCTCGACAATCCGACGATCGCGCCGCTGATCGCCGGCAAGGTCACGGCCAAGGTCAATGGCCGCCTGACGACCGATGCCGTTGCCGTCGACAGCGGCTCCTTGAGAAGCGATGCGCTCAACAGCCAGGTCGCCGGCCGGATATCGCTGGGCGACGGTTCGGTCGACCTCAATATGAACGCCAAGGTCGCCTCTTCAGCCTTACCGGCGGCGGTGCGCGGCATGCTTGGCGAGAGCGCTGCGTTGAGCGCCTCGCTGAAGCGCGATGCCAATGGCAATGTCAATGTCGACAGGCTGAAGCTGAATTCCGGCGCGCTCAGCGCCGACGGGCAGGCGAGCCTTGCCGACGGCAGGTTGGCCGCCGGAATCAGAGGCGCCTTGAGCGATGTTTCGGGGCTGTCGAAAGACGCCAAGGGCGCCATCGCCTTTGTCTTGAACGCGCAAGGCCCGGTCACCACGCCGGACCTGTCGATGACGGTGAGCAGCGACCGGCTTTCCGTGGCGGCGCGCGAGATCACGGGACTGAAGCTTACGGCCAGCGGCAAGGCCGATGCCGCCAATCCGGCGGCCAATGTTGAGCTCACCGGCAATGTCGCCGGGCAGAATCTGCAAGGCAGCGCGGTGCTCGCCACGACCAATGGCAGCCGCGCGATCAATGGGCTTTTGCTGTCGCTCGGTCCGAACAAGATTGCCGGCGATCTCACTCTCGACGATGCCTTCGTGCCGGTCGGCACCGTTTCGCTCGACTTGCCCGATATCGGGCCGCTGGCCGCGCTGGCGCTGGAAAAAGCCGAGGGCAATGTGCGCGGCACGATCGCTTTTACCAAGGCAGCCAACGGACCCAATGTCGCCGTCAAGGCGAACACCTCCGAGATCAAGCGCGGCGATCTCTCCGCCAGGAATGTCGCCATCGACGCGCAGATCGCGAATTACATGGCAGCACCGGTCATTGCCGGTACGGTGCGCGCCGAGAGCGTGACTTCCGGCGGAACCGCCATCACCGGCATCGATGTCGATCTCAAGCGCGACGGCGACTGGACCGGTTTTTCCGGCGGCGCAACCGTCAAGAACATCCCGGCGAAGGCAGCCGGCCGGGTGAGGGTCGCCAACGGCACGACGACCGTCGAGCTCGCGTCGGGCCAGGCGACGGTGCAGGGCATCAAGGCCGCGATCGCGCAGGCCTCGACCGTGACCATCGCCAACGGGGTGACGACGATCGACCGGCTGGTGCTGAATCTCGGCGGCGGCACGGCGACGGTGACGGGCAAGGTCGCGCAGACGCTCGACATCAACGCCAACCTGGCTCGGGTGCCGATCTCGCTCGCCAACAGTTTCTCGCCCGGCCTCGATGCAGCCGGCACGGTCTCGGGCACGGTCAAGGTCACCGGCGCGCCGGCGACCCCTTCGGCGGCCTTCAACATCGATGCTTCCGGCGTGCAGACCTCGCAGACGCGCGGCGCCGGCCTCGGCGGCATGAATGTGTCGTCGTCGGGAACCTTCGTCGGCAACAAGCTCGCTTTCGATGCCGACATCAGCGATGGCGCCGGCCTCGGCCTCAAGGGTGGCGGCACGGTGGCGACGACAGGCACGCCCACCTTGGCGCTCGACTTCAAGGGCAAGGTGCCGTTTTCCTTCCTTGCCGCCAAGCTCGCCGCGCAAGGTCTGGCGCTCAACGGCACTGCCAATGTCGATGTGCAGGTGCGCGGTCCCGCATCCGCGCCGGTGATCAGCGGCAAAGTCACGACATCCGGCGCGCGCCTTATCGATGCGCGTTCCGGCCTGGCGGTCAACGATATCGACGCCGACGTTTCGATCGGCGGCGGCGTCGCCAGGATCAATCGCTTGACCGGAAAGCTGTCGACGCGCGGCAGCCTGTCGGCCAGCGGCACGGTGGGCATCACGCCGGCGCAAGGCTTCCCGGCCGACCTGTCGATCAAGCTCAGCGATGGCCGCTACACCGACGGCCGGGTGGTGACCGCCAATCTCGGCGGCGACCTGACCGTCAAGGGGCCGCTAGTCTCGGCACCCGTGATCGCCGGCACCATCAATCTGGCGAGGACGGTCATCACCGTTCCGGACAAGCTGCCCGGGTCACTCTCGGAACTCAACGTCAAGCACAAGAACGCGCCACGCGCCGTGCGGGCACAGGACAAGGCGCTGCGCCCGCCAACGTCCAGCGGCAGCAGCAAGGGCGGCAGCGGCCTGACGCTTGACGTGACGGTCAACGCGCCGAACCAGATCTTCATCCAGGGCAGGGGCGTCGACGCCGAGCTCGGCGGCTCGCTCAAACTAACCGGCCCGGCGTCGTCACCGCAGGCCGTGGGCACTTTCACCTTGCAGCGCGGACGGCTAACGATCCTTGCAAAACGGCTGACATTCACGGAGGGCACGGTCGGGTTCCAGGGATCGCTGGTGCCTTACCTCAATCTCACCGCGACCACCACGACAAGCAGTGCCACGGTGACAATCGTGGTTTCCGGCGAGGCGACCGATCCGAAATTCAACTTCTCCTCGGTGCCGGCGCTGCCCCAGGACGAGGTCCTGGCGCAGCTCATCTTCGGTCAATCCATGTCCAGACTGTCACCGCTGCAGATCGCCCAGCTCGCCGATGCCGCCGCGCAATTGGCAGGCGCCGGCGGCACGACCTCGCTGCTCGACAGCCTGCGCAACGCAATCGGCGTCGACGATCTCGACGTGACGACGGACGAGAAGGGCGGCACCGCGGTTTCGGCCGGCAAATACCTCAACGACCGCACCTATGTGACCATACAGAAGGGCGATAAGCCGGGCTCCGGCAAGGCCACGATCGACCTCAATGTCGGTCGCGGCGTGAAGCTGCGCGGCGAGGCCAATGATGCCGGCGAAGCCAAGGGCGGCGTCTTCTACGAACGCGAATATTGAGGCCGCGCCGGCGCTTCTGTGTCTGCCCAGCAGGCTGGCCGCCGCGGGGACGGGGCCGTTATCCGTATAAAATGTATTGATTTAATCGCCTGCGACGATTTTTTGGGAAATCCGCCTCGCGATAACAAATTTGCGTCAAGACTGTCGCTAACGCGCGAACCGGGTTGTAGCCAAAGATGCACATTCCCTGGCATGTTCCTACTCCACACCGTGTTTTGACATCACGGTCTGGATGCGGAATGTTAAAAGGCGGAAAGCCAACAATGGGAGTAAGTCATGGCAATCTATAAGAGCAATGGTGATCGTGTTCCCGATCACATCCTGAAAATGGCTGAAGAAGCCAAATCGGGCGGTGTGGACCGCCGCGAATTCCTGGCTATGGCCAGCGTCTTCGGCGCATCGACGGCAATGGCCTATGGCATGCTCGGCCTCGCCGCGCCGACCCCGGCCCGGGCCGAGGACGTGCAGGGCAAGAAGGGCGGCGTGCTCAAGGTCGCGATGTCGATCAAGGATCCGAAGGATCCACGCACCGCCGACTGGTCCGAAATCTCCAATGCCGAGCGCCAGGCGCTCGAGCCGCTGGTGAAATACACGAAGGAATATACCTTCGCGCCGTATCTGCTGGCGAGCTGGGACATCAACGACGATGCCACCGAATATACGCTGCATGTGCGGCCGGGCGTCGAATGGAACAACGGCGACAAGTTCACCGCCGACGACGTGATCTACAATTTCACGCGCTGGGCGGATAAGGGCGCGGAAGGCAACTCCATGCCTGGCCGCCTCGGCAGCCTCGTTGACGACACGACCAAGAAGCTGCGCGAAGGCTCCGTCGTCAAGGTCGACGACATGACCGTCAAGCTCAAGCTGACCAAGCCCGACATCGCCATCATCCCGAACCTTTGCGACTATCCGGCGCTGGTCGTGCACAAGACCTTCGACGAGAAGGGCGCCAACTTCAAGAGCTGCCCGATCGGCACCGGTCCGTTCGAGCTCGTCTCCTACGACGTCGGCCAGAAGGTGGTCTACAAGCGCCGCGAGACCGGCAAGTGGTGGCAGGGCGAGGCCTTCCTCGACGGCGTCGAGTTCATCGATTACGGCACCGATCCGGCCGCGACCGTCTCTGCCTTCGAGTCGGGCGAAGTCCAGACCAACCACGAAACGACCGCCGACTACATCAAGATCATCGCCGACGTCGGCGCTCCGGTCTCGGAAGTCGTGACGGCTGCCACCGTGGTGTCGCGCTTCAACATCACCCACAAGCCCTATGACGACCAGAAGGTTCGTCAGGCGATGTTGCTTGCCGTCGACAATGCCACCGTGCTGCAGCTCGGCTACGGCAATGCCGGCACGCCGGCCGAAAACCACCACGTCGCGCCGATCCATCCGGAATACGTCAAGCTGCCGGAGGTCAAGCGCGACATCGCCAAGGCCAAGCAGATGCTGACGGAGGCCGGCGCGATCGATTTCGAGCACGAACTGATCAGCAACGACGAGGACTACCACAAGAACACCACGGACGCGATCGCCGCCCAGCTGCGCGAAGCCGGCATCAAGGTGAAGCGCACCGTGCTGCCGAGCTCGACCTTCTGGAACGACTGGACGAAGTATCCGTTCTCGGAAACCAACTGGAACATGCGCCCGCTGGGCATCCAGGTGATCGCCATCGCTTACCGCACCGGTGAAGCTTGGAACGAGACGGCCTACGCCAATCCGGACTTCGACAAGAAGGTGAACGAGGCGCTCGGCATTGCCGATGCGGAGAAGCGCAAGGTTGTGATGAAGGATATCGAGCAGACCCTGCAAGATTCCGGCATCATCATCCAGCCTTACTGGCGCAAGCTCTACATCAACATCAAGCCCGAGGTGAAGAACCACTCGATGCACCCCACCTACGAGCACGACTTCGGCAAGGTCTGGCTCGAGCAGGCATGATCCATAGCGCGATGGATACGGGGGGCCGCGGCCCCTCGTATTTGCAGCTTCGTCGCCGTTGCATATCGTGCAGCGGCGGCGGGGCGTCATCCGCTTTTCGAAACAGGGTTGAACGTATCTGACCCCAACCCGGCCGGCAGGGGGGCACATGTTCTCATTCATCGCCAGACGCATCGGCACGATACTGCTCACGATGCTGTGCCTGACGCTGGTCGTCTTCTTTCTCGTCAATCTCGAGCCCAATCTGAAGAAACTGGCGATCAGCCAGACCGAGATGCACACGCCAGCCGACCAGCTCGAAAGCTGGCTGGTCAATCATGGCTACCGGCAGAACTTCTTCGTGCGCTACGGCCAGTGGCTGGGCGTCCTGCCGAAGCATCCGATCACCGATCCGGCGACCGGAAAGACGACGCAGCGCTTCTCCTTCTGCAACGACCCGGCCGAGCCGACATTCTCGGGCGTCCTGCAAGGCGATTTCGGCTGCTCGACCAAGTTCAAGACGACGGTCGCGGCCAAGCTGTTCCCGGCCCTCGGCGCCACCGGATTGTTGATGTTCTGGGTGCTGGCGGTGATGGTGCCGATCTCGCTGCTGATCGGCATTCTCGCAGGCATGCGCGAGGGCTCGCGCACCGACCGCGTGCTGTCGGTGACCTCGATCGCCTCGACGGCGACGCCCGAATATGTGTCGGGCGTCATCTTCACCGTCATCTTCGCATCCTGGCTCGGCTGGCTGAACGGCTCGGCGGCGTCCGCCAGCCAGGGCATCACCTTCTACAATTTCACGCTGCCGGTGATCACGCTGGCGATCTACGGCATCGGCTATATTGCGCGCATGACACGCGCCTCGATGGTCGAGGTGATGACGCAGCAATATATCCGCACCGCCCGGCTGAAGGGCCTGTCCTTCAGCAGCGTGGTGATCAAGCATGCGTTGCGCAACGCGCTGATTGCGCCCTTCACCGTCATCATGCTGCAGTTCCCGTGGCTGCTCACCGGCGTCGTCATCGTCGAGGTGATGTTCCGCTACCAGGGTTTCGGCTACACGCTGGTCGAGGCGGCCGGCAACAACGACATCGACCTGCTGCTCGGCTGCTCGCTGGTCTCGGTGTTCATCGTGCTGATCACGCAGCTGATTTCCGACGTCGGCTACGCGTTTCTCAATCCGCGTATCAGGGTTCAGTAGAGGCAGGGGCCGATGCAAACCGAATATATCAGCGCCTTCAACGTGGTTATCGGCGTGCTCTGGCGGTTCTGGCCGGTGTGGGTCGGGCTCATCCTGGTGATGGGCGCCAGCTTTACCTACAAGAAGCGGCTCGGGCTCTACGGCCAGCTCTTCGACAGCGGCGTCGGCATTGCCGGCGTCTTCATCTGCCTGTTCTGGCTGTTCACGGCGATCTTCGCCTCCACCATCTCGCCCTTCGATCCGCTGGCGCAGGTCTCGGTGATGAAGGACACGCTGCCCGGGGCGATCGAGCCGGCGTCGAAGCTCGTCTATTATTTCGGCGGCGACAAGCTCGCCCGCGACGTGTTCTCGCGGATGGTCTATGGCAGCCAGATCGTGCTGATCATCGCGCCGGCCGCCACCGGCTTCGCGCTGATGGTCGGCATCACGCTCGGCCTGCCGGCTGGTTATTATGGCGGCAAGATCGACACGCTCTTGTCGTTCCTTGCCAATCTGGTGCTGGCCTTCCCGGTCATCCTCTTGTTTTACCTGCTGGTGACGCCGGGCATCATGGACACGCCGATCCCCTATGGGATGGCGGGGCTGTTCTTCCTGTTCCCGATCATCTTCTTCTGCGTGCTGTTCTGGACTCGCTACAAGAACCGACCGGACCGGCTCTATATCCTGCTCGGCATCACGCTGGTCCTAGGCGGCTGGATCTATACGGGCCTCGTCTTCGACAAGGATCCGCTGCGCATCGTCCATATCGATCCCAACCAGCTCAACATCTTCGTGGCGGTGGTGTTCGCCTCCAGCCCGGGCGTGTTCCGCATCGTGCGCGGGCTGACCATGGACATCAAGACGCGCGATTATGTGGCGGCGGCGCAGACGCGCGGTGAATCGCCCTGGTACATCATGCTGTGGGAGATCCTGCCCAATGCGCGCGGTCCGCTGATCGTCGATGCCTGCCTGCGCATAGGCTACACGACGATCCTGCTCGGAACGCTCGGCTATTTCGGCCTGGGCCTGGCGCCGGAAAGCCCCGACTGGGGCACCGCGATCAAGGACGCCAGCCGCCTCTTGCGGTCCTTCATCCACCCGGCGCTGCCGCCGACCATCGCGCTGATGTCGTTCGTGCTGGGACTGAACCTGTTGGCGGATTCGCTGCGTGAACAGTCGATGAAAGATTGATGGCGGGGTTTTCGGCCCCTTCTTCCAAGGACCAAGGATTGGAGCGACCCATGAACGAGGCAGTTCGAGATCCAGCCAAGGCGACCAGTCAGCCAATCATCGAGATCGAGAACCTCTCGATCTCCTTCTTCACCCGCAAGGGCGAGATCCCGGCCGTGATGGATTTTTCCTGCACGGTCATGCCCGGCGAGGCGATGGGCATCGTCGGCGAGTCCGGCTGCGGCAAGTCGACCGTGTCGCTCGGGATAATGCGCGACCTCTCCAACATCGGGAAGATCGTCGGCGGAAAGATCAAGTTCCAGGGCAAGGACATGGGCGAGCTCTCCGAAGATGAGCTGCGCTCGATCCGCGGCAACAAGATAGCCATGATCTACCAGGAGCCGATGGCGAGCCTCAATCCGGCGATGAAGATCGGCCAGCAGCTGATGGAAGTGCCGCTGATCCACGACAAGGTGTCGAAGGAAGAGGCCTACAACCGCGCCCTGGAGATGGTGCGGGCGGTGAAGCTGCCCGACCCGGAGCGCATGATGCGCTCCTATCCGCACCAGCTTTCCGGCGGCCAACAGCAGCGCATCGTCATCGCCATGGCGCTGCTTTCCAAGCCGGCGCTCTTGTTGCTCGACGAGCCGACGACGGCGCTCGACGTCACCGTCGAGGCCGGCATCGTCGAGCTGGTCAAAGGTCTGGGCGAGAAGTTCGGCACCTCGATGATCTTCGTGTCGCACAATCTCGGCCTCATCCTCGAGACCTGCGACAAGATCACGGTGATGTATTCCGGCGAAGCGGTCGAGACCGGCAAGATCGAGGACGTGTTCGACCGGATGCGCCATCCCTACACGCAAGGGCTGTTCCGCTCGATCCCGCTGCCTGGCGCGGACAAGAACTCGCGGCCGCTGATCTCCATTCCTGGACAGTTGCCGCTGCCGCATGAGCGGCCGAAGGGCTGCAATTTCGGGCCGCGCTGCCACCATTTCGTCGAGGGCGTCTGCAACGCCGCGGAAATCCCGATGATCCCGGTCGAGGGCCATGAGGGCCATTTCTCGCGCTGCGTGCGGTTCAACGAGATCGACTGGGAGGCGCTGCCGCCCGGTGCCAAGAAGGTCAACGAAAAGGTCGAGCCCGGCGCGCCGGTGCTCAAGATCGACGATCTCAAGAAATACTACAAGGTCGGCGGCAGCGAGGTGTTCGGCTCCAGCGAAGGCCGCGTCGTCAAGGCCAACGAGACGATCTCGTTCACCGCGCGCGAATCCGAGACGGTCGCGATTGTCGGCGAATCCGGCTGCGGCAAGTCGACGCTCGCCAAGGTGTTGTTGGGCCTCGAGACCGCAAGCTCCGGCACCGTGACGCTGGGCAACAAGGAGATCCAGTCGACCGGCATCGAGCGCCGCAATGTCGAGACGGTGTCTTCGATCCAGATGGTGTTCCAGAATCCGTTCGACACGCTGAACCCCAGCCACACGGTCGGCTCGCAGATCATCCGCACGCTGGAGAAGTTCAAAGTCGGCAGGACAGTCGCCGAGCGGCGCCAGCGGATGCTGGAACTGCTCGACCTGGTGAAGCTGCCGCGCGCCTTCGAAACGCGCAAGCCGCGCCAGTTGTCGGGCGGGCAGAAGCAGCGTATCGGCGTCGCGCGCGCCTTTGCCGGCGACGCCAAGGTGGTGGTGGCCGACGAGCCGGTCTCGGCGCTCGACGTCTCGGTGCAGGCGGCGGTGACCGAGCTGTTGATGGACATCCAGCGCAAGAACAAGACGACGATGCTGTTCATCAGCCACGATCTGTCGGTGGTGCGCTACATCGCCGACCGCGTCGTCGTCATGTATCTCGGCTACATCGTCGAGCAAGGCACGACCGATCAGATCTTCTCGCCGCCTTACCATCCCTATACAGAGGCGCTGCTGTCGGCTATCCCGATCGCCGACACCAGCGTGGTCAAGAAGCACATCGTGCTGGAAGGCGACATCCCGTCGGCGATGAACCCGCCGACCGGCTGCCCGTTCCAGACGCGCTGCGGCTACAAGAGGCTGGTGCCCGACAATCTGTGCGAGACGAAGGTGCCGCCGGTGAAGAATCTCGGCAACGGCCATATGAGCCTGTGCTGGCTCTCGGACGATGTCCTGGCCAAGATGGAACCGGTCATCAAGTTCGACAAGGAACATGCCGCGCGTGAAGGCGTGCCGGATGATGCGCCGCACGGCGAGGGGCCAGGCTTTGCCGGTTCGCCGCCGCAGCGTCCCGACGGCAAAAACGCCAGCGCGGAGGCCGATGCGATCGGAAAGGGCGTCGAGGAGAACGACGAGGCGCTCAAAGCCCGTCGCCACGAAGTGCGCGACGAGGATTCGGAAACCGGTGTCTCAAGGCCGAAGGACACGACAAGGCGGCACTAGACCCGGTTTCTTAACATAGAAGTTTTGACCGGTTGGTTATGTGTGCGTTGGCAAAGCCCATGCCTTGGCGATTGGCCGAGACGCCTATCGCAATCGTCATCCACGGGCGGAGCAAGGAGCGTAGCGACGCGCGCAGACCCGAGGATCCATGCCGTGACATGGACGCTGCGGCGGCCCAGAAATTCTGCACCGTTGCACACTTCGGTCTAGGTAACGGAATGGATTCTAGGGTCTGCGCGCGTCGCTACGCTCCTTGCTCCGCCCTAGAATGACGAGGTTCAGGAGCCTTCAGCTCATCGCCAGCG
>NZ_JAIUHT010000016.1:0-129800 GCF_020165255.1 Mesorhizobium sp. CA12
TAGTAGCTTAGCGAACGATATCGTAGAAACAGAAGCTATTGAAAGACTGGCTAAATCGGCCTCCGAAGGCAGAGGTCACAAGTTCGAATCTTGTCGGGTGCGCCAATTTCTCACTGTATAACAGGTAGTTAGCACTAGGCTTTGCTTAGCTGAAGTCGTTCGGGGTTGAGCGGCGTAAGCGCTGAGAACCGCGCTCGGCTGCGGCCTCGCCAGCCTCAATTCGGATTTGGCGGCGTCGCAACTTTGCCTCCCCGATCGAAACGCCCGAAACGCCTGGCAACCTCGCACATCCCGCTATGAGTGCCTGGACCCGAAACTCGTGATCAGGACGAGGATATCCGGTCGCGCCGGGCAAAGCGGCCAAGGAACCCGCCGCCGATCAGATCGTTTCGCGATATCTGGCCAGATCAACGGACCGAGGAGAACTCGAATTCGGCATGCTCGCAGTCGCGCGGTGCCGAATACCGGCCAGTTCCGCCAGTTTTAGGACTTTGGCCCAATGTTGCATAACGTCGACTATGTCCTGCGAAAACTCGATTGGCTGCGCGCCGAAGGCATCTGGCCCAACGGCTTGCGGTATCTTTGGACCGATGCATTCGGCGTCGTGCTCTATGTCTCGCTCTACACAGAAACTGGCGAAGAGCGCTGGCTGGGCGCGGCCGACCGGCTGGTGGCCGATGTCGAGCGTGTGCTCGGCCGCCGGCGCGGATTGAGGATTGGCGAGGCGGCGGATCGCGATGGCCAGTATTTCCATTATCTGGCGATGTGGCTGTTCGCCTTGGCGCGTCTGGGCGATCTGAAGCCGGAATACCGCAAGCGGGGCATTGCGCTGGCGCGTGACATTCACCCAGCCTTTGTGATCCCCGGCCGCGGCGTGATCTGGAAGATGCAGGAGGATCTGAGCAGCCCATATCCTGGCTACGGTCTCGGCAGCATGGATGCCTATGACGGCTACGTCTCTTACCGGATGCTCGGTGAGGACGCGCTGGCGGTCGAGATCGCGCAAATGCGCGACCTGATGGAGCGGGATTGGCGCACCCTCGACATCGAGCAGGACCTCGGCCTGGGCATGATGCTGTGGCTCGCCCATTTCTTTCCCGACGAGCCGCGGGCAGAGGCGCAGACGAGGCGTTCGCTGCGAACCCTGGAAACGATGTGGGTCGACCCGCCCGGCTATTTCAGCCGCGCCCCATGGCTGGGCGATACCAAGTTCGCCTTCACCAATTACGGCGTTTCACTCGGCCTGCAGGCCGCCGGTATCTGGCCGGGGCGTATCGACAGGCTGAACGCCTTCTTCGAGGACTGGCGCTCGGGCGACGAATACGACCGCGAGGCGATCACTTGGGTGATGGCCTGCACCTCGCATCTTCCCGGCGCTTTTCTGACCCGGGGTGGCGAGGGATCGACTGAAAGCGACGAACCCCGGGAACGTTCCTCCGCCGGCCCGGTTGTCGATGGAAGCGCATCGAGACGCAAGGGACACGGTTGAAATGGCCATTCTCTTGGGAAAACCGGGAAGCTGTTGGGTTGCGGCAGCCACCGCCACCGACTTTCCCCGGCTCGAAGGTTCGCTCCGTGCGGACGCCGTTGTCGTGGGGGCTGGAATTGTCGGCCTGACGACGGCGCTTCGCCTTTGCGAGGCGGGCCGATCGGTGGTCGTTGTCGAAGGCCTGCGGACAGGCGGCCAGGTCACCGGCCGCTCGACGGCCAAGATCACCACGCAGCATGCCCTGATCTATCGTCATCTCATCGACACTATCGGCCTGGAGTTGGCCCAGGACTACGCCGACGCGAATTCCGCTGGCGCGCAACAAATCCGCGATTGGATCAACAACTACGCGATCGCCTGCGATCTCGAGAGCAAGGACGCCTATACCTACACGTGCAGTGAAAGCCGGCGCGCGGAGGTCGTGGCCGAGGCGGAGGCCGCGCGCCAGGTCGGACTGGAGGCCGATCTCCTCGATCGCGCGCCGCTGCCTTTCGAAACGACCGCAGCATTACGGTTTCCCGACCAGGCGCAGTTCAATCCAACGATGTATCTGATTGGCTTGGCGGCAGCGGTGACAGCCCATGGTGGTCGTATCTTCGAAAACAGCCGCGCCACCTCGATCGACGAGGCAAGCCGCTGGCGCGTCGTCGCCGATGGCGGCGCCGTTGATGCCGGGGACGTCATCGTGGCCACCAACATGACGGTGAAGAGTCCCGTCGGCATGGCGAACCGGACGCAACCGCGCTGCCACACCGCCATGGCCTTTCGGATCGATGATCCCCGCCCTGTCGACGGCATGTTTATCGGCATCGACGATCCGACGCATTCCATTCGCACTGGCCGTGACGCCGAAGGTCCACTGCTGGTCGCGCTCGGCCCCAAATTCAACACCGGCTGGGATGGCGACGTGGCGAGGCGGTTCATCGAACTGGAAAAATGGGCGAGAAAGAACCTTCCCGTCGGTGACGTTGCGTGGCGCTGGTGCAATGAGGACTATGACACGGCCGACAGGGTCCCATACGCTGGCGAACCCGATCCCACCAAGGCGGCCGGCTTCCACATTGCCACGGGTTTCAACGCCTGGGGCATCACCAACGGAACGGTCGCGGGCACGATGATCGCCGACCTGATCTGCGGCCGCCCAAGCCGATGGCAAAACCTCTACGATCCGGCGCGGCCCTATCCCGAGGACTTCCACAAGAATGGCCGCAGTCAATCGATCGTCTCGAGCACGCACGATATCGCGCCCGGCATGGGTGGCGTGATCGTCAGGGGAGACGAAAAGATTGCGGCGTGGAGAGACACCGAAGGAGCACTCCGGGCGGTTTCGGCGACCTGCACCCACAAAGGCTGCACCGTATCCTGGAATAATGCCGACCGCACCTGGGATTGTCCCTGCCACGGCTCGATCTTTGCCGCCGACGGCTCGGTCATCCACGGCCCCGCCCGAAAACCGCTTGCCCAGATTGCATTGTGAAAGCGGCAGCTGTGAAGGCGGCGACCAATGCCGCCGACCTCATGCTGGCCGTTCGTAGGTTCCGACCAACTCCGTCTCCTGCAATGCGTGTTTCTGGGCTTGCTTCCAGACTTGATGCACGCCCGCCTGTCCCGGTACGCCGAGGCTCGGTACATCGAGCGCGGCCAGCCGAAAGTGGCAATGGTGGACGCCATGCCCCGCAGGCGGCTGCGGTCCATCGTAATTGGCATTGCCGAAATCGTTGGTGCTTTGCCTGAGTGCCGACGGACCGGGCTTGCCATCTTCGGCTTCGGCAAGTCCGCCGGCATCCGGCGGGATATTGAAGACCGCCCAGTGCCCGAACGTCCCACTTGGAGCATCGGAATCCTGCACGACTAGAACAAGGCTCTTGGTCCCGGCAGGAACACCGGACCACTTCAGCGGCGGCGAGACGTTCTGGCCGTCGCGCGCATACCTTTCGGGAATTTTTCCGCCTGCCGGGAACGCCGGGCTGATAAGGGTGAGTGGCATTGCTATTTCCCCAGGAGATTGCGACCGAGAAACCCGCGCCGGCGCCGTTCACGCCGCTTGCTGAGCTTCGGCGACCCGTCTGATCTCTCCTGGCAGGGCGTCCCAGACCTTGTGCATCTGTCCTTCTTCGACATGATGGGCAAGCACCTTGGCCACGGCCCTGAATGCATCCTCGGAATCGAGCGGACGGATGAGTTCAAGCTCCGCCTTGATCTTGGCTAGAAACTCGTCGAGCGACCGCGCCTCCTCGGGAGCTTTGGAGGGCTGATATCGGTCATAGAAGGCACCACGAACCAGAATCGGCAATTGCGAGCCGAGGTGGGCTGCAAGATCCGGCTGGATACGGTCGCGCAGGGCGTGCAGCACCGCTCCGAGAACGTGCCAGGCGACCTGCCGATCCGGTCCAATCTCGTCCATGATCTCGTCGAGCCAGATGTTTGTGGTCTGCAGTGTCTTGTCGAATACGTCGAGTCCGGTGGCGTTCATCGAAATCTCCTTTCGTTGAAATCCGACTAGGTGGATTGACCAAACAGGCGTACCGGCCCGTTGTTCCGCGATGGCATATCCCGATGCGCATTCTTGTCGGCTGTCGAGCTTCCGAAGAACCCCGCTGCAAAGGACAAGACACGCCGCATAAGCGCGATAGTGGCCAAACTAAAGGCTGCCTGAGCAGGGGGCGTTCAGCCCCGACGGAGGAGAACGCATGACCGCAACCGCTCAGGCGAGCGTCTAGAGCGGTTCAGTGTTCACGGAATCCCCAAACCGCTCCAAGTTTTGGTTTTAAGCAATTCCGGAGCGAAAACCGCTACGCACTTTTCCTGGAATTGCTCTAGCGACGAGGATCGTCCGTCGCCTCGGAAATGCCTTCGAGGGCGATCTTGGCGGCTTCCTCATCGGTCCGCCCGAGGTCAGCCAGAGCAATGACGCCGACGAGACGCTTGTCGCGGTTGATCACCGGAAGACGACGCACCTGATGCTTGGCCATGATCTTCGCCGCATCGGTGATGTCGGCGTCATCGAAGCACCAATGGACATGCTCAGACATGACCTCGCGAACGGTCGTGTTGCCGGCTGAGCGCTCTTCGGCGACGCCGCGCATCACAATGTCGCGGTCTGTCACCATGCCGACCAACCTGTCATTCTCGCCGACCGGAAGGGCGCCGAGATTGTCGGCCCGCATTTTCCGGGCGGCATCCCTGATCGTCGTGTTCGGGCCGACCAGTTCGGTCCGACGGCACATGATCTCCTGAACTTGCATGGGATGTTCCTCTCTCTGATTGCTGAGGCTCCAAACCGCCTCCTGCTGCGCATCGGAGATCGCCAAGCGTCCGGAGCACGGATCGCGGTCTGCTCGATCCGCGCGCCAACGCGCCTCCCTCGCGATCGAAACTATTCCTGGAACGTCGAGACAGCGAGCGAGTTCCAAAATGATACCGGTGCCGCGGTCATCCCACGAGAGTGGCCGCAGATTGAAAGAATATCGGGAAAACAGATGCACGCGGATCGAAGGTCATGGCTGCCATCTTTACAGATCGGCCGGACGGCGACTGGCCGGGGAACTCGTTCGCTTTGCCGGGCGCGACGACGTCATCGTATTGGCGCTGCCTCCCGGCGCCCTGGACGAAGTCGCGGATCTCGCGGCTCAATGGTTCTTGCGCCATCTGATTTCGGACAGATCGGCGTCGAGGTTCTGACAGTCGGGGCTTGGATCACCGGTCCCGGGATCATTTGCACCGGCCCGTGAATGGCATCGGTCATTTCCCATGCATGGCCGCCGGATGTCTGCAGATGCTGTCTTAAGGTGCCAGTCGGGCACGGGCTGGGGAATGCGCTGCGTGCATTCGTTGTTCACGACCGCAATTTGGATTCTACCTCGATAGCACGAGTGATTTCGATCCCAGTGGAAATCTGATCAGGAGAAAAGCCATGGATTGGCAGTTGCCCGAGCGGTTCGACTTCAACGGTGATGAGATCGCCTGGGGCGTCATTGGCGAAGGGCCGCCCGCGGTCATGCATGGCTCGCCATTCTCTTCGCTCGAATGGCGGCGGATCGTGCCATGGTTCGCGCGGCACAGACGGGTCTTCTACTACGACATGCTCGGCTATGGGCGCTCGACCAAGCCCGAGGGCGACGTCCTGCACGGCGCTCAGAACAACCTGTTCGCGGCACTCGTAAACCATTGGGGCGCCGAGCAGCCCGATATCGTGGCGCATGACTTCGGTGGCTCGGTGGCGCTGCGTGCGCATTTGCTTGACGGTGTCGACTACCGCAGCCTCGTATTGATCGACCCGGTCGCGATCAGCCCGCAGGGTTCAGCGCTGGTGCAGGCGGCGAAAGCGCATGGAGAGGTGTTCGCGAGACTGCCCGCCTATGTCCATGAGGCCATGCTGCGCGCGTACATCAGCGCGGCGGTCAAGCGCACTTTGGCTGAGGAGGAGATGCGGCTCTATCTCGATCCCTGGCTTGAGGAAGAGGGGCAGAAGGCGTTCTGGCGCCAGATCGCTCAAATGGACGACAAATACAGCGAGGAGGTCGAATGGCGCTATGGCGAGATTCGCTGCCCAGTGACGATACTGTGGGGTGCTGAAGACGAGTTCATCCCGCTAAAGGATGGGGAGGAATTCGCGAGGCGTATTCCAAACGCGTCATTCACGGTTATCGCCAACGCCAAGCACCTTGTCCAGGAAGACGCGCCCGAAGCAATCGTTGCCGCGGTGCTCGACGTCTGGCATCAGCACGCGTCAGGTTCGGGACTGTCGGCAGCAGCGCATAACAGCAATCATTGAGCGGCAGCAGAGTGTTCCGCCGAAAGGCGACGATGACACCCTCTTCGTCATCGTTCGGACGACGTGCCCGGCACTGATTCCATGCAAAGCAGTTCGCGGAACCCGTTGACGACACATTCAAAGGGGAACGCGATCAGACAGAAAGCGGCGCCAGCCGCCGAATGACGAGATGTCGGAAGCGCCCAGCAAGCCCACGGATTCCACCAGGAAGCCTTTGGCGCTGCTGCCGTCGTCAAGCTCTATGTTGCCAATGCCCAGCGGCGGCGGGATGGCGGCCACGAAGCGGCCGAAGGCCTCGGCAGGCAGCCGCCAGACTTCGACATCGATCGCAGTGCCGCCGCTCTCCACACGGACCAGTCCGGGCTTGGGCGTGGCCTGGCCGGCGAGCTGGTAAAGCTTGTATGAAGAGGCCGTCCTCATCGCCCGGCAGAATCGGGCGCCGGCCTGCTTGAGCTGGCCATTGAGCGGCATTCCCGAGAGGTGAGCGCCGACCACCACCAATTCGATCGTGCCGTCTTCGGCCAATGCGCCGACAGGCTGCACGCTCGGCTGCCACCAACCGGTCGCGCCGAGGGTGAGACCGCTCGCGGCATGGAGATCGCGCGCGACGGACGCCACAAGGCCGTCCAGTCCGGCGGCCGCAAGCAGTGTCACGCTCATCGGCAGGCCGTCATCGCGCGTGCCGGTCGGCACGGCGATGCCGCACATGTCGAGCAGGTTGACAAAATTGGTGTAGGTGCCGAGCCGGCTGTTGGTCTCGACCGGATCGGCGAGCACGGCGGCGGTGGTGTAGTGCGTCGGCGCGGTCGGCACGCAGAACAGGTCGACCGAGGCGATGAGCGGGGCGAGCTTGGCCCGGTAGGCCTGCAAGGCATAGAGGCCGCGGAAAGCGTCCGCCGCCGACAGCTTCCTGGCGCCGCCGATGATCTTGCTCGTCACCGGATGCATGGCAGCTTCGTTGGCTTCCATGAAATCGCGGATCGCAGCATAGCGTTCGGCCACCCAGGCACCCTCATAGAGAAGGTTGGCGGTGGCGTAGAAGTCGCCGAACGGGATTTCGACCAGCCGGCAGCCGAGCCGCGACAGCATGGCGAGCGAGGTCTCGAAGCCGGCCTGCATCGCCGCATCGCCGAAGAATTTCCGGTCGGCTCTTGCCGGGATGCCGACGCTCGGCACAGGCGGGCGAGCGGCGAGCGGCCGGACGGCGATGTCGCGCGAATAGGGATCGGCCGCATCGCGCGCTGCCGCGACGCAGAACACTGCATAGGCGTCGTCGACGGTCAGCGCGAACACCGACACGCAGTCGAGCGTGCGGCAGGCCGGAACGACGCCGCCCGTCGACAACGCGCCGACGGTCGGCTTCAGCCCGACGATGTTGTTGAGGCCGGCCGGGATGCGGCCGGAGCCGGCGGTGTCGGTGCCAAGCGCGAAGGAGACGATGCCGCGCGCCGTCGCCACCGCCGACCCGGAGGAGGAGCCGCCCGGCACCAGCTCCGCGTCGATGGCGTTGCGCGGGATCGGCCAGGGCGTGCGCACACCAACGAGGCCGGTGGCGAACTGGTCGAGATTGGTCTTGCCCACGACCAGCGCGCCGGCGGCCTTGAGCCGCGCCACCACGGTGGCGTCCTTGTCGGGCCAGTAGGTGTATTGCGCGCAGGCCGCCGTCGTCGGCATGCCGGCGACGTCGATGTTGTCCTTGACGGCGAAGGGAATGCCCCACAGCGGTTTTGCCACCGGGTCGAACGGGCCGAGCGCTTCGGCCGCGGCAAGCAGATCCACCCTGGCGGCGAGATGGATGAAGATGCCCGGATCGTCGGCAGTCTCGATGCGGGCATAAATCGCCGCGATCACATCGCCAACGCCGACACCTCCACGATAGGCGGCGCGCAGGCTCGCTATGTCGAAGTGGACATCACTCATTTCGTCTCCCCCAGAATGATCACCGGCAGGTCCCATTGGATCAGCACGACACAGCCGTCCTTCGTCCACACCGAATGCTCGGTTCCGACCGGATTGAGGATCACGCTGCCGGCAGGATAGTCGCCGTTCTCGTCGCTCTGGGTGCCTTCCAGCACGACGATGGTCTCCAGGCCGGCATGGCGGTGGCGCGGCACGCCGGCGCCAGGCCGGTATTTCAGGATCGCGACGGACGGCTCGACCGGCCCGCCCTGCAGCAGCCAGTGCACGCCGATGCCGTCGCGGAAAGACTCGAACGCCAGATCGCGCCAGCCGCCGTCGAGCAGGCCGGCAAAGGCAAGATTAGGCATTGGCAATTCCCTCGAGCACCTGGTCGGTCGTCGCCGTCCAGCCGACAATGGCGCCCTGTGCCCTGATCATGGCGATCGCCGCCGCCTTGAACTCGGGAAAATAACTTTCCGTGGCGTCCTCGGCGAGCAGGCACTCATAGCCGCGATCGTTGGCCTCGCGCATCGTCGTCTGCACGCAGACTTCGGTGGTGACGCCGGCAAAGACGAGCTGCTCGGCGCCGAGCCTTTTCAGGTCATCGCCGAAGGAGGTCGCATAGAAGGCGCCCTTGCCCGGCTTCTCGATGACGATCTCGCCGGGCAGCGGCGCAAGCTCGTC
Source organism: Mesorhizobium sp. CA12 (assembly GCF_020165255.1). Taxonomy (NCBI): domain Bacteria; kingdom Pseudomonadati; phylum Pseudomonadota; class Alphaproteobacteria; order Hyphomicrobiales; family Phyllobacteriaceae; genus Mesorhizobium; species Mesorhizobium sp. CA12. The sequence goes on from NZ_JAIUHT010000016.1 coordinate 8,847, forward strand.
GAGGATCGCGGTGCCCGGCTCGCCGGCGATCAGCACACGGCCCATCGGCCCGGCATCGCCGATACGAACCGACGGATTGCCGCGGTTGCGCTTGGCCGGGGGCAGGTCGGAAAGGTCGGGCCGGTGGCACTCCATCGTGTGGATCACCGGAAGGCCTGCGGCGCGAAAGCCGTCGATCAACCGCTTCACCGTCGGCACGATCGCGGTCACCCGGCTGACGTCGTTGCCGAGGCTGGCGCCGAAGCCGCCGGGCTCGGCGAAGTCGCGTTGCATGTCGATGACGACCAGCACCATGGTCCGCGGCTTGAAGGCGAACGGAAATGGCTGCGCTGCGATTTCCGCCATCAGTGATGTCCCGCCATGTGCTCGCCGATAGTCTGGACACTGGCCTGCGCGATCGGCGTCTCGTAGACCAGCGCGCCGTCCGACATGACGAAGATGCGGTCCGAGAGCTCGAGCAGTTCGTCGAGATCCTCCGACATCAGAAGCACGGCGGCACCGGCATTGCGCGCCTTCATGATGCGGGCGCGGATTTCGGCCACGGCCGAGAAGTCGAGGCCGAAGCAAGGGTTGGAGACGATCAGAAGGTCGACCTTGCCGGTGAGCTCGCGGGCAAGCACGGCGCGCTGCACATTGCCGCCCGACAGCGAGGCGATCGGCGAGGCAAGCGATGCGGTCTTGACCTTGAACTGCTCGACCAGCCTGGCGCTGAATGCCCTGATGGCGCCGGCACTGATCCAGCTCACCGGTTTGCCGTCGGCGTCGATGTCGAAGGTGCGGAAAGAAATGTTTTCGGCCACCGTCATTTTCGGCGCGCAGGCATTCTTCAGCGGCTCCTCGGGAATGAGCCGCACATTGAGAGCGCGCGCCTCGGCCCGCGTTGCCGCATAGGCGGTGCCGCGCACCATGACCTCGCCGGCATCGCGGGGGCGCTGCCCGGCCAGCACTTCGAGCAATTCCTTCTGGCCGTTGCCGGAAATGCCGGCGATGCCGACAATCTCGCCGGCGCGCACGCCGAGATCCTCGATCCGGATCGACTTCAGCCCGGTGCGGTCCGGCGCCTTCAGCGCCTTGACCTTGAGCACGATCTCGGCGTCCCGCCTAGGCTCGGCGCGGCTGTCGAGGACCGCGATCGGCTGGTCGCCGATCATCATCGCCGCCATGGCTTTGCGGTCGAGGTCGACGACGCGGCCAGTGCCGGTCAGCCTGCCCTTGCGCAGCACGCTGACGTCGTCGGCGAATGCCGTCACCTCGTGGAATTTGTGCGAGATCATCAGCACGGTCAGATCGCCAGCCCTGGTCATGGCGCGCACCAGGCCAAGCACTTCCTGCGCCTCGCCGGGGGTGAGCACGGAGGTCGGCTCGTCCAGCACCAGGAAGGAGCGGCCGAGATAAAGCTGCTTGATGATCTCCAGCTTCTGCTTCTCGCCGGCAGCGAGCTCGGCCACCTTGACGTCGAGCGGCAGCTTGAACGGCATTCGATCCATGAACATTGCAAGCTCGCCGCGCTCCTTGCGCCAGTCGATCACGCCGGGAACCGTCTCACGCGAAATGACCAGATTCTCGGCACCGGTGAGCGAGGGGACAAGCGTGAAATGCTGGTAGACCATGCCGAGGCCGAGCGCCGAGGCGTCCCTGGGGCTGGCGATCGCCACCTCGCGGCCGTCGATGAGGATGTCGCCGGCGGTCGGGTGATAGAAACCCATCATGCATTTGACCAGCGTCGACTTGCCGGCGCCGTTTTCGCCAAGCAGCGCGTGGAATGATCCGGCCGGCACCTTGATCGAGACGTCGCCCAACGCCGTGAAGGCGCCGAAACGCATCGTCATGCCGATGGTCTCGACGCCGACGGCCTTGTTGCCGGTGATCGCGCTCATCCTGGTTTCCTTACGGCAGCTGGGCGACGAAGGACGCCGAGCTCGACACCGCGCCGAAGACGCCGCCCTGCATCTTGATCATCTTGATCGCGGCAAGATGATTGCCGTAGTCGGTCGCGCCGCAGCAGTCCTCCAGCATCACGCATTCGAAGCCGCGGTCGTTGGCCTCGCGCATGGTGGTGTGCACGCAGACATCGGTGGTGATGCCTGTGAGCACGATGTTTTCGATGCCGCGCTGGTTGAGGATCAGCTCCAGGTCGGTGGCGCAGAACGAGCCCTTGCCGGGCTTGTCGATGATCGGCTCGCCCTCGGCCGGGTAGAGGTCGGGGATAATGTCCCAGCCCGGCTCGCCGCGCACCAGGATGCGCCCGCAGGGGCCGGGGTCGCCGATGCCGGCATTGATGCGGCGCGAGCGCCAACGCTTGTTGGCGGGCAGGTCGGCGAGGTCGGGGCGGTGGCCCTCGCGGGTGTGGATGATGGTGTAGCCTTTCGCGCGCATGGCCGACAGCACCGACTTGATCGGCTCGATCGGTGCGCGCACCAGCGACAGGTCGTATCCCATATGATCGACATAGCCGCCCGGCCCGCAGAAATCGGTCTGCATGTCGATGACGATCAACGCCGTGTTGTCGGGGCGAAGCTCGCCATTGTAGGGCCACGGATACGGGTCGGCGTCGATATAGCGCTGGGTGATTTCGGCTCTGGCGTTCATGGCAAAAACTCCAGCTATCTGGTGATCGACAATTCGCCCGGCGCGCCCGCCAGCGAGCGTGTCGGCGACGAGGTGGCGATCATGATGATGAGGGTGAGGATGTAGGGGGCGGCGTAGAACAAATAGTAGCCTTGCGTGACGCCGACCGACTGCAGCGCCGGTCCGAGCGCTCCAGCGCCGCCGAACAGAAGCGCGGCGGCAAAGCAGCCGAGCGGATTCCAGCGCGCGAAGATGACCAGCGCCACCGCCATCAGCCCCTGACCGGACGAGATGCGCTCGGTCCAGCTGCCGGGATAGTAGAGCGATAGATAGGCGCCGCCGATGCCGGCCAAAGCGCCGCCGACGCCGGTGGCGATGAGGCGCACTGTGTTCGGGTTGAGGCCCATGGCGCGCGCGGCATCGGAACTGTCGCCGACGACGCGCACGATGAGGCCAGCGCGGGTATTGCGGAAGGCCCACCACAGGACCAGCGAAAGCACCGCACCGATCAGGAACAGGACGTTAACGTCGAGTGCCGCCTGCACCTGCGGAATGTCGGACCAGGCGCCGAAGGGAATGGCCGGAAGATTGGGTGCTTTCGGCTTGATGAACGGCTTGCCGAAGAAGAAGGCGAGTCCCGAGCCGAACAGCATCAGCGCGATGCCGATGGCGATGTCGTTGACTTTCGGGAATTTGCAGATCCAGCCATGGAACAGGCCGAAGCAAAGGCCGGCGGCCGCGGCGGCAAGCAGGCCGAGCCATGGCGAGCTGGTCATGACCGCGACCGCATATGCGGTCATGGCGCCGAAGACGAGCGTGCCTTCCAGCCCCAGATTGATGCGGCCGGAGCGCTCGGTGATGGCCTCGCCCAGCGAAACGAAGATAAAGGGCGTCGACACGCGGATCGCGCCGCCGAGGATGGCGAGCGGCACGCCCCAGAGGCCGATCCCGGCCGCATCCATCACGAGGCCCTCCGCCACAAATCGGGGTTGAAGGCCTTGAAACGGCCGTACAAGGTTTCGCTGAGCAGGATGACGATGAACAGCATGCCTTGCAGCACCAGGACAGTGGCGTCGGGCAGGTCCATGCGGCGCTGGATCAGCCCGCCGGACGCGTCGATGCCGCCGAGCAGGATGGCAACCGGGATGATGGCCAGCGGGTTATGGCGGGCGAGGAAGGCGACAAGGATGCCGGTGTAGCCATAGCCGGCGGCGAGCGAACCGTTGGCGCTGCCTTGCACGGCTGCGACTTCCAGCATGCCGGCAAGACCGGCAAAGCCGCCCGCAAGCGCGGTAAAGCCGACGATGAGCGGTCCGACGGCCAGCCCCTGCACCTGCGCTGCCCTGACATTGCCGCCGGCAATGCGGGCGGCAAAGCCCCAGCGGGTCTTTTCGATCAGCCCCCAGGAGAGCACGCAGGCGACGACGCCGACGGCAAGCCCCCAATGCACCTCCATGCCCGGAATGTTGCCGACGCGGTAGATGTCGGCGAGCGGCTGGGTCGAGGGCTTGTTGAGCGAGGCCGGGTCGCGCAGCGGCCCTTCCACCAGCTGGTTCATCAAGGCGATGGCGATGTAGGCCATCAGCAGGCTGGAAATGGTCTCGTTGACGGCCCGGTAGTGGCGGAGCGCGCCGACGGCACCGATCCAGATGCCGCCGGCGGCCAGGCCCGCCACGCCCATGGCAAGAATGACGATGAAGGAAGGCGCGCCGCTCAGCATCACGCCTATGGCAGCTGCGCTGACGCCACCGAGCACGATGGCGCCCTCGCCGCCGATGACGACGAGGCCGAGCCGCGCCGGCAGTGCCACGCACAGCGCCGCCAGCAGCAGCGGTGCGGCCCGCGACAGCGAATTCTGAATGGAGAACCACGAGCCGAAGCCGCCCCGCCACATGGTCTCGTAAAGCAGGACCGGGGACTTGCCGACCAGGGCGATGAACAGGCTGAACAGCGCCATGCCGACGACAAGGGCCGCGAGCGGAATGACGAAAGCCTCCGCCCGCCGCGCGATCCATTCCAGCGCCGCCGGATATCCCCTCGCGCCGAGCAGGGCCGGCGCCTCCGCACTGCTGACCGTATCGGTCATGGTCCCCGTCTCCGCTCGGCTTCAGGCGGTCGAGCCGACGACGCCCTCGACGAGATAGTCCATGCTTTCGAGCTCGATGGCGGTCTCGACGAAGGCCTGGCCCTCCGTCGCCACGACGGCGCCCTTGTTGCTCTTCAGCGGGCCCTTGATGACGGAGAAGCCGCCCTTCATCATTTCGGCCAGGGTGGAGTCGAATTGCTTGCGGGCCGGCTCGCCGACGGCGGGACCGAGCGGGCTCATCTTGACGAAGCCGTCGGCCAGTCCGCCGCGGGTGAAATTGGGCAGGGGGGTGCCGGCGATGAGATCGTCGACGAACATCTTGTAGACCTTGGCCCAGTTCCACTCGGCCCCGGTGAGGTATTTTTCCGGCGCCAGCGGGCTCTGGTTGGCGTGGTAGCCACAGACGAAGGCGCCGCGGCCCGCGGCCGTCTCGACCACCACTTTCGGGCTGTCGACGTGGCAGGTGATGACGTCGGCGCCCTGGTCGACCAGCGCGTTGGTGGCTTCCGCTTCCTTCACCGCCAGCGACCATTCGCCGGTGAAGATGACCTGGCAGGTGATCGCCGGATCGACCGAGCGCGCGCCGAGCAGGAAGGAGTTGATGTTGAGCAGCACCTGCGGAATGGGCTTGGCGGCGACGAATCCTAGCTTCTTCGACTTCGATGTGTGGCCGGCGACGACGCCGTTCAGGTACTGGCCCATGCCGATATAGCCGAAATAGGAGCCGGCATTCATCGGGTGCTTGGCCTTGTCCCACATGCCGCCGCAATGGCGAAACTGCACGTCGGGGAATTTCGTGCACATGGCCAGCATGTGCGGATCGAAATAGCCGAAGGAGGTTGGGAAGATCAGCGAAGCGCCGTCGAGGTTGATCATCGATTCCATCGTCTTCTGGACGTCGACCGTCTCGGGAACGTTTTCCTCCTCGACGACGGAGATGCCTTCGATGCCCTTCAGCGCGGCCGCGCCTTCGGCATGCGCCTGGTTGTAGCCATAGTCGTCCTTCGGGCCGACATAGATGAAGCCGACAGTGGCGGCGGCGGCGAAGGCACGGCTGATCGGAAAGGATGCCGAGGCGAGGCCGAGCGCGGCTCCCGCAGCGGAGGTCTTGAGCAGTTGGCGGCGATTAAGCATGAATCTGTCGGTCATGGTGAATGCTCCCCTTTGGGACCCTTTTCCGGGTCGGTTAACATGCCGTCCAAGAAAGTGCATGCAACCGCCGTGCCAGTTTATGTCTTGGAATTTATCCAATAAAATCAGTTACCAGATCGAAGGCTTATGCCTATGCCGGAGGCAATTGCATGCACTTTTTGCCTTGAAAGTAGTCAATTTGACAGACAGATTAAAATAGAGGCATAGAGAGCATGCCTGAGTCGAAAGGCCAACGAGTCGGCCGATTCCACGAGAAGACGCGACGGAGGAAAATTGTCGGGGAAACGCAGCTTGATCAGGGCGGGCACGACCGTGGATCAGATGGTTCGGGCGATCGGCGACCGGATCGTCACCGGCTACCTGCGCCCGGGCGAAAAGCTGGACGAGACCGCGCTCGCCGCTCGCTTCGACGTATCACGCACCCCTGTCAGGGAGGCGCTCGGCCAGCTCAGCGCCATGGGCCTGGTCGAGAGGCGGCCCAACAGGGGCGCTATCGTCGCCGTCGTGACGCAGGAGCATCTCGCCTCGATGTTCGAGAGCATGGCCGAACTGGAAGCGATCTGCGCGCGCTTCTCGGCCGAGCGCATGACCAGCAGCGAGCGTCGCGGGCTCGAGATCGAGCACCAGGCTTCGGCGCGGATGGTGCAGCTGGGCGCCGAGGAGGACTATGAGTATTTCAACACCGAATTCCATAGCCGGCTTTATCGTGGCGCCCACAATGCGCATATCCACGAACTCACCGTGATGACCCGCAGCCGGTTGGCACCCTTCCGCCGCGCCCAGTTCATGCTGCCCGGACGGCTGGCCAAATCCTGGCAGGAACACGACCTGATCGTCACCGCAATCATGCGCGGAGACAGCGTGGCTGCGGGCAAGGCCGCCAGGGACCATGTCTCTATCGTCAGCGAGGCGAGCGCGGTGTTCGCGGCTGACGATCGCAAGCCAATTCGGCGGGACGTGGCCTGAAATTTGCGGACGGTCCGAAGAAGCGGTGCTGCTTCATTGACCAAGAATGCCCGCGACGGTCTCCAGCCGCGGGCATCGAAAGCGTTTTCGACAAACCTGCGGTCAAATGTTGGCGAGCAATTCGTTGACGCGGCTTTCCATGTCGGCAAGTGCGGCATCGACGTCCTTCTGGCCGGTGATTGCAGCGCTCATCTCTTCGCCCACGATGTCCTGGATCGCGAACTGGCGCTGTACCGCGGACGGCAGCGGCCGGCCGAGATCGGCGACCGCGGCGATGGTGTTGCGATGCGGCAGCGCCTTGAAGGCGTCCGAGGAGATGATGGCTTTGTAGGCCGGCAGGTGGCCGGTGCGCGACCAATCGAAGTCATGGTCGGCGAAGAACTTCAGGAACTTGCCGATAGCCGCGGTCTGTTCGGGTGTGCGGTCCTTCTGCGAGACTGCCCAGGTGTGGCCATCGGCATATTGCGCATGGGCGCCGGCAAATAGCTGCGGATACGGGTAGACTGCATAGCCGCCCTTGTTGAGGGCCGTGCCCTTGGTTTCGGACTGGGCGTTGTTGTCGCCGACGACCCACGTGCCGTTGAGCTGCACGCCACCTCCACCGGCAAGGAAGGCGTTGATGGCGCCGCCATAGTCGAGGTCCTTGGTGGTGTAGTCCTTGTCGAAGATCGCCTTGTACATCTCGACGACCTTCTTGGCTTCCGGCGTGTTCAGCTTCACATGCTTTGGATCGGCGAAGAAATCGGAATTCTGTTGGAAGAGATAGGTGTAGAGATTGCGCGTGTAGAGCGCGGTCTCATTGGCCAGGTTCTGAACGAAGTAGGGCTTGCCGGTCTTCTGCTTGAACTGTTCGGCCTGGGCGAGCAGCTCCTCGGGCGACGTCGGAAGGATCGGCGTGCCGTCGGCATTGACGAGGCCAGCCTGTTTGAAGAGATCCATGTTGATGTGATAGAGCATCGTCCAGCTGTCGATCGGCAGGCCATAGATCTTGCCGTCCTTGGTGGCGCCGTTGCGCGCCGCGTCCGTGAAGGAATCGGGTGTGACGCCGACGGACTTCAACAGATCGTCAAGCGGCATCAACAGCCCCTTGGACTGGTAATCCGAAAGCGCGGATTCATGGATCGTGACGATGTCGGGAGCCTCGCCCGAAGCGAACTGCGCGGTCAGCTGGTCATAGCCCGGCCATTCCACGGTGCTGACACTGACGTGGACATCGGGGTTGTCGGCGTTGAACTTGTTGATCAGCGAGGTGATGATGCCGCATTCGCCTACTGCCTTGGCGACATCGGTGTTGGTGCCGAAATCGGCATCGCAGGCACCGAAAAACCGCTGCACCGTCAATTCCGTCGCTGCAAAGCTCGGGCTTGCGAGCATCAGCACGCCCGCCGAGACCGCTGCAAACAGGACTTTCTTCATTTTCATATCAGTTCCTCCTCCTGAGTCTGCGCCATTCCACGCTGGACTGGCTTCATGCTTCAATCGCTGCGACGCCGCCGTCAGGCAATCTCGTCATCGCACCGCGGCGCCCGAGACGGCCGTGACGATGTATTTCTGGAAAAACAGGTAGACGATCAGGATCGGCGCGCCGGCAAACACCGCCTGTGCCATCAAGAAGCCGATGCCTTCCGACTGGGCGAAATTGGTCTGTGTCGAGGCCATGCCGACCGTCAGCGTGTACATATCCTTCTTGGTTGCCGAGATCAGCGGCCACAAGTAATCGTTCCACGCGCCGAGGAAGGTGAAGATGCCGAGGGTTGCCTGGGCGGGCACCGTGAGCGGCAAAAGAACCTTCCAGAACGTCCTGAACCGGCTGGCATTGTCCAGCATGGCGGCTTCGTCCAGCTCCTTCGGGATGGCCTTGAAATACTGGGTCATCAGGAAGACGCCGAAAGAAGCCGACAGGCCCGGGAGAATGAGCCCGTGATAGGTGTTGTGGAAGTTCAGCATGCTGAAGATCTGATGGCGGGCGACAAGCACGGCCTGTTCCGGAACCGCCAGGCCGAAGAGGACGACCACGAACAGGACGTTTCGGCCGGGGAAATTCAGCCGTGCAAAGCCATAGCCGGCAAGCGATGACAGGATCAGCGTTCCGAGCGTCAATCCTCCGGAGACGATGATGCTGTTGAGCACCCAGACGAACACCGACGAGGTGCCGATGGTGTTGATGTAGTTCTTGAGCGTATAGGGCGCCTGAAACACCGAATTCGGATTTGCCATCAGCTCGGCATTTTCCTTGAGCGACAGGCCGATAACCCACAGGACCGGCGCGACCATGACCAGGGAAAGCAGGATGACCAGAGCCAGCAACACGCGGTCGCCGAATGCGCGTCCCTTGATGGAGATGGCTGGAGCCCTCATGCCTGACCTGCCTTGTTGCGCGTGACCAGGTACTGGGCCATGGCCGCCATCAGGATGAGGATGAACAGGACCTCCGAAGCCGCGGCACCCATGCCGAGATCCCAGCGGCGGAACGCGGTGTCATAGATGTAGAGCACGATCGGCTTGGTCAGGTTGTTCGGACCGCCGCGTGTCATCAGCCAGGCCTGGCCGAACAGCTGGAACTGCAGCACGATCTGGACGATGACCACCAGGACGAAGGTGCGTTTGATCGACGGCAGCGTAATCGAGCGTAACGTCTGCCAGCGATTGGCATTGTCCAGGGCTGCCGCTTCGTAAATATCCTGCGGAATCTGCTGGAGGGCGGAGAGAAAGAGCATCATCGGCAGGCCGATGCACCACCAGACGGTGGCAATGGCGATGCCGATCATCGCCAGGCTGGGATCAGAAATGAAAGCCGGGGCGGTTGCGCCGAACCATCCGTAGATCGTCGACAGAAGGCCGACATTCGGAATGAACACGATGCGCCAGATCAGCGTGACGATCGTGACCGACAGCACGGAGGAAGAAAAGAACAGGGTCCGCAGCACCGCGGCGGTGCGCGTGCGGCGGTTGAGGCAAAGCGCGAGAAAAAGACCGATCAGTGCCAGGGTCGGCACCGTCAGAAGCACGAAGTAGAAGGTATTCCAGACCGATTGCAGGAACACCTTGTCGTGAAACAGCCTGATATAGTTGCCGAAACCGACGAAGTTTCCGGATGAGAACGTGTCGGCCTTGTGGAAGCTCAGCCACATTCCCCAGAACAGCGGGACCAGCAGAAGCGTCGTGAAGAAGAACAGGAACGGCGCGACGAAAATGAAGTTTCGCCATTGCGGCGCGTAGATATCGATGCTTGCAGCTCTGTCGCCGGCGGCCGGAAGCGCGGTGCGCGGCGTCGCCCGTCGGTCGTCCATGTCAGACCTCCCTCGCGTGCCAGGCGCGACCGGTCTCGCCGAACAGATGCGATTTCCGGCCGTCGAAGGCGAGCCCGACCTTGTCGCCGACCGCAACGCGGCTGTTGCCAGCATCCGAGCCGACGATCTGCTGGCCGTCGCCAAGCCGGGCGTAGACCAAGGTGCGATCGCCGAGCCGCTCAAGCACATCGACCACGCCATCGGCATTGCCCTGCCCGGCGGGAGCGATGCGCACGTCTTCCGAACGGATGCCGAAAGTGTATTTGCCATCGATCGTCTGGCCGGAAGCAATCTCGGTCTGAACCGATATGCCGTCCGCAAACCTGGCCGTGGCATTCCGGCTCGACCTGTCGAGCGTCGCCTCGACAAAATTCATTGCCGGCGCGCCGACGAAGCCTGCGACGAATTTGGTCGCGGGGCGGTCGTAGATCTCCATGGGAGAGCCGATCTGCTCGATCTTGCGATTATTCATGACGACAATGCGGTCGGCGAGCGTCATCGCCTCAACCTGGTCGTGGGTGACGAAGATCATCGTCGATTGCAGGCGCTGGTGCAGTTGGGCAAGTTCGATGCGGGTACGGGTCCGCAATGCCGCATCGAGATTGGAGAGCGGCTCGTCGAACAGGAAGGCCTTCGGCTCCTTGACGATCGCTCGGCCGATGGCGACGCGCTGCCGCTGGCCGCCGGAGAGCTGGCCCGGCTTGCGCTCGAGCAGGTGCTCCATCTCGAGGATGCGGGCGCTCTCCTTTATGCGCGCGTCGATGAGGTCGCGCGGCATGCCGATATTCTCAAGCCCGAATGCCATGTTGTCGCGCACGCTCATATGCGGATAAAGCGCATAGGACTGGAACACCATGGCAATGCCGCGCTTGCCCGGCGGCAGATGATCGATACGTTCGTTGTTGATGGCTATCTCGCCGGTATCTACAGTCTCAAGGCCCGCGATCATGCGCAGAAGCGTCGATTTCCCGCAGCCGGAGGGCCCGAGAAACACGATGAATTCGCGTGCCTTGATGGAGAGAGACAGATCATCCAGCACCGTCATGGCGCCGAAATGCTTGCTCACATTCCTGATCTCGATATCGGCCGTCACGTCGAGGCTCCTCCTCAGCCCATGCACGACGATGCGCCTGAAGTCAGAGCTTCAGGCGGACCATCTGGTAGGAATAGGGCGGCAGCGGCAGGCTCAACTTGCCGCCCACCAGCGACGCGCCGGTCCCCTTCCTGGGACTGACATTGCTTGGGTTCTGTGCCGAATTGACGGCTTTCAGATCCGCGTGCGTCATCAGCTGATGGTCGACGATCTCAGCCGCGCCGAAGCCCGCTATGTCGATCGCGGTTTCGATTTCCTGGCTCGAATGGCGATTGATGGCAAAGAAGGTGACATGTCCGGTTTCCGTGTCATGCACGCCGGCGACATCGACATAGGAAACATCGCCGGCGACCGTGGAACTGTAGGTCGGGCTTTCCACCTTCAGATCCAGCGCATTGCCACGGCCGTAGATCGAGGCATAGAGATAAGGATAGAAGATCGTCTGACGCCATGCCGGGCCGTTGGGAACGGTCATGATCGGCGCGATGACGTTGACCAGTTGCGCCAGGCACGCGATCTTGACCACGTCGGAACGACGGATGAAGGTGTTGAGGATCAGGCCGACCTGCAGCACGTCCTCGAAATTGTAGATGTCTTCGAGCAATGGCGGGGCGAAGGGCCAACCCTCATTGCCGCCAAGGATCTTCTTGTCCTGCTCCTTGGAATGGTACCAGACGTTCCATTCGTCGAACGAGATGTAGACCTGCTTCTTGGAGCGCTTCTTGGCCTTGATATAATCGATGACGCCGGCGACCGAGACGATGTAGGCGTCGAGCTTCTCGCTCATGGCTAGATAGTTCGGCGCGTCGTTGGCTTCATTGTCGAAATACATGTGCAGCGAGATGTAATCCACCTCGTTGTAAGTATGATCGAGAACGGTCGCTTCCCATTCCGGGTATGTCGGCATCTTGGCATTCGACGAGCCGCAGACCACGAGCTCGAGCGACTTGGAGAAGGCACGCATCGCCTTGGCGGTCTCGTGGGCCAGGCGGCCATACTCGTCGGCGGTCTTGTGGCCGATCTGCCAAGGGCCGTCCATCTCGTTGCCAAGACACCAGAGCTTGACGTCAAAGGGCTCCTTGCGGCCGTTGGCGATGCGCTTGTCGCTCCACTCGCTGCCGCCGGGATGATTGGCGTATTCCAGAAGGTTGCGGGCTTCATCGAGCCCACGCGAGCCGAGATTGACGGCAAGCATCATCTCGGTGTTCGCCGAGGCGCACCAGTCGGCAAATTCATGCAGGCCGACTTCATTGCTTTCCGACGTGTGCCAGGCAAGGTCGAGGCGCACCGGGCGCCCTTCCTTAGGGCCGACGCCATCTTCCCAATTGTAAGCGGATACGAAATTGCCGCCAGGATAGCGGACGATCGGAACTCTGAGCTCCCTGACGAGATCGATGACGTCGCGACGCATGCCGTTGTCATCCGCCGTCGCATGGCCGGGCTCATAAATGCCGGTATAGACCGCCCGCCCAAGATGCTCGATGAAGGACCCATAGAGCCTGGGATCGATCTTCGAGACGATATAACGCGGATGCGCCGTAACGGCCGCCTTCATGCATTCCCTCCGATAATATCATAAATGATGATTTAAATCACCTTATTAGATATCAAAGGGAACAGCATCCGTTCGTCAAGCGAAAAACCGCCAAAAGTCTGACAATTGACCGGCAGCCTCAGCCGCAAATGCTGCCAAATGTTTGAAATTATTGCACTATTTTTGAGACCCGATTTGATGATATCAACCGGTTTTGATCCTCAGCAGAATGTCCTGATCGTAATTTCCAAATCCCTTGCCGAAAATATTGATTCCGCCGGGGCGCTCGGCGTCATCCTTGACGCCGATACGAACCCGGATCGAATGATGGCCCTTGAGGTCGAGGGCGGCGAGGCTGGTCTCGGAAATCCTGACACCGTCGACATAGGTTCCGTCAGCGGAAACCCGCCAGTTCTTCAGCTTGCCATATTGCGAGCCCTTGAGCTTCCACCAGGAGGGCGTGAAAACGCCGCGCTTGTCGCCGAAATCGCCGGGTGACGTCCAGGTGCCGACGTCGACGCCATTGATCGTCAGCGTGATGTCGGAGGGCCAGTCGGCGCTGGTGCCCGGCACTTCCGAGGACAGTTCCACCACCAGCTCGAGCTCGGTAATCTCGGTATTGGCGAGCTTGGCATTGTTGGGGAACTGATATTCGACAAAGCCGCGCGTGAACCACAACAAACCGGCCTTCATACGGTCCGGATCCAGGAAAGTGTTGGGCACATCGAGCAGACCGATGATCCCGTCCGGCGAACAGAGACCGCAGGGCGCGGTGACCTCGAATCCGGTGTAAAGCCCGATCGGCATCGATACTTCGATCGCGTCGTTCTTGACCGCGCGATACTCGCTCTTGAAGACCACGAGCACTTCCTCGGCGGTCGGATAGCAGATCTTCTGGCTGCCTTTCTTCGCCTTCTGGTTCTCGGTGCGGATCAGGCCCGCATCCTCAAGCACCTGGATATTGGTCGAGACCGTCGACTGCGGCAGCGACAGCACGGAGGCTATTTCGTTGACATTCATCGGCCCCTTCTCATGCAGCAGCCTCAGCATGGAAATGCGCGCCGAAGAGGCAAGGCCCTTAAGGACGGCCATGCCCTCCTCAGGGTCGATCACCAGAAAATTGCGACTCAATGGATTGCCAGCCTATGCGATTTGCACCCGAAATCAGCTTGTATATCGGGATAATTGATTCAATCAATGCGGCGGCGGCACTCCATGCACCTTTTTGGTTGAGCGACCGCGAAGAGGCCATTGTTCCTCGGCAGGCTTGCCGCCTCGTGCGACCTAGCCAAGCAGGACGTCGGGTGCGCCATTTACCGGCGCCGCGAAACCCTCACCCCAGCGTCTCGCGGATCGCCTGCGCCAGCCGCTCCACCCCGTCCCGCGTCTGCGCGGCATCACACGCCGCATAGCCCAGCACCAGGCCTTGCGTCGGGGCCGTGTTCTGGAAATATTTCGACAGCGGCGAGACGTTGATCGCCCTTTTTGCTGCGGCCTGGCTGACCTTGATGTCGTCGATGCCATCCTTGAGATAGCCCACCACCTGGATGCCGGCTTCGGCGGGGGACAGCGTGATCTCATCGCGCAGGCGCTCGGTCACGATGTCGCGAAAAAGCTGGCGGCGCTGGGCGTAGATGCGGCGCATGCGCTTCAGATGCCGGCTCATATGGCCTTCGGTGATGAAGTCGGCCAAGGCGGCCTGCAGCAGCAGCGGCGCGAACTGACCGGTGGTGGAAAGCGCGTTGACGATGCGGCCGGCAAGCTCCGGCGGAAGCACCATGAAGCCGAGGCGCAGCGCCGGGAACAAAAGCTTGGCGAAGGTGCCGACATAGATGACGCGGCCGGAACGGTCCATGCTCTGGATCGCCGGCACGGGCCTCCCTTGAAAGCGGTATTCGCCGTCGAAATCGTCCTCGATCACCCAGGCGTTCGCGGTCTCGGCGATGTCGAGCAGGCGCAGCCGCTCCTCCATGCGCATGGTGATGCCGAGCGGATGCTGGCAGGCCGGCGTCACATAGATGAGACGGGGCGAGAAGGTTGGAGCATCGAGGCGCCACCCGCGCTCCTGGTCGACCGCAATCGGCAGGATCCTTGCGCCGGCCACGGTGAACGCGGCCTTTGCGCCGTAATAGCCGGGCTCCTCCATCCACACCGTGTCCTCGGGGTCGAGCAGCAGGCGGGCCAAAAGATCGAAGGCCGCCTGCGCGCCGGTGGTGATGACGATCTGCTCCGGCCGGCAGCGCACGCCGCGCGCGGAATAGAGGTAGCCGGCGATTGCGCCCTTCAGCGCCGGGTGGCCGGTGACGTCATAGGTGCCGAACAGCGTCTCGCCGCCATGGCTGGCGCGGCGCGCGACCAGCCGGCCCCAGACGCCGAAGGGAAAGCTCTGCGCATCCGGCATGCCGGGGTGGAAGGCGACATGCCCCGGCCTGCCGTGATGATAGGGCTGGCTCAGCAGCTGCTGGCCGCGCAGCGAGGGCTGGCGCAGCGGCACGGGCGGCTCCTCGGCCGGTGTCTCGCGCGGGCCTTCGGGCAGGTCGACGATGACCGGACGGGCGCCTTGGCGATTGGCGAGATAGCCTTCGGTGACGAGCTGGTCATATGCGGCGACGATGGTGTTGCGGCCAAGGCCGAGCTCGGCGGCCAACGAGCGGGTGGAAGGAAGCTCCGAGCCTGGCGCCAGCGTGCGATTGCGGATGATGGCGACGAGGCCGTGATAGAGCTGACGCGAAAGGTGCTCGGGGCTCGAGCGGTTCACGGCCAGCATGTCGAGCGGGAAGACCTGGGGCTTGGGGTGGGAGCGCATCGTTTATCCCCACCCATGGATGCAATGGCAATGGCGTGCCGCGACACGCTTGTGCTGCAAGGTCGAGTTCCTTCGCCCCCCTCTCTGTCCTGCCGGACATCTCCCCCTCAAGGGGGGAGATTGGCAGTTCAGGCGCCTCGCTTTTCTTTGCGGCGTCGGCGATTGGCGAAAGCCGGCGCGACATCCGATCTCCCCCCTTGAGGGGGAGATGGCCGGCAGGCCAGAGAGGGGGGCCTCGCGCCGACGATCAATGATTTCGAGGTAGCCCATCTACCCATCCTGCCACACCCGCCTCTCCGCACAAACTGGTTCCTTTATTTTCCAGAAAACTGGCCCTCGCGATGGAGACAGAGCGGCGTAGACTTCGCTCAATGACGTTGGGGTAAGACGCCGACAAAACATCTGAGGCGCGGCGCTGGGAGGGCGTCTTGCCGAACGAAACGGCAGGGTTTCGCCCCGCCGCCGGCAACCGCAGCCATCTCCTCCCGAGACAGGACACCCCGCAGCCATCATGGCTGCGGGGCGGAAAGCGAGCAATGACGACAGTTCGACTTGGCATCAACCCGATCACCTGGACCAATGACGACGTGCCGGAACTGGGTGGTGACACGCCGCTCGAGACCTGCCTCAGCGAGACCGCGGAGGCCGGCTATGCCGGCACCGAGCTTGGCGGCAAGTTCCCGCGCGAGAGCCGTGCGCTGAGGCCCATCCTCGACCATTACGGGCTGGCGCTGGTCTCCGGCTGGTATGACGGGCGCATCTGCGAAAAGGAAGTGGACGAGGAGTTCGAGGCGATTCGGCCGCATCTGACGCTGCTTCGCGACCTCGGCGCCAGGCGCGTCGTCTATGCCGACACCTCGCGCGGCCGGCATGGCGCGATCCACGACCCGATCTCGCAGCGGCCGAAGCTGATGGACGGGGAATGGAAGGCCTATGGCGCCAAGATCACCCGGCTCGCCGAGCGTTTTTCCGATTTTGGCGTCGGCATGGCCTTCCACCATCACATGGGCACGATCGTCGAGACCGACGCGGAGATTGACAGGCTGATGCATACCACCGGCGAGGCGGTCAGCCTGCTTTACGATACCGGGCACTGCGCCTTTTCGGGCGGCGACCCGGAGCAGTTGCTGCGCCGGCACGTGGAGCGCGTCGTGCATGTCCATTGCAAGGATGTGCGCCCGGCCATCTTAAAGAAGGCGCGTGAGGCCGACATGAGCTTCATGGGCGCGGTGATGGACGGCATCTTCACCGTGCCGGGCGACGGCGCGATCGACTATCCGACGCTCTTAAAGATCCTGGCCGACCACGGTTATTCCGGCTGGCTGGTGGTCGAGGCCGAGCAGGACCCGGCCAAGGCGCATCCCTTGACCTACGCGACGATGGGGTATCGGAATCTGAAGAGGCTGGCCGAGGGCGCGGGCTTCTACGTCCACGAGCGCAAGGCCTGAAGAAAGCATGGGGCGCCGGGGAGGCAGATGAGTTCGGTTCTGTACCAGAAGGTGGTCAAGAGCTTCGGCGCGCTCAACGTGCTGCGATCGCTTGACCTTGCGGTGCCGGACCACAAATTCCTCGCCCTGCTCGGCCCGTCGGGCTGCGGCAAGACGACGGCGCTGCGCATCCTGGCTGGGCTCGACATGCCGACCGCCGGCAAGGTCTTTATCGGCGAACGCGACGTCACCCGGCTGCAGCCGCGCGACCGCGACATCGCCATGGTCTTCCAGAGCTACGCGCTTTATCCGCAGATGACGGTCGCCGAAAATATCGGCTATCCGCTGTGGATACGCGGCACGCCCGAAGCCGGGCGAAAGGCCAAGATCGGCGAGGTCGCCGCCGTGCTCGAGATCGGCCACCTGCTCGACCGCCGTCCGCGCCAGCTCTCGGGCGGACAACGCCAGCGCGTCGCGCTGGCCCGCGCCATCGTGCGCGACCCGGCGGCCTTCCTGATGGACGAGCCGCTGTCCAATCTCGACGCAAGACTGCGGCTCACCATGCGCGGCGAGATCAAGCGGCTCTGCCAGCGCCTCAGCGCCACCACCATCTATGTCACCCACGACCAGGTCGAAGCCCTGACGATGGCCGACTTCGTCGCCGTCATGCAGGGCGGCGAGCTGCAGCAGATGGCGCCGCCCATCGAGATATACGACCGCCCGGCAAACCGCTTCGTCGCCACCTTCGTCGGCAACCCGCCGATGAACATTCTGCCGGCAGCGCTTTGCGAGCAAGGCGTCATCGTGGCCGGCAAGGTCGTCCCACTGGACGCCGCGCGGCTTGCTGCCTGCCGCGCCGCCTCCGTCGCCGAAATCGGCCTCCGGCCGGAGGACTGCAGCGCTGCCGGCGTCGGCACGCCCGATGCCCTGCCTGGCGAAATCTACGTCGTCGAACCGATGGGCAACGAGACGCTGGTCAATGTCCGCCTCGAAGGCGGCAACGTCCAGGTCCGGGCCGGCCGCGATTTCAGGGGCGTGGTGGGTGAAAGCATCGGCGTCGCCTTCGACCCGGCGAACGCCTGTTTCTTCAATTCGGACGGCCTGACAGCCGTCCACAGGGTCAACAACAATGGGAGAGTGACATGATGCATTCCAGCAGACTTACTCGCCGCTCCGTCATCAAGGGTGGGCTTGGCCTGGCTTTGGCGACCACCGCCCTCACCACGCTTGGCCTGCCGATGCCTGCCCGCGCCGCCGGAAAGAAGGTGATCATCGGCGCCTTCGCCGATGGCGGCCTGACGCCGTTCAAGGAAAAGATCATCCCGCTGGCCAAGGAGCAGGGCTTCGACATCCAGTTCCTCGAGGACGAATACGGGGTGACGCTCGAGAAGTGGTTCGCCGACGCCCAGAGCGGCGCCGGCCAGTATGACCTTTACCTGCTCGATGACCCATGGGTGCCGCAGTTCGGCGCCGCCAACGTGCTCGAGGACCTTGGCGCCGGAGGCATCGATGGGTCGGACAAGGACTGGATCGGCGCGATGATCGACATGGGCTATTGGCCGCCGCAGAAGGGGCCGCGCGTCAAGGGCTTCGAGAACGCCAAGCCGACGTTGATCTGCGTGCCCTTCGTCGGTGACCTGCAGACGCTGACCTATCGCAACGACGTCTTCACCGGCGGTGCGCCCAAGACCTGGGACGAGGTGATCGCCAAGGGCAAGGAAGGCGTCGCGGCCGGCAAGATCAAATACCCGGTCGTCTTCCGCGGCGTTTCCGGCAACCCGATCGTCACCAGCTGGTATCCGGTCTTCCTGTCGTTCGGCGGCTCGTTCTTCGACGACAAGTGGAACCCGATCTTCAATTCGGCCGAAGGCAAGGCCTCGGCCGATTTCTTTGTCGGCACGATGAAGCAGAACGCGCCAAGCGGTGTGGTCGAGTTCGACTCCGACCAGGAGGGCGCGGCAATCCTCGGCGGCGATGCCGGCGCTATCATCCAGTATTCGGGCAACGCGTTGAAGGCCGACGACCCGGCGCAGACCAAGGTCGCCGGCAAGCTCGATTTCGGCGTTGTGCCGAAGCAGGAAAAGGCGGTCGCCCAGATGGGCATCTTCATAGCCGGCGTGCCGAAATCGGCGCCCAACAAGGCGAATTCGATCGAGTTCCTGAAGTGGTATGTCAGCGCCGAAACACAGGCCAAGCTCTCGGAGGCGGGCTCGATCCCGGTCAAGCGCAGCGCCTTCGGCATCGCCAAGCCCGGCAACCGACTGATACCGGTCGCCCTGCAGCAACTCGACGCCGGCGCGCTGCCGCGGCCGCGCACGCCGGACTGGGCGAAGGTCGAGGAACTGCTCGGCATCGAGCTCAACAAGGCTTTGCAGGCCGGCTCCGGCGGCGGTGCGGCCCTGGACACGGCGGCCAAGCAGGTCAAGGACTATCTGACCACGGCCGGGTACTACTGATGCAAACCGGCATGCAGGCACGCAAATATCGCCTGCAGGGGGCGGGGCTCGACCTCGCCCTCCCCTATCTCATGCTGGCGCCGGGCCTGACGATCGTGCTCGGCGTGCTTGTCTATCCGCTCTGGGACGGGCTGCGCGCCAGCACCAGGGCTTACCGCTACGGCTCGCCGGTCTCCCATGTCGGCTTCCGGAACTATGTGCAGCTTTGGAGCGACGCGCAGTTCCTGAATTCGCTGTGGGTCACCGTCAAGTTCGTGGCGCTGTCGGTTTCGATCGAGGCAGTGCTGGGCTTCGCGCTTGCCTTGTTCTGCCTGCACGAATTCCGCGGCATTCGGCTGCTCAGGACGGTGCTGATCATTCCCATGGTGATCACGCCGGTCGTCGTCGCCATCCTGTTCAGGCTGATCTACGCCAGCGACGCCGGCATGCTGACGGCGCTCTCAGAGGCCATGGGCGGCGGCGGGGTCCAGATCCTCGGAAACCCGCTCAATGCCTTCATCGGCCTTGTCGTGCTCGACGTCTGGGAGTGGACGCCGCTGATGTTCCTCATCCTGCTCGCCGGCCTGCAGTCGCTGCCGCACGAGCCGTTCGAGGCGGCGCGCGTCGACGGCGCCGGGTCCTGGCGCGTCTTCGCCGATCTCACCTTCCCGATGATGCGGCCGGTGCTGGCGGTCGCCATCGTGCTCCGCACCATCGATGCCTTCGGCACCTTCGACCAGGTTTTCGTGCTGACCCGGGGCGGGCCGGGCGAAGCGACGAGGCTGATCTCGATCTATGGCTATGACACCGCTTTCAAATTCCAGCAGACCGGATACGCGGCGGCGCTGTTCGTGACGATCGGCCTCGTCGTGCTCGCGCTGGCCTTCAGCGCCATCAGGCTCCTGCGCAGGATCGACGCGTCATGAGCACCCGCCTGGCGCGCATCCTCACCACCATTTTCGTGCTGGCAGTGGTGCTGCTGCCGATCTACTGGCTGGTGTCCACCTCGCTCAAGTCCAACCGCGAGATCACGCAGGAAGGCACCCTCTATCCGCATGTGCCGACGCTCGACAATTACGTCAGACTGTTCACCGAAAAGCAGTTCGGCTCCTACCTGACGAACTCGGTGGTGGTGACCTTCTTCTCGGTCGCGATAGCGCTGGTCTTCGGCGCGACGGGCGCCTACGCGATAGCGAGGTTCCGCCTGCCGTTCGCCGCGGAGCGCAAGATCGGGCTCTTCCTCCTGACACTGCGCATCATCCCGCCGGTGGTGATCCTGATACCCGTCTATCTCTTGATGCTGAGCCTCGGGCTGCTCGACAGCTGGCTCGGACTGATCGCCACCTACACCGCCTTCAACGTCACCTTCTGCGTCTGGATGATGGAGAGCTTCTTCCGCGAGATCCCCGTCGATCTCGAGGAGGCGGCCATGGTGGACGGCGATTCACGCTTCGGCGCCTTCCGCCGCATCACGCTGCCATTGGCGGCGCCAGGGCTCGCGGCCACCGCGATCTTCGCCGTGCTGGTCACCTTCAACGAATTCCTTTTTGCGCTAGCGCTGACCGCGACGCCGCGGGCGATGACCATGCCGCGCGGCACCGCCACACTCATCGGGCGCATCGATACCGACTGGGCCTCGATGGCGGCTGCCGGCGTCATCGGCGCGTTGCCGATCGTCTTCTTCGCACTTCTGGTGCAGCGGCATCTGGTACGCGGGCTGACTATGGGCGCGGTGAAATGATTGCCGCTCGGATACACGAACCGGCGGGCAGCGCTGGAGCGGCCTGATGAGAAAGTCGAACGCATGATGGATGTTTGTCTGTTCGGGGTGGGGCTGATCGGCCGCGTGCATGCGAGCAATCTCGCGCGCCACCCGAAGGTGCGCCTGCGCTACGTCGTCGATCCCAATCGCGAGGCGGCCGAGAAGGTCGCCGCCGTAACCGGCGCCGAGATCGTGGACACCGAGACCGTTATGAACGATCCGGCAGTGAAAATGGTGTTCATCGCTTCGGCCACGCGCACGCACGCGGAGCTTGCCATGGCGGCCGCCGCGCATGGCAAGGCGATCTTCTGCGAGAAACCGATCGACCTCGACCTGAAGCGCACGGATGAATGCCTGGCCGCTGTCGCGAAAGCCGGCGTGCCTTTCCAGATCGGCTTCAACCGCCGCTTCGATCCGAGCTTCCGGGCGCTGAAGGAGCGCCTCGATGGCGGCGAGATCGGCGCCGTCGAGCAGGTCATCATCACCAGCCGCGATCCCGAACCGGAGACCGAGGAAGCGCTGGCCGGGGGCGGCGGCGTCTTTCGCGAGATGACCATCCACGATTTCGACATGGCGCGGAACATGCTTGGCGAAGAGCCTGTAGAGCTCTTCGCGACCGGCTCCTCGCTTGTTGCGCCGCAATACAGGAAGCTCGGCGATTACGACACGGCGATGTTCATCCTGCGAACGGCATCCGGCCGGCAGTGTCATATCAACAACAGCGTCAGGGCCGCCTATGGCTATGACCAGCGCATCGAGGTGCACGGCGCCGACGGCATGCTGCAGGCCGGCAACCGGCTGCCGACCTCTGTGGAAATGTACGGCGGCAAAGGTATATCGCGCGACAAGCCCTACTACTTCTTCGTCGAACGCTATGCGGAATCCTACGCCGCCGAGATCGATCACTTCATCACCTGCGTCGAGACGGGCAGGAGTCCGGCAGTCACGGCCAGCGATGGGCGCAAGGCCATGATCCTCTGCGAGGCAGCGCTAGCGTCGGCCCGGTCCGGCAGGTTCGAACCCGTAGAGCTGTGAGCGGATGGTCCGAAATAAGCGTGAGTTTCCGAAATGAAGATTGGCATGATCACCGACAGCCTCGGCAACCTGTCCTTCGACGAGATGCTGCGCGCCTCGGCCGATCTCGGACTGGAGACGCTGGAGTTCGCCTGCGGCAACTGGTCGTCGGCGCCGCACATCGATCTGGCCGCCATGCTGGACAGCAAGACGACCCGAACCGAATTCGTCGCCAAGGTTCGCGACCACGGGCTGACGATCGCGGCGCTCAACTGCTCGGGCAATCCGCTGCACCCGGGGCCGCAGGGCAAGCAGCATCGCCAAGTGACCGAGGACACGATCCGGCTGGCGTGCCTCCTGGGCATCGACCGGGTGGTGATGATGTCGGGGCTGCCAGGAGGCCCGGGCGATGCCAACCCCAACTGGATCATCACCGACTGGCCGCCCGAATGCGCCGACATCCAGCGCTACCAGTGGGACGATTGCATCATCCCGTATTGGCGCGATCTCGTCGAATTTGCGAACAAGCTGGGCATCAGGAAGCTTTGCCTGGAGCTGCACGGCCATCAGGCCGTGTACAATGTCCAGACGCTGTTCCGGCTGCGCGATGCGGTCGGCGAGACCGTCGGCGCGAACTACGATCCGAGCCATCCGATATGGATGGGGGCCGATCCCATCGCCGCCGTGCGCAAGCTTGGCTCGGCGATCTACTATGTCCACGCCAAGGACACACGCATCGAGCCGATACCGGCGGCCATCGACGGCGTGCTCGATGCGCGCCCGCCAAATCATTATGCCGAAAGGGCCTGGAATTACATCACGCTGGGCTACGGCCACGGCGAGACCTGGTGGCGGCAGTTCTGCACGGCGCTGAAGCAGGCCGGCTACGACGACGTGCTGTCGATCGAGCACGAGGACATGATGCTGTCACCAATGGAAGGCATGCGCAAATCCGTGGCGCTGCTGCGCAACGTCGCCATCAACCTGGCCTGATGCTCAGATCCGATTTTGCATTGGCCGACCGCCGTCGGCCGCCATACTGGCCCCCAGCGCTCGGCTCGATCATCTCACATCGACCCAGCGCTGCTCCTGGAAGGAGCGCGCCATGGCGTGCACGGTGCGCTCGATCTCCAGCCCCTCGTCGAAGTCGATGATGCGGGCCGGCTTGCCGGCGATGCGCATCAGGAGCTCGCGGCATTCGATCATCTTGAGGTCGTTGAAGCCGAGGCCGTGGCCGGGCGCCGGCAGGAAGGAATCGTAGGGCTTGTGGTGCGGCGCCACCAGGATAGTGCGGTAGCCCTGCTCGGTCGGCCGGTCGGCGGTGAGGTAGAGCTGGAACTCGTTCATCCGCTCCTGGTCGTAGAGGATCGAGCCCTTCGAGCCGAAGATCTGGATGGCGATGCGGCCCTTGCGGCCCCAGGCCGAGCGGTTGACCAGCAGCGAGCCGGCAACGCCGTTCTCGAGATGCATCAAGACGCTGGCGATGTCATAGGTCTCGACCGCGCGGCGGGCGCCGGAAGCGGTCCTGCGATCGGCATAGGGTTTGACCATGTCGCACATGACGCGCGAGACGCGGCCGAACAGCGCCTTGATCAGCGACAGCGGATGCACGGCGAAATCGTCGAGCGCGCCATAGCCGGACGAAGCCTCGTGTTTCCAGAAGAACAGCGCTTCCGGGTCGGCCATGAAATCCTCGTCCATCTCGATGCGCACGAGATTGACGTCGCCGATGATCTTTTCCTCGAGCAGCGCGCCGATATGGCGGATGGCGGGGTTCTGGATGTAGTTGTAGCCGAGCACGGCGACCTTGCCGGATTTCTTCGCGGCCTTCGCCATCGCCTCGGCCTCGGCGAAACTCGGCGCCATCGGCTTCTCGCACCACAGATGCTTGCCGGCTTCGAGGACGGCGATCGCCATTTCCGGGTGGAACTGGTTCGGCGTGGTCAGCGAGACGATCTCGACGTCCGGATCCTCGACCACGGCGCGCCAGTCGCCGGAGCCTTTTGCGAAGCCGAACTCGGCAGCTTTGCGTTTGGCAAGCTCGTCATTCACCTCGCCCAGATGCACCAGTTTCGGCTTGTCGACATCGGGAAAGACGGTGCCCACCGCGTTCCAGGCGATGGCGTGGCACTTGCCCATGAAGCCAGTGCCGATGAGGCCCACTCCGACCATGTCGATTGTCTCCAGGATAAAGGAAAGTATGCGTGGATGAATTAGTCTATTTTGATAAAGAATGGAATATCTAAATCATTTTTTATGGTGTTCTTGCGCGAACTCGCTATGATGAGGCAGGAGAGGGAAAAACCTTATGAGCGTGGGCGGAGCGACGATGGACGAACGGGTGCCTCGCGATTTCGAAACGCTGCGCGCGAGGATCCTGGACAGGCGCGCGAGCCTGCCCAAGCGCATCGCGCAGATCGCCGCCTATGCGCTCGACAATCCCGACGACATCGCCTTCGGCACGGCGGCGAGCATCGCCGCCTCGGCCGGCGTGCAGCCCTCGACGCTGATCCGTTTTGCCCAGCAGCTCGGCTTCGACGGCTTCACCAGCCTGCAGCAGGTTTTCCGCGAGCGTCTGCGCGAGCGCAACTCCTCCTATGACGAGCGGCTGGCGGCGTTGCGCGCCAAGGCCGAGGAAGGCCGCGGGCATCGGGCGATCTTCGACGGCTTCGTCGCCGCCGCCAGCACCTCGCTGGGCGACATCTCACGCTCGCTCAACGATGCCCATTTCGAGGAGGCGGTGGCGCTCCTGGCTAAGGCCGAGACGATCTATGTGCTGGCCAAGCGCCGCTCCTATCCGGTGGCGTCCTACATCGCCTATGCGCTGGGCAAGCTCAAGATCCGCAACCAGCTGGTGGAATCGGCCGCGGGGCTGAACGCCGAGATGATCGGCTTCGCCACGCCGCGCGACGCCGTCATCGCCATCAGCTTCTCGCCTTACGCGCCGGCGACCATCGAGGAGACGCGCTCGATCGCCGAGCAGGGCGTGCCGATCGTGGCGATCACTGACTCGTCCTTCTCGCCGCTGGCGCAATTCGCCAAGGTCTGGTTCGAGGTCGCCGAGGCCGATTTCGGCGGCTTCCGCTCGATCTCGGCGACGATGGCGCTGGCCATGGCGCTGACCGTCGCCGTTGGCGAGAAGCGCCGAGAAGCTGGGCGCCGACGCAAGGGCTGAGCCTCCCAGACGAGCGCTTTTCGGCTCGGGAATGCTCATTCCATATTGACTATAGATTGGAATTAATATTTCATATTGACGACGCCACGCCGTCGCCGGCGCGCGCTGTCCAAAACAAACGCTGCTCTGCACAACAAGGCCGATGGGAGGTTCGAATGGGCGAAGCCGTGGAAGGGAGATACCCGCCGCTCGACGTCATCACCATCGGCCGCGCCTCGGTCGATCTCTACGGCCAGCAGATCGGCTCGCGGCTGGAGGACATCACCTCTTTCGCCAAGTCGGTCGGCGGCTGCCCGGCCAATATTTCGGTCGGCACGGCAAGGCTCGGCCTGCGCTCGGCGCTGCTGACGCGCGTCGGCGACGAGCAGATGGGCCGTTTCATCCGCGAGCAGCTTCGGCGCGAGGGCGTCTCAGTCGACGGGCTGAAGACCGACAAGGAGAGGCTGACGGCGCTGGTGCTGCTTTCGGTCGAGAGCGAAGGCGTCTCGCCGATGATCTTTTATCGTTCGGACTGCGCCGACATGGCGCTGGCCGAGGAGGATATCGACGAGGCGTTCGTCGCCTCGGCGCGCTCGGTGGTCGTCACCGGCACGCATTTCTCGCGGCCGAATTCCGATGCCGCCCAGCGCAAGGCCATCCGCCTGATGAAGGCCCGTGGTGGCAAGGTTGTGTTCGACATCGACTATCGCCCGAACCTTTGGGGCCTTGCCGGCCATGCCGAGGGCTTCGAGCGCTACGTGAAGTCGGACCGCGTCTCGGCGCAGCTCAAGACCGTGCTGCCGGATTGCGATCTCATCGTCGGCACCGAGGAAGAGATCATGATCGCTTCCGGCGCCGACGATTGCCTGAGCGCGCTGAAGACGATCCGCGCGCTGTCGCCGGCCACCATCGTGCTCAAGCGCGGCGCCAAGGGCTGCATCGTCTATGACGGCCCGATCAGCGACGATCTCGAGGACGGCATCGTCGGCAAGGGTTTTCCGATCGAGATCTACAATGTGCTCGGCGCCGGCGACGCCTTCATGTCGGGCTTCCTGCGCGGCTGGCTCGGCGGCGAGAGCTTTGCCACCGCCGCGACCTGGGCCAACGCCTGCGGCGCCTTCGCCGTCTCGCGCCTGCTCTGCGCGCCGGAATATCCGACCTTCGAGGAACTGCAGTTCTTTTTGAAGCACGGCAGCAAGCATCTGGCGCTGCGCAAAGACGAGGCGATCAACCACGTCCACTGGGCAACGACGCGGCGGCGCGACATCCCCTCGCTGATGGCTTTAGCCTGCGACCATCGCGTCCAGCTTGAAGACGTTGCCGCCAAGGTCGGGGCCGACGTTTCGCGCATCCCCGACTTCAAGGTGCTCACCGTCAAGGCGGCGGCAAAGGTCGCCGCCGGCCGCGATGGCTACGGCATGCTGATCGACGAAAAATATGGCCGCGACGCCATGTTCGAATTCGCCCGTCATTCCTTCGCCTGGCTCGGCCGCCCGGTCGAATTGCCCGGGTCGCGGCCGCTGCGTTTCGAGTTTTCGCAGGATATCGGCTCGCAGCTCACCGAATGGCCGGTCGAGCATTGCATCAAATGCCTGTGCTTCTATCACCCGGACGACCCGGAGGCGCTCAAAGTTGAGCAGCAGCAGAAGCTGCGCGCGCTGTTCGAGGCGGCGCGGAAGGTCGGCCGCGAGCTGCTGGTCGAGATCATCGCCGGCAAGCATGGCAAGCTCGACGACACCACCATTCCGCGCGCGCTTGAAGAGCTCTATGCGCTGGGCGTCAAGCCGGACTGGTGGAAGCTCGAGCCGCAGGCTTCCGCAGGCGCCTGGGCGAAAATCGAACAGGTGATCGTCAGGAACGATCCTTGGTGCCGTGGCGTGGTGCTGCTCGGGCTGGAAGCGCCGCAGGACGAGCTGGTCGCGGCGTTTGCCGCCACCGCCAATGCGCCGATCGTCAAGGGATTTGCCGTCGGCCGCACCATCTTTGTCAACGCCGCCGAACAATGGCTGGCCGGCAGGATGTCGGATGACGAGGCGATCGCCGACATGGCCGCGCGCTTCGAGCAGTTGACCGAGGCATGGCTTGCCGCGCGCGGCCGCAAAGCCGCATAACAAGACCGCTGAAGGACTGCGGAGGAGACATCATGAGCAAGACAATCCGCCTGACGATGGCGCAGGCGCTGACCCGCTTCCTCAGCCGGCAAATGACCGAGATCGACGGGAAGAAGGTGCCGATCTTCGGCGGCGTCTGGGCCATCTTCGGCCATGGCAATGTCGCCGGCATCGGCGAGGCGCTCTACCAGGTCCGCGACGAGCTGCCGACCTTCCGCGCCCATAACGAGCAGGCGATGGCTCACGCGGCGATCGCCTATGGCAAGGCGAATTTCCGCCGCCGCTTCATGGCCGCGACCAGCTCGATCGGTCCCGGCGCGCTCAACATGGTGACGGCGGCCGCACTCGCGCATGTAAACCGGTTGCCCGTCCTGTTTTTGCCGGGCGATGTCTTCGCCAACCGCCTGCCGGACCCGGTGCTGCAGCAGGCCGAGGATTTCTCCGACGGCACCGCTACCGTCAATGACTGCTTCCGCCCGGTATCGCGCTATTTCGACCGCATCACGCGGCCGGAGCAGATCATCCCGGCACTCAATCGCGCCATGCAGGTGCTGACCGATCCGGCCGAATGCGGCCCGGTGACGCTGTCGCTCTGCCAGGACGTGCAGGCGGAGGCCTATGATTATCCCGAAAGCCTGTTTGCCGAGCGCGTCTGGACACCGCGCCGG
This sequence comes from Mesorhizobium sp. CA12, assembly GCF_020165255.1. NCBI lineage: Bacteria > Pseudomonadati > Pseudomonadota > Alphaproteobacteria > Hyphomicrobiales > Phyllobacteriaceae > Mesorhizobium > Mesorhizobium sp. CA12. The sequence goes on from NZ_JAIUHT010000016.1 coordinate 36,913, forward strand.
CTGCGCCCGGACCGCAACGAGCTGGCGGCAGCCGTCGCGGCGCTGAAGGGCGCCAGGAAGCCGCTGGTGATCGCGGGTGGCGGGGTGCTGTATTCGCAAGCTTCGGACGAGCTCGCCAAGCTGGTGCAGGGCGCTGGCATTCCGGTCTGCGAGACCCAGGGCGGCAAATCCTCGTTGCCCGACGACCATCCGCTCAACATGGCGGCGGTCGGCGTCACCGGCACGTCGGCCGCCAACCGGCTGGCGGAGGAGGCCGATGTCGTGCTTGCGGTCGGCACCAGGCTGCAGGATTTCACCACCGGCTCCTGGGCGCTGTTCAAGAATGCCGGCCGCACCATCATCGGCCTGAACACGCAAGGTTTCGACGCCGGCAAGCATTGGGCACTGCCGCTGGTCGCCGACGCGGCCGAAGGGCTTGCCGAGCTGTCCGCCGCGCTGAAGGGCTGGAAAGCGCCGGCCGTTTGGACCGACAATGCATTGAATGGCAAGACGGAGTGGCAGGCCGCCGCCGCCAAGGTGACGGCGTCGACCAACGCCGCCTATCCGTCCGATGCGCAAGTGATCGGCGCCGTGCAGCGCGCCATGGGCTCGGGCGTCACGCTGCTGCATGCCGCGGGCGGTCTGCCCGGCGAATTGCACAAGCTCTGGCAGGCCGGCGCGCCGGGCTCCTACCATGCCGAATACGGCTTCTCGACCATGGGCTACGAGATCGCCGGCGGGCTCGGCGTCAAGATGGCGAAGCCCGACCAGGAGGTGGTCGTCATGGTCGGCGACGGCTCCTATCTGATGCTCAATTCCGAGATCGCCACTTCGGTGATGCTTGGCCTGAAGCTCACCATCGTTTTGCTCGACAATCGCGGCTATGGCTGCATCAACCGGCTGCAGATGGCGACCGGCGGCGCCAACTTCAACAACCTCTTGAAGGACGCCCGCCACGAGGTGATGCCTGACGTCGACTTCGCCGCGCACGCGGCAAGCTTAGGTGCCGTGGCCGAGAAGGTAGCGTCGATCGCCGAGCTGGAGACGGGACTGGCCAAGGCGAAGAAGAACGACAAGACGACGGTGCTGGTCATCGACACCGACCCGCTGGTCTCGACCGAGGCGGGCGGCCATTGGTGGGATGTCGCCGTGCCGGAAGTCTCGTCGCGACGCGAAGTCAATGCCGCGCGCAAGAAATACGAGGAAGCCGTGGGCAGCCGTCAGGGCTGAACCGGCTCGCAACGAACCGACATTGGAGTGACGACTTGAAAGCCAAACTGGGCATGTCCCCCATCGCATGGTGGAATGACGATCTCGTGGAATTGAGCGATGATGTGTCGCTGGAGGAATGTTTGCGCCAGTCGCGCTCGGCCGGCTTCACCGGTATGGAGATGGGCCGCCGCTTCCCCAACGATCCGAAGGTGATGCTGCCGATCCTGAAGGAGGCCGACGTCACGCTTTGCGGCGGCTGGTTCTCAGGCACGCTTGTCAACGAGGACATCTCCCGGAACAAGGACCGCATCCAGCCGATGATCGACCTGTTCAAGGCGGTCGATGCGCCCTGCATCGTCTATGGGGAGGTCGGCCGGTCCATTCAGGGCGACCGCTCCAAGCCTCTGGCCACCAAGCCGAAACTTTCGGATGACGAGATGAAGGCTTACGGCCGGCGCGTCACCGAGTTCGGCGAGTGGTGCGCTGAGCAAGGCATGCCGCTCTCCTACCATCACCACATGGCGGCGGTGGTCGAGACCGAGCCGGAGCTCGACGCCTTCATGCGCAACTCCGGCGAAGGCATTCCGCTGCTGCTCGATGCCGGCCATCTCGCCTTTGCCGGCGGCGACGTGCTGCGCGCCATTGACAATCACCACAAGCGCATCAACCACGTCCATGTGAAGGATGTTCGCATGGGCGTGATCGACAGGCTCGACCGCACGAAACAGTCCTTCCTCGACGCCGTGGCGCTCGGCGCCTTCACCGTGCCGGGCGACGGCTCACTCGACTTCGGGGCGATTGTCCAGCGGTTCGCCGATCATGGCTATGAAGGCTGGTTCGTGGTCGAGGCCGAGCAGGATCCGAAGAAGAACCCGCCGCTCAAGATGGCCCAGGTCGGCCACAAGGAACTTATGCGGGTGATGACGGCCGCCGGCTATACGGTCGAGACGCAGGGTTTTCCGGCCTGAGCAGTGGATTAGTCGGGGCGCCCGGTTTATCCGTTGTGCTTTGGGCAAATCCTGGATTGGCGCGATGAAAGACTATGAGCATCCCTTCTTCCGGCCGCTGTGGCGCCGTATCGCGGTCGTCGCGGTCTGCCTGGTCTGGTCGGTGATCGAATTCGCGTCCGGCACGCCGTTCTGGGGCGTCATCGCGCTGGGCTTCGCCGGCTATGCCGTGTGGCAGTTTTTCTACCTCTATAAGCCGATTGAGGAGAACAAGGCCGAACCCGGACCGAAGGAGTGACTAATCCATGGCTCAGAAGCGTCTACGGATCGGATACTGCGTGCATGGCGGATCGCATGCGTTGGCGATTAGCCGAAACGCCCCTCGCTTCGTCATCCACGGGCGAAGCAAGGAGCGCAGCGACGTAGCGCAGACCCTAGGATCCATTCCGTGACTTCGAAGCAGCCGCTGCGGTACAGAATTCTGCTCCGCAGCGCCCTTCGATTGAGGTAACCGGCATGGATTCTAGGGTCTCCGCGACGGAGCTGCGCTCCTGCTTCGCCCTAGAATGACGAAGTTTGGAGGCCTCGGCCAATCTCGAAGGTTGTGCTGGTTCTGTCAGCCGGCAAGATCCTTGATCCGCAACCAACGAAGGCCAACGGAATAGGAGAGACAAAAATGTCGAAACTGCTCGTCAAGCCCGACAAGGGCCACGGCCATGTCGCTCACGTCACGCCGCAAAGCGCCGGCTGGACCTATGTCGGTTTCGACCTGCATCGGCTTCGTCCGGGCGAGACGGTGTCCGGCAAAACCGGCGAGCGCGAGGTCTGCCTGGTGTTCGTCACCGGCAAGGGCAAAGCGTCGGCCGGCGGCAAGGATCTCGGCCTGCTCGGCGAGCGCATGTCGCCCTTCGAAGGCAAGCCGTGGTCGGTCTATGTGCCGCAAGGCGCCGACTGGTCGGTGACCGCCGATACCGAGCTGGAACTCGCCGTCTGCTCGGCGCCCGGCTTAAGCGGCGGCCTGCCGGTGCGCGTCATCGGACCTGACGATCTCGGCCAGGAGGTGCGCGGCAAGGGCACCAACACGCGCTACGTCACCAACATCCTGCCCGAGGGCAAGCCGGCTGATTCGCTGCTGGTGGTCGAGGTGATTACGCCCGGCGGCCACACGTCGAGCTACCCGCCGCACAAGCACGACCAGGACAATCTGCCGGCCGAGTCCTATCTCGAGGAGACCTATTACCACCGGCTCAACCCGCCGCAGGGCTTTGCCTTCCAACGCGTCTACACCGATGCCGACCGCAACGGCGTGCGCGAGCTGGACGAGGCGATGGCGATCGAGGACGGCGATGTCGTGCTGGTGCCCAAGGGCTATCATCCCTGCGCGGCCTGCCACGGCTACGATCTTTATTACCTCAACGTCATGGCCGGACCGAAGCGGACGTGGAAATTCCACAACGCGGCCGAGCATGAATGGCTGATCAAGGCCTGATCGGCACGCCGGCAAAGCCGTTGGTCCAGCCCGGAAAAATCGTCGGCTAACGAGCTCCGTGCTGGACTTGCCTTCGAAAACCCACGAAAGCTTCGTCAATCCGTCATGGAAATCACCTATGGCAGCGGTTCCGGTGCATGTCGCCGCAAGCGCTCCGGCGTTTTTGGGTCCCGACTTGCCAAGACAATGACTTGAAGCGCGTCGCATATTCCTTTGGGGCGCGCAGCGCGCTTGACGAGGAACGCCCATGCGCTACGCGATCTACTACACCCCGGGGCAGAACGAGAAGCTGGCGCGCATTGCCGCCAACTGGCTGGGCCGCGACCCGTTTGGCGCGGCGACGCGGCCGGTCGAGGCCGTAGGCGATCTGTCGGCCGCGGAAGTCGCTTTCCATACTGCCTCTGCCCGGCGCTACGGATTCCACGCGACGCTGAAAGCGCCGTTCCGGTTGGCGCCGAACGAGACGGAAGCTTCGCTGCGCGCCGCGCTCGACGCTTTCGCCGAGGCGACGCCGCCTGTGATCATCCCGCGTCTCGTCGTCGGCCAGATCGACGGCTTTTTCGCGCTGGTGCCGGAAGCGCAGTTCGCGCCACTCAACGATTTCGCCGGCGAGGTGGTGCGCGCCTTCGATCCGTTCCGCGCGCCGCTGACGGAGGCCGAGATCGAGCGCCGCAGTCCCGATGCGCTGAAGCCGGACGAGTTCCGCAACCTCTGCCAATGGGGTTATCCTTACGTCTTCGACACGTTCCGCTTCCACATGACGCTGTCGGGGCGGGTCGGGCCACAGGAAAGCCCACGTCTTCGTGCAGCGATCGACGGCCTGTTCGCCGATGTGCTGCGGCAGCCGGTGCCGGTGGATGCGCTGACATTGTTCGTCGAAAGCGAGCCCGGCGCCCCGTTCATGGTGCTTTCCCATCATACGCTTGGCCGTAGCCCCGCCCGCAAAACAGCTTGATTGATATAGGACCGCCCGAGATGACCGCCGAAACCGTTCTCACCAATGCCCGCATCGTGCTGCCCGATGAAATCGTCGAGGGCTCGCTGTTGTTGCGCGACGGCCTGATTGCCGCCGTCGAGCCGGGGGCTGCCCGCGCCGGCGAGGACATGGGCGGCGACTACATCATCCCAGGTCTTGTCGAGCTGCACACCGATCACCTCGAAGGCCACTACGCGCCGCGCCCGAAAGTGCGCTGGAACCCGATCGCCGCCGTGCTTGCCCATGACGCCCAGGTGGCGACCGCCGGCATCACGACGGTGCTCGACGCCTTGCGCGTCGGCATGGACGAGGATGCCGACCTGAAATCCGAGGACGTTCGCAAGCTGGCCGACGCGATCGAGGACAGCGTGCGCCAGGATCGGCTCAGGGCCGACCATTTCATCCACCTGCGTTGCGAGGTCTCGGCGCCGGACTGCCTCGAGGCTTTCGCTAATTTCGAGACCGACGAGCGGGTTAAGCTCGCCTCGCTGATGGACCACGCGCCCGGACAGCGCCAGTTCGTCAACCTCGAGACCTATGCCTACTACTACCAGCGCAAACTGAAGCTGACGGACCGCGACTTCCAGAAATTCTGCGAGAAGCGGATGGCCGAATCGGCCCGCAATTCCGGTCCGAACCGCGTCTTCATCTCGGCCGCCTGCCGGGAGCGCGGCATCGTGCTGGCGAGCCATGACGACGCGACCGCCGGCCATGTCGACGAAGCGATCGAGCAGGGCGTGCGCGTCGCCGAGTTCCCGACGACGCAAGAGGCGGCCAAGGCCTCGAAGGCGGCGGGCCTCGGCGTGCTGATGGGCGCGCCGAACGTCATGCGCGGCGCCTCGCATTCCGGCAATGTCTCGGCGCGCACGCTCGCCGCCGACGGCCTGCTCGACATCCTTTCATCCGACTACATCCCCTTCAGCCTGATCCAGTCGGCCTTCTTCCTCGGCGATGTCGTCGACGGCATCTCGCTGCCGCAGGCGGTCGCCATGGTCTCGAAGAACCCGGCCGAAGCGATCGGCCTCGCCGACCGCGGCGTCGTCGAGCCCGGCCGCCGGGCCGACCTGGTGCGGGTGCGCGTGGACGACCATGTGCCGGTCGTGCGCACCGTGTGGCGTCAGGGCGGCCGGGTCGCATGATGGTCTCGGCCCTCATCGAGCGCGAGCTGGCCGACAGCCTGCCGATTCGCAACGGCGTCTTCGTCGCGGTGGTCGGCCCGAGCGGCGCCGGCAAGGACACGCTGATCGGCTACGCCAAGGCGCGCTTTGCCGGCGAGACGCGGCTGGAATTCGTGCGCCGTGTCATCACCAGGCCGAGCGACACGGCAAGCGAGGACCACGACACGCTGGCCGATGCCGCCTTTGCCGAGGCGGAGGCGGACGGCGCCTTCTCGCTGTGCTGGGACGCGCACGGCCTGCGCTATGGCCTGCCGGCCGATGTCGACTGGGCCGTGGCCAACGGTCATGTAGCCGTGGCGAATGTCTCCCGATCGGTCATCCCGGCGCTGCGCGAGCGCTACGCCAATCTGGCTGTGGTCGAGATCACCGCCACGCCGGAGATCCTCGCCGAGCGGCTGGCGGCGCGCGGCCGTGAATCGCGCGGCGAAGTGCTTGCCCGCCTGGCGCGCAGCGCCAATGTCAAGCTGACGGGACCGGATGTGACCTCGATCGACAACAGCGGCGACAAGGAAATCGCCGGCGAACGCTTCGCCGAGGTGCTGCGCAAGGCGATGGCGTTCTCGGATCTGTCGGACATGATCTAGCGCTTTCCCTTCTCCCCCTGTGGGAGAAGGTGGATCGGCGCGAAGCGCCGAGACGGATGAGGGGTGCTCCAGCTTGGCGGTGGCTTTCGCCTGGCAGCACCGTTGTGCCCAAACGCCAGCGCCTCGCTCCGTCCAGCACCCCTCATCCGGCCGCTTCGCGGCCACCTTCTCCCACAAGGGGAGAAGGGGGCGCCGCGCTTCACTTATTGAAGTTGGCGATGAACTGCTTGAACTGCGGCGTCGGCGGCCTGGCGAACATCTCCTTCGGTTCGCCGACCGAATCCACCTCGCCCTTGTGCAGGAACATCACCTTGCTCGACACGTCGCGGGCAAAACCCATCTCATGCGTGACGACCAGCATGGTGCGTCCTTCTTCGGCGAGCGAGCGCATCACGCGCAGCACCTCGCCCACCAGTTCCGGATCGAGCGCCGATGTCGGCTCGTCGAACAGCATCACCTTGGGATTCATCGCCAGGGCGCGGGCGATTGCAGCGCGCTGCTGCTGGCCGCCGGACATATGCGGCGGGTAGTAGTTGCGGCGCTCCCATATACCGACGCGCTTCAGCAATGCCTCGGCCTGCTCCAGGCACTCGGCGCGCGGCCGCTTCAGCACATGCGTCGGCGCGGCGACGAGGTTTTCCAGCACGGTCATGTGCGACCACAGATTGAAGCTCTGGAACACCATGGCGAGGTTGGCGCGGATCCGCTCCACCTGGCGGATGTCGGCGGGCATCTGGTGGCCGTCGCGACCCCGCTTCATCTTGATGAGCTCGCCGTCGACCCGCACTTCGCCGGAATCCGGGGTCTCCAGGAGATTGATACAACGCAGCATCGTGCTCTTGCCGGACCCGGAGGAGCCGAGAATCGAGATGACGTCGCCCTTGTGGGCCTCGAGCGAAATGCCCTTGAGCACCTCATGATCGCCGAAGCACTTGCGCAGATTCTTGACGCTGATGGCGGGCGTCTCGTCGGAGGACGGCGCGGCTTTCGCGGCAGCGGCGACATTTGCCGACATCACAACACCTCCGGTACGGGTTTGACTTGTTGGCTCTGCTCGGGCGGGGGACGCAGATGCGGCGAAAGCCGGTGTTCGACCCAGGCGAACAACCGGGCGATCGACAGGTTGAGAAGCAGGTAGATCACACCGGCGCAGGTCAGCACCTCAATCGGCCGGAACGTGTCATGCTGGATCTTCTGCGCCGTTCCCATCATCTCCATGATGGTGACCACGGACGCCAGCGCGGTCGCCTTGGTCATGAGGATGATTTCGGTCGAATAGGCCGGCAACGCAAGCCGCAGCGCGATCGGCAGCGTGACGAGGCGGAAGCGGGTGAAGGCCGACATGCCGAACGCCTTGGCCGCCTCGATCTGGCCGACAGGCACCGCGCGCAGCGCGCCGCGGAAAATCTCGCTCTCATAGGCCGCGGTATTCAAGGCCATGGCGACGATGGTGCAGTACATCGGATCGCGCAGGATCGGCCACAGGATCGGGCTGTGGCGCACGAAGTCGAATTGGGAGAGCCCGAAATAGACCAGATAAAGCTGCACCAGCAGCGGCGAGCCGCGGAAGACGAAGACATAGGCGCGGGTGAAATACTCGCCCGATTTGTAGCCGGAAGCCCGCAGCCAGGTCAGGCCGGTGGCGATGATGAGCCCGAAGGCGATGCCGAAGAACCAGATCTCGAGCGTCAGCGGCAGCGCCTTCAGCACGCTCCACATGGTTGAAAGGTAGAAGTCGAAATCCACCGCCACCTCTTATTTCGGCCGTGTGAAGCTTCGGGAGGTGTAACGCTCGGCTTTGTCGAAGATCGGCGTCGAGATCGAGGTCATCACCAGATAGAGGATGCCGGCGAGCGTGTAGAAAACCAGCGAATGATGCGTCGAACGCGCCGCCTTGTTGGCCGTCAGCATCAGCTCGGCGACGCCGGTGACCGAGATCAGCGCCGAATCCTTGATGGTCAATTGCCAGACATTGCCCAGCCCCGGTACCGCGAGACGCAGGACCTGCGGCATGATCACGAGGCGAAACCGCAGCCAGGCCGACATGCCGTAGGCACGCGCCGCTTCCAGCTCGCCGCGATGGATCGCCAGGAACGAGCCGCGAAAAACCTCGGCCTGATAGGCGCCGGAAATGATGCCGACCGCGAGAACGCCGCCGAGGAAACTCGGCATGTTCAAGATATCGGCCGAGCCGATCGATCCGGTCGAGCGCGCCACGCCGGTCAGGACCTGGGTGCCGCCATAGTAGAACAGGTAGATGATCAGGAGTTCCGGTTCGCCGCGGAAGACGGTGGTGTAGCTCTCGCCGATGAACCTCAATCCGCCCCGATGCGAAAGCTTGGCCGCAGCGACCAAGGACCCCAGCACCGCGCCGATCAGCATCGAGACGACGGTGACGGCGAGCGTCCAGGCGATGCCCCAGAGCAGTTGCACGCCCCAGCCGGCGGCCAACAGCTCATAGGCCGTCGAAACCTGATCCTTGAGATCGTTGAGAAACTCCACTTACGGCTCCTGCGGGCGCCGAGATAGGCATCGACGTATATGCTCAATGCAAACGGGAGCAGCCTTGGCTGCTCCCGTTGCGACATTACTTGGTAATGTCGATCTTGAACCATTGCATGGAATATTTCGACACCGAACCGTCATCGAGCGCGGCCTTGAGCGCCTTGTTGTAGATGTCCTGCAGGTCCTTGTCGGTCTTGCGGAAAGCGGCGCCGATGCCCGGTCCGAGGATCGGGCCACCCTTGAATTGCGGGCCGACGAATTCCAGGTCTTTCGCATCGGGCTTGGCCAGCGTGCCGAGGAAATAGGTGGTATCGGCGAAGGCGACGTCGATACGGCCCGCCATCAGGTCGAGGTCGTGCTCGTCGGTGGTCTTGTATTCATGGACGTTGGCGACATCCTTGAGATATTTGTCGGCGAAGGTCGCCTCCGTGGTCGAGACCTGCAGGCCGACATTCTTGCCGGTGAGCTCCTTGCGCAGCGTGTCGAGCGCCGCCTTGGATTCGGCGTCGTCCTTCGACAGATCGATCATCTTGCCGGTGTTGGACATCTGCGCCAGCGGGCCGTTCTTGTCGGCCAGGAAAGCCACCGGCGAAGAGGCATAGGGGATCGAGAAGTCGATGGTCTTCATGCGCTCTTCGGTGATCGACATGCCGTCCATGACGATGTCGAACTTGCCTGCCGTGAGGCCGGGAATGACGCCATCCCAATCCTGCGCGACGATGCTGCATTCCAGCTTCGCGCGGGCGCAGACGTCGTTCAGGATGTCTACCTCGAAGCCGACGATCTTGCCGCTGGCATCGGTCTGGTTCCACGGGGCGTAGGAGCCCTCCATCGCGACCGTCACGGTCTTCCAGTCCTTGGCCATAGCCGGGGTCGAGCAGGTCAACGCCAGCGCGGCGAGCGCGATCCAACGTGATGATGTCACGGTAATTTCTCCCATATTTTGTTCTTGGAACCCTCAGATACCAATTGCTTAGCCCAGCCCCGATTCTGCGACAAGGGCTGTTTTCCGGTTCACGCGTTGTTGCAATCCGCCCACGAATCCGGCCCTGCCCGCGGCTTCACCGCGAGCATCGATCCAATCGGAACCCGGTCCGGGTGTGGACGGAAGAGCGAGACTACTCCGCCGGCGCGCCGGCGATGCCCCTGCGCGACGCCTCCAGCATCCGGCGCCGGGCGCGGAAGACGCCCCATTGCTGGTCGACCAGCACGCCGATCAGGATCACGCCGCCCATTACCGCGAAGTTGAGCGAGGAAGGAATGCCGAGCAGGTTGACGAGGTTCTGCAACTCCTGCAGCAGCACGGTGCCGAGGACAGCGCCGACCAGCGACCCTTCGCCGCCGCGCAGCGAGAAGCCGCCCAGCACCGCCGCCGCAATGGCATAAAGCTCATAGAACTGGCCGTGGCTCGCCGGCGAGATCGAGCGCGTGTACATGGCGAAATAGATCGCCGACAGCGCCGTCAGCACGCCGCAGATGACATAGGCGGCGATGATCACCCGGCCCGTGCGGATGCCGGAATATTTCGCCGCTTCCTCGTTCTTGCCGATCGCATAGAGATAGCGGCCGAAGACCGAGCGGTGCAGCACCACCCACATCACGATGGCGATGACGATCAGCGCGATGAAGCTGTTCGGCAGGCCGTAGGAGCGGCCCGCGGTCAGGAACTCGAGCGTCGGGAAGTTCTGCCCGAAGGCGAAGCCGGCCGTGCCGTCGGCGGTATAGAAGCGCGCCACCCCGCGATAGATGAGCAGGCCGCACAGCGTCACCACGAAGGGCTGCAGTTTCAGCCGCGTGATCAGCCAGCCATGCACGAAGCCGATGATGGCGCCGAGCGCGAGGATCAGCACGAAGGCCAGCGGCCAGCTCACCTCGCGCACAGCGATGAAGTCGATGAACAGCGTGCCGAGCAGGGCGATCACCGAGCCGACCGACAACTCGATGCCGCCAGTGATGATGACGAAGGCCTGGCCGATCGAAAGGATGCCGAACAGAGCGACCAGATTGGAGGTGTTGGCGAGGTTGATCGCCGACAGGAAGCGCGGATTGATGGCCGTCACCACCGCGCCGACCACCAGAATCAGGATCAGCAGGCCGAGATCTTTCTTGCTCATTGCGCTCCTCCCGCCGCTTGCAGCAGTTTCGGCTTCTTGCCGACCGCCAGCAAGAGCACGTTCTCCTGGCTGAAATCGTCCTTGTCGAGGATGCCGGAGATCTGCCCCTCATGCATGACCGCGATGCGGTCCGACACGCCGATCACTTCTTCCATGTCGCTGGAGATCATCAGCACGGCGACGCCGGCGTCGGCCAGCGCCCGCATCAGCCCGTAGATCTCGGCCTTGGCGCCGATGTCGATGCCGCGCGTCGGCTCGTCCAGGATCATCACCTTGGGGTTCATCGCCAGCCATTTGGCCAGGACCACCTTCTGCTGGTTGCCGCCCGACAGCGTGCCGGTGCGGGTGAGCACCGACGGCGCCTTTATGCCGAGGTTCTTCTTCTGCTTTTCCGCCGTCGCGAGCTCGGCGCCGACCGATACCAGCGAGCGCCTGGCATGGGCCGGCAGGTTGGGCAATGAAATGTTCTGCGCGATCGAGAGATCGAGCAATATGCCGGTGAGCTTGCGGTCCTCCGGCACGAGGAAGATGCCATTCGCCACCGCGTCGGCCGCTGATGTCACATTCAGCGGCTTGCCGTCGAGCGTGACGCTGCCGGCCAACCGCTCTTCGATGCCGAACAGCACGCGCGCCAGCTCCGTGCGGCCGGAGCCGACCAGGCCCGCCAGGCCGAGGATCTCCGCGCGCCTCAGTTCGATGCTGACCGGCCGGTCCGGATAGGTGCTGGTGCGGATCGCATCCGCCGACAGGGCTACGCTGCCCGGAGCCCGCGCGGCCTCGCCGGCCTTCTCGCGCTCCTTCAGCATGCGGCCGATCATCAGCCTGACCATCTCGTCGTGATTGATGTGGCTCTTGGGAAGGGTGCCGGCCAGCGTGCCGTCGCGCAGCACCACGACGCGGTCGGCGACGCGCTCGATCTCATGCAGCCGGTGCGAGATGAAGATGACGCTGATGCCTTGCGCCTTCAGGCCCTTGATGACGTCGAGCAGCTTTTCGGTTTCCGCCATCGGCAGGCTGGAAGTCGGCTCGTCGAGGATGACAAGGCGCGCCTTGATCGACAGCGCCTTGGCGATCTCGACCATCTGCTGCTGCGCGAGCGACAGCGACGCCACCGGCGCCTCGGCCGAGAAATTGGCGCCGACGCGCTTTAGCAGCGGCGCCACCATCTCGCGCAGTTTCGCGCGGTCGACCAGCCTCAGCGGCCCGGCGCGCAGCGGCTCGCGGCCGAAGAAGATGTTGGCGGCGACGTCGAGATTTTCGAAGAGGTTCAATTCCTGGTGCACGAAGGCGATGCCGGAGCCGATGCTCTGCTCGACGGTCAGCGCGTCGTGCGCCGCGCCATCGACGGTGATGGTGCCGCTGTCCGGCCGCGTCACACCGCCGAGGATCTTCATCAGCGTCGATTTGCCGGCGCCGTTTTCGCCGACCAGGCCTATGACCTCGCCGGGCCGGACCTCCATCGAGAATCTGTCCAGCGCCACAACGCCCGGATAGGTCTTGCGCACGGCCTCGAGGCTCAGGAACGGAGCAGTGGTCGGTTGAGTGGAATCGGTAGAGGTCATCACGCCATAGTTTACCGCACGGGGCAACAGCCGGTGGCCACAGACTGACGGGCCTTGGCGGGTCCGTCAATACGAACGCCGGCTCAAGGCGAACCTTGAGCCGGCGCAACTGTGCTGAGCTTACTTGCCCTGCATCGCCTTGAGGTTGGCGGCGTAGGCGTCCACATCATCCTTGCCGATGATCTTGGTCGGGATGATGATCAGGTTGTTGGCCGGGATGCCCGACTTGTCGCCCTTGAGGTAGGAAGCCATCAGCTTCATGCCCTGATAGGCCCATTCGAACGGCTGCTGCACCACGGTCGCGGCGACGGTGCCTTCCTTGACGCCGCCCAGCGTGATCGGATCGTCATCGAAGCCGACGACGGTGATCTGGCCGAGCTTGCCGGCGTCGCGCAGCGCTTCATAGATGCGCGGCGTGTTGTAGGAATAGAAGCCGACCATGCAGGTGATATCGGGGCTGGCGACCAGCGCGTCCTCGACGTTCTTCTTGGCACGCGCCTGGTCGATGTCGTCGCCGCGCACGTCGACCAGCTCGATCTTGCTGCCGGCGAGCCCGTCTTTCATGCCCTGGATGCGCTCCTTGGCATTGTCGGCGCCGAGCAGGCCGACGAAGCCCAGGCACTTGCCGCCGTTGGGCATCGCCTTCTTGGCGATCTCGGCCGCCTGTTTGCCGGCATCGACGTTGGAAGAGCCGATATAGGCGACGCGCTTGGTCTGCGGCGCATCCGAGTCGGTGGTGAACAGCGCGGTTTCCGACGCAATCTTGTTCAATCCGTCGGTCGAGGTCTTGGGATCGACGGCCGAGACCATGATGCCCTTGACGCCTGCCGTCACCAGATCGTCCATCAGCCGCTGCTGGATGGCGACCGAAGACTGTTCCGGATATTTGAGCTCGAGATTGTAGTCGGGCAGTTCGCCCTGCGCCTTCTTCACGCCGGCTTCCGCCGCCTTCCAGAAGTCTGACGCACCGTTGACGACAAAGGCCAGCGTCGGCTTGTCGTCGGCGCGCACACTGGCGCTTACCGACAGGCCTAAAGCCAAGGCCGCCGCGGCGACGGATGCGTTGCGTATCATGGACTTCATAGTTCAACCTCCCTTGTAGAACTCTTCGCTGATGTCTCGGCTGCGGCGCGGATAACCCTCCTCCTCAAGGGTGTGGCAAAGGTCCGCCGACTTAAGAACGGTTCCGATCCGGCCGCGGTCGAGACACTAGACACTCATGTGGCATTCGTAAATAGTCCGATTTGTCTGACATTTTCGTGAGGATGGACACGCGCCCAAACCGGCGATCCCGCCGGCTTTCGAGCGAGCATCCTTCGCACTTTGCCGGCACCGAGCGGAAGCCCGGACGGTTACGACGAGTTGACAGTAGAACGCTTACAGCTATTAGTAAAGAGTATTAGTTTGGGGCTGAGGCGCGTGCTTTCGAAGCGGAGGAGACGCTGGTCGAAAGATGCGCCGAGAGTGAGGAGAGCACGTGCGCAAAAGCGTTCTATCGCACGGAAACCAGTAGGAATTGTCAGCGCTGCTGACCTTATCGGACTGATTTCGTCGCGCCGCGGCGCGGCCGGCGATTTGCATGTCGCGCATGATAATACTTATTATCAATAGTGTGTTTCAGATGAGCGTGCCGACCATCTTGCCGTTGCAATCGGCCTTTGCTTTGGAGCCGGCCGGGTTTGGGAACCGACCATGAGTGAACCGACGGAACTGCGCGATCCTCCCGGGGCTTCCAGGCGCCGCAAGCCGGCCGCCAAGCCCAAAGGACGTGTCACCATGACCGACATCGCGCGCGCCGCCGGCTGCTCGCAGGCGACGGTCTCGTTCGTGCTCAACAATTCGCCGGGCATCAGGCTGTCGCAACAGACACGCGACCGGGTGATCGAGGCGGCCAGAGCGCTGGGCTATTCGCCGCCGGTCTTTTCCGCGCTGCGGCCGCCGGTGACGCCCTTCGAGGGCCTGGATGGCGTCATCGGCTTCGCGGTCGACCAGCTCGCCACCAGCCCCGAGGCGGTGGTCGCCATCGAGGGTGCGCGGCAGGCCTCGTGGAACGCCGGCAACGTGCTTCTGGTGGCGCAGACCATGGGCGACGCGGTGATGGAGCCGCGCGCCATCCAGGCGCTGACGGGGCGCGGCATCACGGCATTGATCTATATGACCATCTTCACTCGCGAGATCGCCGCGCCGGATTTCCTCTACAGCCTCGAGATGCCGGTCATCCTGCTCAACTGCTACACCGCCGATTATGCCTTCCCGGCCGTGGTTCCCTCCGAGATCGCCGGCGGCCAGAGCGCGACGAGACACCTGATCGGCCATGGCCATCGCCGCATCGCCACCATCACCGGCGAGCCGTGGATGCAGGCGGCGCAGGATCGGCTCAAGGGCTATCGCCGCGCTCTAGCCACCGCCGACATCCCGTTCGACCCGGAACTGGTGGTCGAGGGCGACTGGTCGGCCAGCGCCGGCTATGCCGCGACGGTCAAGCTGCTCGGGCTCAAGGACCGGCCCACCGCCATCTTCTGCCAGAACGACCGCACCGCGATCGGCTGCTACGAAGCGCTGAAGGAAGCCGGCCTGCATATCCCGCAGGACATCTCCGTGGTCGGCTATGACGATGAGGAGATCGCCCGCCATCTGTTCCCGCCGCTGACGACCTCCATCCTGCCGCATCTGGCGATGGGCCAATGGGCGATCGAGCAGCTGGAGACGCCGCCGACGCCCGGCCGCGGCCGCTATCCGATCACCAAGCTGGAGTGCCCGCTGGTGGAAAGGGAGAGCGTGGCAGGCGTGAAGGGATAGGATGTCCCAGATCGCCACTTCACGGCCCGGAACGTATTGACATTGTACTGACAATCGCTAGATATCTGACCCTGACACAGGAGGATTTCGATGGCGCAGTCCAGTCATGCTGGCAGCAATCGCAACGCAGTTCGCAAGGATGATGTGATTCAGATCCGCGCTTCGGCCGAGACGAAGGCCATTCTCAACCGCGCCGCGAGCTTGCGCGGGCAAAAACTGTCGGAGTTCATGCTGGACAGTGCGCGCAAGCAGGCTGAGGAGACCATTCTGGACCAGCGTGCCTTCTTTCTCGATGCCGACGCGCATGAGAAATTTCTTGACCTGCTTGATGCTCCGAACAAGCCGTCGCAAGAGCTTCGCGCCCGCATCACGCGCAAGCCAGCCTGGGAGCGCTGATGCCCGCTGGGCAATCGCAAGGCCCGCGAGTCCGCGCTCCGGAACGGCTGACCATCAGTCATGATGTCGCAGAATTTCGCAACGGCAGGCATCCCACCCCTGATGACTGGCTGCGAAACCGTGCCCTCGGCGGCGAGGGATTGTCTGCCCGAACCTATGTCGTCTGCGACGCGGGCACGAAAAATCGTGTCGTCGGTTACTACGCGATCTCCACGGCGATGGAAGAACGGGTCGCGCTGCCAAGCGCCAAGCTACGCCGGGGCATGCCTGAACAGGTTCCTTTGCTGCTGATAGGCCGTCTGGCGATCGATCAGGCGTTCCAGGGAATGGGCCTCGGGGGCGACCTGCTTTCCGATGCGCTGCGGCGTTGCCTCGCGGTTTCGGACATTGCCGGGGTTCGTGCCGTGGTGGCACACGCCATCGACGACGACGACGTTGGTTTCTACCAGCGTCACGGCTTCACTATGTCTCCGCTGGGCGAGCGCGTCATGCTGATGCCGATCGAGACGATACAGGCGCTGTTCTCGAAAACTTGAGGCGAGTTGCATGACGAGGAGATCGCCCGCCATCACTTCCCGCCGCTGACGACCTTGCAGCATCTGGCGATGGGCCAATGGGCGATCGAGCAGCTCGAAACGCCGCCGACGCCTGGCCGCGGCCGCTATCCCATCACCAAGCTGGAGTGCCCGCTGGTGGAACGGGAGAGCGTGGGGAGTGTACCCGCACAATTCCGATGACCCGGCCCCGAGACCGGCCTATGATGAGTGAGCGTGTGTTCCTTCCCAACAGGAAAAACGCTCATGTGGCCGAACCGCCGTTTATGCGATCTTTTCAAGATCGAGCATCCGATCATCCAGGCGCCGATGGCGGGCTCGGCGACGCCGGAACTCGCCGCCGCGGTGAGCAATGCCGGTGGGCTGGGGTCGCTCGGATGCGCATCGATGCTGCCGGATGGCCTGCGCCACGTTGCGCGCCAGATGCGCGCCTTGACCGTGCGTCCCTTCAACCTCAACTTCTTTGTTTTTCCCAGACCCGACACCGGCGACACCGTGCTGACCCAGGTCATCGACAGGTTGCGGCCCTACTATGAGGAGCTGTCGCTCGGCGAACCCTCGCGGAGGCTTCCGCCGATCGGACCAGGTTTCGACGAAGAAAAGCTTGGACTGCTGCTCGAGATCCAGCCGCCGGTCGTGAGCTTTCATTTCGGCATTCCGGATGTGGCTGCCATCGGCAGGCTGAAGCAGGCCGGGATCGCAATCATCGGCACCGCGACGAATGTCGCCGAGGCGCGCAAGCTCGCCGACGGTGGAGCCGACGCGGTCATAGCCCAGGGCTGGGAGGCGGGAGGTCACCGCGGTTCGCATGCTCCCAATGGTCCTGGCGACGGCGTTGGAACGATGGCACTGGTTCCCCAGGTCGTCGATGCCGTCGAACTCCCGGTCATTGCCGCGGGAGGCATCGCCGACGGCCGCGGCATAGCGGCCGCTTTCGCGCTTGGCGCCAGCGGCGTGCAGATCGGCACCGGCTTCCTGTCCTGCGACGAAGCCGGCACGGACGCACCGCGCCGCGCCCTGATCCGCACGGCGACCGACATGGACACGATGGTCACCGATGCCTTCACCGGCCGCGCGGCGCGCGCGAGACGCACCCGCTACGCCCTGGAAATGGAGGAGAGCAGGGTGCCCGTTCCGGACTTCCCGCAAATGGTCGCGCTCAGCGCTCCGCTCGGCGGCGACAAGGATTTCACCTTCCATCTCTATGGGCAGGCGGCGGCGCTGAACAGGGAGCTTCCGGCCGGACAACTGGTGCGAACGCTCGTGGCCGAAACGGGCGAAGTGTTCGACGCTCTCTCGACCGGCAAAACGACGCCTGCGTGAGCGAAGTCTTCGTCGTCGACGTCCCCGATAAGCTTTTAACCCGCCAGTCGACTCTGGATTGCGGAAAGATCAGCCGGCAAGTAGCGATGCCATACGGTCGCGATCGATGATGTTGGGATTCGGCGGCAAGGGACGACCGTCCAGTTCGGCCAGTTTTGCCGCGACATGCGGTCTGGCGACGACATCCTGCGGCAGCGAAACGCACATGGCGATCTCGATCACGCCGCGAAACACGTCAGCATCCTCGCTTGCGGCGGCGAAAAGCCGGGCCATGACCGGATTCGGCGGCGGAACAGGAAGGCCGTCCGCCAGGGCGTCCATCTCCGCGATCCGGGCACGGTCGGCGGCGATCTGGTTGCGATAGAACGGGCCGACCTGGCGCTCGGTCTCGACATCGTATTCCCGCGAGAATTCGGCAGGGTCGCCGATGTGCCGGCGAGCGATATTCCTAAGCACCTGCGCGTGCAGAAGGCCGACGCTCAATCCCCGCCCGGCGGACGGATTGGTGCAGGCCCAGGCGTCGGCCACAGCCGCAAACCCGGTGACGACAGGCTGGCCGTCGACGACAAACCGCCGGTAGCGGTCGAGAACGCCCGCCATCAGAAGGACATGCGTGATTGGCTCGCCGTCAAGCCAATGGGCTTGCATCGGACATGCCGTTGCGACACGGTGGAAGGTGGCGGCGTCGCGCAAAGCCCGCATGGCCTTGTTTCTCGCGGAGGTGAACAGGGTGACCGACCAGGTGTCGTTGTCGCCATCCAGCGTGAGAATCGAGAACAGTCCCATCGGAGTGAGCAGGCGGCCCTTTCGGCGCGGCCGCTGCTTGCCCGTAAAATAGCGAGTGAAATAGACGAAATTGCTGTCTTCAGCTTCCTCGCTCGGACTGCGGCCTCCGGCCGCAACGATCCATTCGCAGGCAGGGCTTCGCCGCCCCATCGCATCAACCACCAGGTCGGCGCGAATCTCCTCACCGGACATCGTGCGAACGCCCGCAATATGCGGCACGCCGGGAATGGCTGAGGCTCCCGTGATCAGCTCGCGAACCTTGATCCCCCGCCGGACGGTCACATTGGGCGCAGCTTGCGCCATCTCTGCTGTGGCCCACTCGATCACCGGCCGCCGGCCGGTGACGAAGCGCATGGCTTCGTCGCCCGGGCGGGGCGCCCTGTCCATTATTGTCGGGGGCAACGATCGGGGGTCGAAGAAGTCCATCCAGACGCAGCCGGCACGCAGCAAAATATCCGTCAGCCCCGGCAGCTCCTGATCGGCGACCATCCGGAAACGCGAGCTGAGGTTGTGAGGCTGCCTGAACTGCGCAACGCCGGGGCGCTCCCAGTCCCATCCTTGACTGGAACTCGAAGGCCGGTCCGCCGGATCGGCCTCGAGGACCGTCACGTCATGACCATCGCGGCCAAGCATGGCCGCCGTGCACAACCCGATTACGCCTCCACCGCAAATCAGGATCTTGCTCACCCCGTCCCCCAATTTTCGCGAGGGTCCGGCGCCATATTAGCTTCTGTGCACAGTCCCGGCAACGTGCCGGGCCGCCAGGGCCCACCGCTTGTGTGCGGTCACGGAACGATCCGCTGCTTTGGCTGCTTGGCATGGCTTCCGTGGAAGTCTAGGCTGACATCAGCGAAGGGAGGGCGGGATGACATCAAGTTTCACCGTTCACGCGGCGTCGGGCTATGAGCAACTGATGGGGCGCTGGAGCCGCAGGCTCGCGCCCAAGTTCATCGATTTCGCCGGTCTGGCCGGCGGCGAAAAAGTCCTCGACGTGGGTTGCGGCACCGGCAGCCTGACCTTCGAGCTGGCGAAGTCAGGCGATCTCACCGATATCCAGGCCATCGACTTCTCGCCGGTCTTCGTCGCGGCGGCGAAGGACAGGAACACCGATCCGCGCGTCACCATCCAGCAGGCGGATGCCACCGCCTTACCGTTCGCCGATGATGCGTTCGACCGCGCGCTGGCGCTGCTGGTGCTGCACTTCGTGCCGGAGGCCGGCAAGGCGGTGGCCGAGATGCGCCGCGTGACGCGGCCGGGCGGTGTGGTCGCGGCCGTGGTCTGGGACCATTACGGCGGCATGACCGGGATGCGCATGATGATCGACACAGTTGCGGCGCTCAGCGAAAGCGGGCGTCAGCTGCGCAACCGCTATTGCTTCCAGCCGATGATGCAGCCGGGCGAGATGAAGCGGACCTTTGTCGAGCAGGGTCTCGTCGATGTCACCGAGGCCGAGCTGATGATCCGCATGGACTACGCGGATTTCGACGACTTCTGGACGCCGATCGGCGCTGGCGAAGGTCCGCTCGGCAAATATATGACCACGCTGGACGCGGCCGAGCGGGAGCGTGTCGAGGCCGCCGTCCGCGATGCCTATCAAGCCGGTCGACCCGATGGCCCGCGATCCTTCGCCAATGTCGCCTGGGCCTGCCGCGGCATCGTTCCCTGAGACATAAGGCGGCAACGCGTCAGTTGCCGGCGGCCGCCGGGGCGTTGATCTCCCAGCCGTCGACCCACACTTGCCGCAGCCGGTCGCCTTCGCCCTTGAACCATCGGCCGGCCGCCCGGCAATCCTCGATGCGGTCGCTGCGGAAATTGCGGATGGCCTGCCGCAACTCGCACCAGGCGACGATGTTGGCGGTTTCGGCATAGTAGATCAGGGCGACCGGGCGAATGATGCGGCCGGTCGGCCGTCCCGCCTCGTCGCGATAGGAGAGGCTGAGTTTCTCCTCGTCGCGGATGGCGCGGCGGACCAAAGCGAGGTCGACGGCCGACGCTGAGGGCGCGGCAAAGCCCCAGGCATGGAGCGCATTGGCGTCGAGCGTCTGCCGCAAAGGCTGCGGCACGACGCCGGCGATCTTGGCGCCGACGCGTTTCGCAGCCTGCTTGAGTTCGTCGTCGCCTGTGCGCTCCAGCAACGCCAGCGACAGGACGATCGCTTCCATCTCCTCGATGGAAAACATCAGCGGCGGCAGGTCGAAGCCAGGGCGCAGTATGTAGCCGATGCCGCGCCCGCCCTCGATGGGCACGCGCATCGCCTGCAGGGCCGCGATGTCGCGATAGACCGAGCGTACGGTGACTTCCAAATGCCCGGCGATCGTCGCCGCCGTCACCGGCTTCTTGGCCAGACGCAGGATCTGGATGATCTCGAACAGCCGCGAGGCCTTGCGCATTTCCTTGGCCCGATCAGAACGCAACTGACACATCCCCGTCAGTTGGAGTGACCTATAGAGTCGCCTACCCGCTTGAAAAGCAACAGATTCCTTTTCGCGCAAGCAGATAATGCGACAGGCAACTGACATGAGCTATGGCGAAAATCTCTGGCTGTTCTTCGTGCTTCTGTTCGGCATCATCGCCGTTCCGGGCATGGACATGCTGTTCGTGCTGGCCAATGCGCTGACCGGCGGCAGCAACAGGGGCTTGGCCGCCACCGCCGGCATTATGCTCGGAGGCGCCGTGCACACGCTGAACGGCGCGATCGGCGTCGGGCTGCTCATGCATTTCGTGCCGATCCTGTTCACGCCCCTGCTGATCGCCGGCGCCGCCTACATGGCCTATATCGGCATTTCGCTGATGCGCAGCTCGATCACCGTCGGCGACAACGGACCAACGGGGAGCCGCTCGGCCTGGAAGGCGTTTCGCCAGGGCCTGGTCACCTGCCTGATCAATCCGAAGGCCTATCTCTTCATCCTTGCCGTCTATCCGCAATTCCTGAAGCCGGCTTACGGTCCGATCTGGATGCAGGCGACGATCATGGGATTGCTGACGGTCGCCACGCAAGCCGCGATCTATGGCGGGCTCGCCGTCACGGCGGGGCGCAGCAGGCAGATGCTTGTGGCCAATCCCCGCGCGACCGTTCTCGCCGGGCGCATGGCAGGGCTGCTGCTGTTTGCCGTTTCGATATTCACGGCCGGGAAGGTTTGAGGGCGGCGTGATCGCCGCCCTCTCCATTTCGCTCAAGCCGCACCCTGCCGGCTGGCGAGCATTTCGCGCTTCACGGACCGCCGCCATTCGACGGCGCCGGCGAGGCCGTGCAGCACCGTTTCCGTGGTCGCCCAGTCGATGCAGCCGTCGGTGATGCTCTGGCCGTAGACGAGCGGCTTGCCGGGCACGACGTCCTGCCGGCCGGCGACGAGATTGCTCTCGATCATGACGCCGATGATGCGCTCGTCGCCCGCAGCGACCTGGCCCGCCACGTCATGCGCGACCTTCGGCTGGTTCTCCGGCTTCTTGGCGCTGTTGGCGTGGCTGACATCGATCATCAGCCGCGGCGCGACGCCGATGCGGCCAAGCTCGGCGGCAGCGGCGTCGATGCTTGCGGCATCATAGTTCGGCTGAATGCCGCCGCGCAGGATGACATGGCAATCCTCGTTACCGGTGGTTGCCGCAATGGCGCTGCGGCCGCCCTTGGTCACCGCCATGAAATGATGCGGCTGGGCGGCCGATTTCACCGCCTCGCCGGCGATCCTGAGATTGCCGTCGGTGCCGTTCTTGAAGCCGACGGGACAGGAGAGGCCCGAGGCCAGCTCGCGATGGATCTGGCTTTCAGTGGTGCGCGCGCCGATCGCGCCCCAGGCGACGAGGTCGGCGATGTATTGCGGGATGGTCATGTCGAGGAATTCGGTCGCCGCCGGCAGGCCGAGATTGTTGACGGCCGACAGAACGTTGCGCGCCATGCGCAGCCCCTTTTCGATGTTGAAGCTGCCGTCGAGGTCGGGATCGTTGATCAGGCCCTTCCAGCCGACCGTGGTGCGCGGCTTTTCAAAATAGACGCGCATGACGATCTCGAGCCGGTCGGCCAGGGCCTCGCGCAGCGCCGCCAGACGGCTGGCATAGTCAACGGCCGCGACCGGATCGTGGATTGAACATGGGCCGACGATGACAAGCAGTCGATCGTCGGCCCCCGAGAGGATCGAATGGATGGCGTTGCGCGAGGCGGCGACGGTGCGCGTCGCGGTGAGCGAGCGCGGTATCTCGCGCATCACCTCGTCCGGCGTGCTCAAGGCTCTGATTTCGGTGACCCGAAGGTCGTCTGTGGTGGTCAACACGGCTTTCTGCTCCCGGTTTAGGAGACCTGCCGGCTCAAACAAAAAAAGCCGCCAGGTCTGGCGGCTTGTCGGATTTTCGATCTGGAGTTTTCAGATCGAGCGCAATCCTCCCGCCGCCAGCGAGCTGAAATAAAAGTACCAAAACGAGGCGGTCAGGTGGATCATGCGGTTCATATAGTCGATACCGAAGCGCTTGTCACGTGTCTCGTTTGACGCAATTCCGAACGGAAAACCGCTTCACACTTTTCCTGGAATTGCTCTACTCCCCGACCACCCCGGCTATGTTCTGATCATAGTCGACCAGCGAGCCGGTCATGACGCCCGCCTGCGGGCTCAGCATGTAGGTGATCAGCCGGGCAAGCTGCGCGGGCTTGACCAGCTGGCCCATGGGCTGCGCGGCCTCGGCCTTCTCCAACCAGTCATCCGACGCTCCGTGCCATTTTTTCTGCACGATCGCTTCGCCCTCGGTGTCCATCCATCCCGGCAGCACCGCATTGCAGCGGATGCGGTTCCGCCGATAAGCGCTCGCGACATTCTTGGTCAGCGTCATCAGCGCGCCCTTGCTGGTCGAATAGGGTGTCAGGAAGGACTGGCCGGCATGCGCCGACATCGACAGCACGTTGACGATCGAGCCCGGCGCCTTGCGTTCGAGCAGATGCGCGACGAGGCCCTGCATCAGGAAGAAGGGGCCGCGCACGTTGGTGTCGAAGATCTGGTCGAAGAGTTCCTCGGTGGTCTCCACTAGCGACCCCCGCGCGGAAGTGGCGGCGGCGTTGACCAGCGCGTTCAGCGTTCCGAAATGCTTGATCGCGGTCTCGACGGCGCGCTTGCAGTCGGCGACCTTGGCGACATCGGCGCTGATGAAGATGGCGTCGACGCCGTTCTTCTTCAGCGCCGCGACCGCTCTGTCGCCCTTTTCCTGCGAGCGGCCGATCAGCGCCAGCGCGCGGCAGCCCTCATCGGCAAGCGCTTCCGCAACCGCGAAGCCGATGCCCTGCGCGCCGCCGGTGACGATGGCGCGCGTTTGTGAATTGCGACCGGCCAAACCGTTCATCGCTCTGCTCCTCAATCCGTATTCAAATTTCAATCGACGCGGACGGTCTTGCCCGTCTTGGCCGACTGCAAAGCCGCGTCGGCCAGCTTCAGCGCGATCAGCCCGTCCTTCCCGCTCGGCGCCGCCTTCTTGCCGGCGGTTGCCGCGGCGATGAAAGAGGCGATCTCGTTGGCATAGGCGTCGATGTAGCGGGTCATGAAGAAGTCGTGCAGCGGCGGACGGGTGTAGCCCTTGTCGTTGGCGAGCTCGATCGACACCGGCCGCTGGTTCTCGGCCGCGACCATGCCCTTGGAGCCGTGCACCTCGATGCGCTGGTCGTAGCCATAGGTGGCGCGGCGCGAATTGGAAATGACGGCCTGCTTGCCGGAGGCGGTCTCGAGGATGACGCTGACCGAATCGAAATCGCCGGCTTCGCCGATTTTCTTGTCGACCAGCACCGAAGCATGCGCGCTCACCGCAACCGGCTCCTCGCCGAGCAGGAAGCGCGCCATGTCGAAATCGTGGATGGTCATGTCGCGAAAAATGCCGCCCGAGCGGGCGATGTAGTCGAGCGGGGGGGCGCCCGGATCGCGCGAGGTGATGGTGACCATCTCGACGGTGCCGATGGCGCCGTCGTCGATCGCCTTGCGCACGGCGGCGAAATGCGGGTCGAAGCGGCGGTTGAAGCCGACCATCAGCGTGGCCTTGGTCTCCTCGACAACGGCCAGGCATTTTTCGACCCGCTCGACGGAGAGATCGATCGGCTTCTCGCAGAAGATCGCCTTGCCGGCCTTGGCGAAGCGCTCGATCAAGTCGGCATGGGTGTCGGTCGGGGTGCAGATGATGACGGCGTCGATGTCCTTGGCCTGCTCGATGGCATCGATCGTGCGCACTTCGGCGCCGTAGGCGGAGGCGAGGTCGGTCGCCGCTTTCTCGAAGGCATCCGCCACGGCAACCAGTTTTGCCTGCGGATTTGAGCCGACGGCGCGGGCATGCACCTTGCCGATACGACCGGCGCCGAGAAGAGCGAAGCGGAGAGTCATGGAATATCCTTCGTGATGGTTCAGAAAGCTGTCCGCGCCGCCGGCGCGGATGATTGGTTGATCCGTCGCGGCGTCCGTCAGGCGGCCTGAAGCTCCGCCTGTCCGGTCTTGGCGCCGGTGATGTAGGCGACGATGTCGTTGCCGTCGGTGTCCTGCTTGCGCAAATTGGCGACGATGCGGCCGCGGCGGAAGACTACGATGCGGTCGACCAGGTCGAACACCTGGCGCATGTTGTGGCTGACCAGGATCAGTGGCTCGCCGTTTTCCTTCAGCGTACGGATGATGTTTTCGACCTGCGCGGTTTCCTGCACGCCGAGCGCTGCCGTCGGCTCGTCCATGATGATCAGCTTGGAGGCGAAGGTCGCGGTCCTGGCGATCGCCACGCACTGGCGCTGGCCGCCCGACATGTGGCGGATGGTGCTGGAGAGGTTGGGGATCTTCACCGCCGTGCGGATCAGCGCCGCCTCGGTCGCCTTGCGCATCGCCTTGCGGTCGAGGATCGAGAACGGCCCGAGGTTGAAGAGTACCTTCTCACGCCCAAGGAACAGGTTCGACGGCACGTCGAGATCGTCGGCCAGCGCAAGGTTCTGGAACACGGTCTCGATGCCCGCCTCGCGCGCCTCGATCGGGCCGGCGAAGTTCACTTCCTTGCCGTCGAACCAGATCTTGCCGTCGGTGCGTTGCTCGACGCCGGTGATCTGGCGCACGAAGGTCGACTTGCCGGCGCCGTTGTCGCCCATGATGGCGACATGCTCGCCCTTGCGCAGCTCGAAATTCGCCTCCTGCAAGGCGTGCACGCCGCCATAATGCTTGGTCAGGTTTTCGGTCTTCAGAACGATGTCGGACATGGTCAAGCTCCTATCGCGCGGCGGCGCTGGCGCCATTGATCGAGAACGACCGCGCCGACGATGATCACGCCCTTGACCATCTCCTGATAGTAGGCGTCGAGGCGCAGGAAGGTGAAGCCGGAAATGATGACGCCGAAGATCAGCGAGCCGATGACGGTGCCGATGATGGAACCGCGGCCGCCCGACAGCGAAACGCCGCCGATGACCGCCATGGCGATGGCGTCGAGCTCGTACATGACACCCATGCCGGCCTGGGCGGTGAGGTTCTTGGAGCAGAGCACCACGGCGGCAAGCGAGGCGAGGATGCCGGCGATGGCGTAGACCAGCACCTTGTGATTGGCGATCTTGATGCCCGACATGCGCGCGGCATCCTCGTTGGAGCCGATCGCATAGCAATGCTTGCCATATTTCGTATAGCTCAGGATAAGCTGGAACAGGAGCGCCAGCGAGATGAAGATGACGACAGGCATCAGGCCCTTGCCGATGGCCGCGAAGCTGTCGGTCGGGAACGAGATCGGCTGGCCCTTCGACCACCATTTTGCGATGCCGCGGGCGGTGACCATCATGCCGAGCGTGGCGATGAACGGCGGAATGCGGGTATAGGCGATCAACAGGCCGTTGATCAGGCCGGCGATCAGTCCGCAGCCGATCGCGACCAGCACCGGCACGATGACCGGCAGGTCGGTCCAGCCATAATCGATGAACATCGCCTTGGGATTGGGATTGCCGTTGACGGTCGCAACCTGCGCGAAGCTCATGGCGATCATGGCGGTGGCGCCGACGATCGAGCCCGAGGACAGGTCAATGCCGCCGCAGATGATGACCTGGGTGACGCCGATGGCGATGATGCCGACGATCGAGACCTGCAGGATGATGATCTGCAGGCGCTGCTCGTTGAAGAGGCCCGACACATTCTCGCGCGTGTTGAACAGGAAGCTGTCGCCGAGGAAGACGCGGCCGATCAACTCGAAGGCGACGACGAGGATGACCAGCGCCAGGAATACGTTGAACTCGGCCGGCCATGGACGCTTCTTGGCGTCATAGCTCAACCCGCCAATGCCATGCGATGTCTGTGACACGTCTTCTTCCTCCGAATGACCGCGCCCCGTTCTCCCGCCCTGTCGGGCGGGAGAGGAACAGAGCGGCGCCGCTTCGCCAGCAGCCGATTTCAGCCAGTCCGATGCGTCGCGGCACCACTCCGCGGTTTGTCTTCACGCAATTCCGTACCGAAACCGTTCCTGGAATTGCGCCGGCGCGCCTCAGTTCTTCTTCAAGAACTTATCGATGTTCGCCGGAGTGACGAGCTGGAACGGGATATAGACCTTGTGTTCCACCTTTTCGCCCTTGGCGAGCTTCAGCGCCGCATCGAGCGCACCGGCGCCCTGGCCGGCAGCGTCCTGGAAGACCGTCACGTCGAGGTCGCCTGCCTGCATCGCGGCTAACGCGTCCTGGGTGGCATCGACGCCGCCGACGACCACCGACTTCATGTCGATGTTGGCGGCCTTCATCGCCTGGATGGCGCCGATGGCGCTTTCGTCGTTGTTGGCGATGACGCCATCGAACGCCTTGCCCGACGACAGCCAGTTGGTCATCAGGTTCTGCGCCTGGTCACGATCCCAGTTCGAGGTCTGCTTGTCGATGATCTTGATGAAGCTGCAGTCCGGCGTGGCGATGACTTCCTCGATGTCCTTGGTGCGCTGCACCGCGGCCTGGTTCGAGAGCTCGCCCATGATCACGTAGACATTGGCTTCCTTCTTGCCGGCTTCCTTGAACAGGCGGCAGGCTTCCTTGGTCTCGAGCGTGCCGGATTCCGCCTCGTTCGACGCGACGAAAGCCTGGTTGTCCGGCAGCTGGTCGACATTGACCGGCTGGCGGTTGACATAGACCAGCGGGACCTTGGCCGCGGCGGCCGCGTCCGACATTGCCTGGGTGGCCGAGGTGTCGACCGGATTGACGATGATGGCGTCGACACCCGAGGCGGCGAAGTTCTTGATCTGGTCGAGCTGCTTGGCCACGTCGTTCTGCGCATCCTCGACCTGCAATTCGACGCCGCTCATGCCCTTGGCCTGCGCGATCATGCCGTTGCGCAGCACGGTCAGGAAGTTGTCATCGAACTTGGCCATCGAAACGCCGATCTTGGCGGCGAAGGCGGATGAACACATCAGCGCCGAAAGCGCGACGCCCAAAAGCAGTTTCTTCATTTTATTCTCCTCCACTTGGTGTCCGGCTGCACCCATTTGAACCGGAATCCCCGGTTTGCCCGGGGAATCTCTCCTGCGGCCATGCGGCGTCCCAACTCGACTGGAACGCCTCTTCCTCCGTTCGCACAGGCGTTCCGGAACGAAAGAACCAAAAAGCCTAGTTAGTGAAATATTTATTCCATTTCGTTTTGGAAACGTCAAGGGCGATTCCGACGAGATTGGCCGGTTTTTCGGTCCCGATCGTCGAAACCCGAGCCCGAATCGAAGCAAATCGCCATGAAAGAATCCATCAGCCTGATGGATTCTTTCACATCGACGCCATTGCAAACGCCGGGAATTGTCTGAAGCCGCCCCAACCTCGTCATTCTATGGTGAACTATGGCGAAGCAAGGAGCGAATCGACGCGATGGGCGCTTCGGCCAATCTCCAACGCGTGCCGCCTGCCAACGCAAACGGGCGACGGATCAAAATTCCTGCGGCGGAGCTACTAGATGTTTTCCGGCAGATAGATATCGAAGGGCAGGAAGGTCTGCCCCGGCGCATTGGCGGCGCCGCTTTCGATGGCATGGGCCATCAGCCCCAGGAGTTCCCGGCAGAGCGCGGCGAGCGGCGTCGAGATCACCATGGTGAGGATGTTGTCGGCAAGTGCTGCGCGCGAGACGGCGTTGATCTCGTTGCAGATGACGACCGGCATATCGGCCGGGTTCGCCGTTCTCAGCGCCGAGACGGCGCCTTCCATGCCGCCGCCGGCGACATAGCAACCGGCAAGATCGGGATGGCGCGCCAGAAGATCGAGCATGGCGTCATGCGTCACGTCATTCGCCTCGAGGTTGACCAGCGTTTCCATCACGGTGAAATCCGGCGCGTGCTCGCGGAAATAGGAGCGGAAGCCGATCTCGCGCAGCTCGTGGCCATGGAAGCGGTGGCTGCCGACGAAGAGCGCCACCTTGCCCGGCTTCCTGGCGGCCTTGGCGATCATCCATGCGGCGCTGCGTCCGACCTTGCGGTTGTCGAGACCGACATAGCCCTCGCGGATGCCGGCGGCAAAATCGGACAGCAGCGAGAAGACCGGCTGCCCCCTCGCCTTCAGCGCCTCCACCACCGCCGTCAGCGTCGGGTGATCCGGGCCGACGACAGCGATGGCTCTCGACTTGGCCGCCAGCCTGCGCATCTGGCCCGCAATCTCATCGGGCGCCAGCGACGTGGCGAAGTCGATCGCGGCAGTGCCGCGGAAACGTTGCGACTGCGAAACCGCCAGCTCGAGCTCCCTGGCAAAATCGCCATAGAAGACGTCATTGCCCCTCAGCAGCAGGAAGCCGAGCCGGTATTCCGGCAATTCCTGGCGCATCCGCTGCTTGATCAGCCCCGCCGCGTGGTAGCCGATTTCGGTGGCGGCCTCATACACCCGGTGCGCCGTCTCCTCGCGCACCGGCAGGCGGCTGTTCAGCACCCTGTCAACGGTGGCGACGCTGACGCCCGAGACGCGCGCGAGATCGCTAATGGTCGGCCGCTTTGCCATGAATGCTCCATTGCCTGTCCGACTCAGCATATCTCACTCTGATAGGAAATGATAGAAACTATCTTCCTGATGTTGAGACTATCATGGGCCGGCGGTATGGTGAAGTGGAAGCCGGCCATGAACGAGCCCAGACCTGCCAAACCGTTCGCCAGGCGCTGTTGGAGGAAGCTCAATGACTGCCATGACGTCTTCGTCGGCGTCGCCACGCGACTACAGCCTGACCGGCCGCGACGCCAAGCTCGCGGTCGAGAACGGGCTGGCGGCGGCCGAGTGGTACCATACCGAGATCCCGCGCAAGCAGATGAAGGAGCTGATGCAGCGCTCCGACCAGCCGGCGATCCGCGACACCATCATCTGGCTCGGCGCGCTGATCCTCAGCGGCGCGGGCGGCGCCTGGTTCTGGGGCAGCTGGTGGTGCGTGCCATTCTTCTTCGTCTATGGCACGCTCTACGGGTCCTCGACCGATTCCCGCTGGCACGAATGCGGCCATGGCACGGCCTTCCGCACCCAGTGGATGAACGACGCCGTCTACCAGCTCGCCTGCTTCATGATCATGCGCAATCCGGTGACATGGCGCTGGAGCCATACACGCCATCATACCGACACCATCATCGTCGGCCGCGATCCCGAAATCGCCGTCATGCGGCCGCCGGATCTGCTGCGCGTTGTCTTGAACTTCTTCGGCATTCTCGACGCATGGCATGCCATGATCGACATGCTGCGCAACGCCGCCGGCGTCATCAGCGCGGCGGACAAGACCTTCATCCCCGAACAGGAACAGCCGAAGGCCATCCGCGTCGCCCGCCTATGGCTCGCCATCTATATCGCGACCATCACCCCGGCGCTCTATCTGCATTCCTGGCTGCCGCTGCTGCTGATCGGCCTGCCCCGCCTCTACGGCGCCTGGCATCACGTCATGACCGGACTGCTGCAGCATGGCGGGCTCGCCGACAATGTCATCGACCATCGGCTCAACAGCCGCACCGTCTACATGAACCCGGTCAGCCGCTTCATCTACTGGAACATGAACTACCATGTGGAGCACCACATGTTCCCGATGGTGCCCTACCACGCGCTGCCGAGGCTGCACGAGATGATCAAGCACGATCTGCCGGCGCCGACGCCGTCGATCCTGGCCGGCTATCGCGAGATGATCCCGGCCTTCCTGCGCCAGCTGCGCAACGAGGATTATTTCCTCAAGCGCGCGCTGCCGCCGACGGCGAAGCCCTACCGGGAAGAGCTGCACAACGACAATCCGGTGGCGGCAGCGGCCGAGTGATCTGCCGAAGAGCTTAACCAACCGATTTTCGCGGAGAACGAGATGAGCGACTGGGTCGAGGCCTGCGCGGCCGGAGACATCGACGAAGAGGACGTGATGCGGTTCGACCATGCCGGCCGCACCTTCGCCATCTACCGCAGCCCCGACGACGAATATTTCGCGACCGACGGGCTGTGCACGCATGAAAAGGTGCATCTGGCCGACGGGCTGGTGATGGACGACATCATCGAATGCCCGAAGCACAACGGCCGCTTCAATTACAAGACCGGTGACGCGCGCGGCGCGCCGGTCTGCGTCAACCTCAAGACCTATCCGGTCAAGGTCGACGCCGGCAAAGTTCTTGTTCAGGTCGGGTGACGCTGATGACGGGAGGAATGGTGGTCATCGGAGCTGGCGAATGCGGCGGGCGCGCCGCGCTCGCCCTGCGCGATCTCGGCTTCGAAGGGCCGGTCACGCTGGTCGGCGACGAGCCGCATCTGCCCTATGAGCGGCCGCCGCTGTCGAAGGAAGCGATGACTGGCGAGGCGCTTTCGATCAAGGCGATCGCCACCGACGCGCTGTTCGCCGAGCGCGCGATCCGCCACATCCATTCCGTCCGGGCCGTCGCGATCGATCGTGCCGCGCATGTCGTGCAACTGTCGGATGGATCCTCCCTTTCCTATCAAAAGCTTTTGCTGGCGACCGGATCCGTGCCGCGCACGCTGCCGATGCCGGGTCTCGGAGGGCGTTGCGTCTATCTCAGGACGTTCAACGACGCTTTGGCGATTCGCGCTCATCTCAGCGCCGGCAACCGCGTCGCCATCATCGGCGGCGGCTTCATCGGCCTCGAGCTTGCCGCCGCGGCGCGCAAGCTCGGCGCCGCCGTCACCGTCATCGAGGCCCAGCCGCGCATCCTGATGCGCGGCGTGCCGGCCGAGATCGCCGAGATCATCCACAAGGCGCATGAGGCCGAGGGCGTTGCGATCAGCACCGGCCAAGGGATAGCGGCGATTGCCGATGACGGCGCGGAGGTCAGCATCACGCTGGCCGACGGGCAGGCCATCGTCGCCGATCTCGCGGTGATCGGCATCGGCGCCGTGCCGGTGACCGCGCTTGCCGCTGAGGCGGGACTGGCGATCGACAACGGCATCGCAGTCGACGAGCAGTTGCGCACCGCCGACCCGGATATCTTCGCCGCGGGCGACTGCTGCTCGTTCCCGCTTGCCGTCTATGGCGGCCGGCGCGTGCGCCTCGAAGCCTGGCGCAACGCCCAGGAACAGGGCGCCTTGGCCGCGAAGAACATGCTGGGCGCCGAAGAGGCGCATGCCGCCGTGCCGTGGTTCTGGTCGGATCAGTATGGGCTGACCCTGCAGATCGCCGGGCTGTCGGACGAAGGCAAGAGTATCGTGCGGCGCGACCTCGACGACGGCGCCTTCATCCTGTTCCACTTGGCCGAGGATGGCAGGCTGGTGGCCGCCAGCGGCATCGGCCCCGGCAATGCGGTGGCGCGCGACATCCGGCTGGCGGAAATGCTGATCGCCAAGCGGGCGAGCCCGGCGCCGGAAGCGCTCGGCTCGCAAGCGGTCAAGCTGAAGTCGCTGCTGGCGGCGTGATTTTCCCTAATCGGGGGAGGTCGCGCTGCCCCTCATCTGCCTGCCGGCATATCCTTCGTCATTCTAGGGCGGAGCAAGGAGCGAAGCGACGCGCGCAGACCCTAGAATCCATGCCGTGACGCACGAGCACCGCAGCGGCGCAGAACGATCACCAGCCAATTCCGCGAAAGAGCTCGAACCATTCCGGGTTGGCTTTCTCTATGAGCTCGACCTTCCATCGCCGTGGCCAGCGCTTCAACGACGTCTCACGCTGAATGGCATCGGCGATGTCGAAATACTCCTCGTACCAGACCAAACGCTGCACACCATAGCGGCTGGTGAAGCTGGAGCCTTGGCCAGTCTTGTGCTCCGACATCCGACGCGCCAGGTTGTTGGTGACACCGATATAGATCGTGCCGCCTTTCTGGCTTGCGGTCATGTAGACACAGCCGGTCATCTGGCGATCTTAGCTGGCGCCGTTATCGGCGGCTATTCTGGACCGCTGCATTCTCCGGCCAATGTCACGGCATGGATTCTAGGGTCTGCGCGCGTCGCTTCGCTCCTTGCTCCGCCCTAGAATGACGAAAGGATGGGGTCGCGGGTCTTGAGGGGCAGCGCGAATGTGACGCCCTAAAACAGCGCCTTCAGCTCATCCAGCTTGTCGTTGACCAACCAGCCGTAATAATTTTCTTCGGGCAGCTTTTCCGGCTCGCCGGCGGCGCGGCGCTTGTCGTTCTCGGCCTTCAGAGCATAAGCGCGCTCTTCGGGGTTGCCGACATTGTAGAGCGTGGCGGTCAGGCCCGGATTTTTCGAGATGTCGAAGCCGGCGATGCCGCGGTAGGCGTCGATGGACTTTCTGATGGTCGCGGCGACGTAGGGCAGCGTCAGGTCCGGGTCCATGATGGTCTTGTAGACCGCGTTGGGATCGCTGACGTCGAGCCTGGGCAAGCCTGAGACCTTGTGCACGAGGTCGCTCATCTGCAACGCAGTCAGCGGGTTCAACTGGCCGAGGCCGAAGGTCTGGCCGGCATAATAAGGCTGGAAGAAGGTGGCGCCGAAGCGATCGTTGGGGAAATCCTCGCCGCCGACGCTCTTGCCGCGGAAGGCGCGGTTCCACACCTGCTCGCGGCATTCCCAAAGGTCGTAGCTGTCGTCCATGCCGGCGCATTTCTCGAATTCCGGCCGCTGGATGAAATCCGAGACGTCCTCGCCGTGATAGGCGAAAGAGAGCTTGCTCGACAAATAGGAGATCGCCTTCACGTAATAGGTCTGCAGACGGTCGTAGGCGTCGACATTGTAGGTATGCTCGCCGACGATGGCGCCGACGATATGCATGGGATCGATACCGTAGGCTGCTGCCGCCTTCCTGATCTTGCCGCGCAGCTCGGCATCATTCTGCAACAGCGCGTAGACCTTGCGGTACTTGGCCTGGAAGGTGGTGTTGGTGGCCTGGGTGCGCCGGCTGGAGGCGCCTGGAATATCCGGCTGCACGCTGTTGCGGTTACCTGGGGGCACGATGGTCGCGGCATCGGCGGTTGCCACCGCCGCCGCCAGGGCCATGCCGAGAAAAAGCAGGATAAGTTTCTTCATACGCCGCCGCCTTCGAATGCGCGGCAAACTAGGTAAAGCGCATGGCAGAGTCGAGAGAAGGCTTCGAGCTGCTAGCGAAAATGGTGGCCAGATGCTTCCATTTGGCCACACTTTGGATTGGAAGGGCGTTTCAGGCCGGCCTGAGCCGGCCCGAAATTGGGGCATTGGACGGGCGTTTCAGGCCGGCCGGAAGCCAGCCCGAACCCGATAGAGCTTAAAGAATAAACCGCGACAGGTCGGTGTTGCGCGACAGGTCGCCGACATGCTTCTCGACATAGGCGGCGTCGATGGTGACGGCCGTGCCGTGGCGGTCGGGCGCGTCGTAGGAAATCTCGTCCAGCACACGCTCCATCACCGTCTGCAGGCGCCGGGCGCCGATGTTCTCGACGCTGGCGTTGAGATCGACGGCGATGCCGGCAAGCGAATCGATGGCGTCGTCGGTGAAGGTCAGCTCGACGCCTTCGGTCTTCATCAACGCGATATACTGCTTGATGAGGCTCGCCTCAGTCTCGGTGAGGATGCGGATGAAATCCGCCTTCTCCAGCGCGCGCAGCTCGACACGGATGGGCAGGCGGCCCTGCAGCTCGGGCAGCAGGTCGGACGGTTTGGAGACATGGAAGGCGCCCGAAGCGATGAACAATATATGGTCGGTCTTGATCGGCCCATACTTGGTCGCGACCGTGGTGCCTTCGACCAGCGGCAGCAGGTCGCGCTGCACGCCTTCGCGCGACGGGCCGCCCGAAATGTCGCTCCTGGCGGCGATCTTGTCGATCTCGTCGAGGAAGACGATGCCGTCATTCTCGGCCGATTCCAGCGCCCTGCGCACCACCTCGTCCTGGTCGAGCAGCTTGTCGGACTCGTCGTTGACCAGCACCGCGTAGGAATCGCGCACCGTGGTCTTGCGGGTCTTGGTCCTGCGGCCGCCCATCGCCTTCGACAGCATGTCGTTGATGTTGAGCACGCCGACATTGGCGCCCGGCATGCCGGGGATCTCGAAACCGGGCATGCCGCCGGTGCCGGTGTCGGCCACCTCGATCTCGATCTCCTTGTCGTCGAGCTCGCCGTCGCGCAGCTTCTTGCGGAAGGAGTCGCGGGTCGCCGGGCTCGCCGTCTTGCCGACCAGCGCTTCCAGGACGCGTTCCTCGGCGTTGATCTGGGCGCGCGCGGCGACGTCCTCGCGCATCTTCTCGCGCGTCAGGCCGATGGCGACCTCGACGAGATCGCGCACGATCTGCTCGACATCGCGGCCGACATAACCGACCTCGGTGAATTTCGTGGCCTCGACCTTAACGAAGGGCGCGCCGGCGAGCCGCGCCAGACGCCGCGAGATCTCGGTCTTGCCGACCCCGGTCGGGCCGATCATCAGGATGTTCTTCGGCATCACCTCTTCGCGCATCTGGCCTTCCAGCTGCTGGCGGCGCCAGCGGTTGCGCAAGGCAATGGCCACGGCGCGCTTGGCGTCCTTCTGGCCGATGATGAAGCGATCGAGTTCCGAAACGATTTCGCGGGGAGAAAATGTGCTCATATTACTCAAATTCCACTTTGCCACTGCCTGATAAACTCGAACGGATGCAGCAGCATGATCACGTTGAGCGTCAGATTGTCCCGGATGATGTAACCCGTGCCGAACTCGAAGATGAGCGCCAGGGCCACGACCACCCATATAGGTAGCTTTCGCGCCATCACAAATCCCAGCGCCATGAACAGCGTGTCGGACACCGAGTTGATGATCGAGTCGCCGTAATAGTTGAGCGAGATGGTGCCGGCGCGATAGCGGTCAATGATGAAGGGGCTGTTTTCCAGGATCTCCCAGCCGCCTTCGATGAGGACGGCGAAGGCGAGCCTTAAGCCCACTGGCGAGCGCGGGAACAGCGCCCAGGCCAGCGCATAGAACAGGAAGCCGTGGATGATGTGCGAGAAGGTGTACCAGTCGGCGATGTGCTGCGAATTCTCCGAACTGTTGACCACGCCATGCCAGAGCTTGACGTAGCCGCAGGTGCAGATCGGCGGATGGCCCATGCCGTACAAGGCGCCTGCCTGGAATATGATAAAGGCGAGCACGAGCAGCAGGCCCATGCGCCAACTGTTTTCATAGGCCGAAAGCGTCTTGTCCCCTCCGGATGCGGTCATTCAATCAGTCCCCCAGATTTTCATCGTCGTCGGCCGCATCGACGGCCATCAGCACGACGTCCCCATATTGCGAATGCCTGCGCCCGATCGGCCTGAAGCCGGCCTTCTCATAGGCGCGGATGGCGCGGCCATTGTCGGGATGCGGATCGATGATGACGCGCGGCGCGCCTTCCTCCAAAAGCTCCTCGACGAACTGGCGCAGGATGGCCGAGCCATGACCGACCCCGACCAGCTCCGGCGGGCCGATCGTGAGATCGATGCCCAGCGTGCCGAAGGGCTGGTCGGCATAGGGATGGTCGTCCTCCATATGCGGATCATAGCTCTGCAGATAGGCGATTGGCCTGCCGTCGAGCTCGACGATCAGCGGCTCCACCGAAACCGAATCGATATGCTCGCGGATCTCGGCGATTTCCTTTTCCGGATCGTCCCACCACTCGGCGACATGCGGCTCGCGCAGCCAGCCGGCGATCATCGGCAGGTCTTTTTCCGTGACCGGCCGAAAATCATAGCTGTCTTCCTGTTCGACCATGATCTTGTCCGAAAACCGGCGGCCATTGTTCGCTTTCGCGGTCCTTCGGTTCGGGGTCATGTTCAAGCGGCATCGAGCGTTTCGACGACAAAATTGTTGTTGGTGTAGACGCAGATGTCGGACGCGATCTGCATGGCCTTGCGGGCGATCTCCTCGGCATCCTTGTCGGTGTCGATCAGCGCGCGGGCGGCGGCCAGCGCGTAATTGCCGCCGGAGCCGATGGCCATGACGCCATGCTCGGGCTCCAGAACGTCGCCATTGCCGGTCAGCGCCAGCGAGACCGACTTGTCGGCGACCAGCATCATGGCTTCCAGCCGGCGCAGATAGCGATCGGTGCGCCAGTCCTTGGCGAGCTCGACGCAGGCGCGCGTCAGCTGGTCCGGATATTGCTCGAGCTTGGCTTCGAGCCGCTCGAGCAGGGTGAAGGCGTCGGCGGTAGCGCCGGCGAAGCCGGCAATGACACTGCCGCCCTTGCCAATGCGGCGGACCTTGCGGGCGTTGCCCTTCATGATCGTCTGGCCGAGGCTGACCTGGCCGTCGCCGGCGATCACGACCTTGTTGCCCTTGCGCACGCTGATGATGGTCGTGGCGTGCATGGTGAGTTCATTCGACATTTGAGCTCCGATGCGCGCTATCCCTTGAAAAGGCGATTGGCGCGGTACGAGTGAGTTTGATCGGCCATATGTATGCATAGGGCCAACGATTGCAAACCGCCTCAGGCCGAGCCGATAGCGGCCGGAATGGCAACTGGCAATCGCCGGATCATGCTGATAGAAGGCTTTCGTTTTCAAGCCCTGGCGCCTCCAAGCAGGGCAACAAGGACAAAGCGATGACGCGTTCGGCCGAAGTCAGCCGCAAGACCAAGGAAACCGAGATTTCGGTCTCCGTCGATGTCGACGGCAAGGGAAAATCCGACATTTCGACCGGCGTCGGCTTCTTCGACCATATGCTCGACCAGCTGTCGCGCCATTCGCTGATCGACATGACGGTCAAGGCCAAGGGCGAC
Source organism: Mesorhizobium sp. CA12 (assembly GCF_020165255.1). Lineage (NCBI taxonomy): Bacteria > Pseudomonadati > Pseudomonadota > Alphaproteobacteria > Hyphomicrobiales > Phyllobacteriaceae > Mesorhizobium > Mesorhizobium sp. CA12. The sequence continues at coordinate 74,331 of NZ_JAIUHT010000016.1, forward strand.
CTGCATATCGACGACCACCACACTGTCGAGGACACCGGCATCGCGATCGGCCAGGCGCTGAGCAAGGCGCTGGGCGAGCGGCGCGGCATCATGCGCTATGCCTCGATCGACCTTGCCATGGACGAAACGCTGACCAGGGCCGCGATCGACGTGTCGGGCCGGCCGTTCCTGGTCTGGAATGTGGGCTTCTCGTCGCCGAAGATCGGCACGTTCGACACTGAGCTGGTGCGCGAGTTTTTCCAGGCGCTGGCGCAGAATGCCGGCATCACGCTGCATGTGACCAATCATTACGGCGCCAACAACCATCATATCGCCGAAACCTGCTTCAAGGCGGTGGCGCGGGCGTTGCGCGCGGCGCTGGAGCCCGATCCGCGCCAGCCCGACGCGGTGCCTTCCACCAAGGGATCCCTGAAAGGATAGCCCTATGGCGATCTATGTCGTGATGGCGCCGCCGGCCGGCAACAAAGCCGAGGACGCAATTTTCGTGCGCGACAGCTTCACCTGGCTGGGTTTCTTGGTCGCGCCGCTGTGGCTCGCCTGGCGTCGGATGTGGATCGAGGCGGCCCTGACCTTCATCGTCATGGCGATCCTGTCGGTGGTCGGCGAGAGGCTCGGACTCGAAGGGGCCGGATCGCTGCTGTCGCTGCTGGTCTCGCTCTATGTCGGCTTCGAAGGCCAGGGCCTGCGGATCGCCTCGCTGCGGCGGCGCGGCTGGCGCGAATGGGGCGTGATCGAGGCCGGCAATCTCGCCGATGCCGAGACGCGCCATGTGCTGGAAACCGGCGAGGAGAGCGAGGAGCAGCCCCTGCCGCGCATCGTGCCGGATGCATCGCAGGCACGTCCGCCGCAGACAGGCATGGCGCTCGGCCTGACCCATACGCCTGGAAGGCCCTGACATGCGGGTGGCCATCATCGATTACGGCTCGGGCAATCTGCGCTCGGCCACCAAAGCCTTCGAGCGCGCCGCTCATGAGGCGGGCCTTGCCGCGACGATCGAGCTGACGGCCGATGCCGAGCGGGTGCGTTCCGCCGACCGCATCGTGCTGCCGGGCGTCGGCGCCTATGCCGACTGCGCCGCCGGCCTGCATGCGGTGTCGGGGATGTGGGAGGCGGTGGAAGAAGTCGCGCTTCGTAAGGGGCGTCCTTTCCTCGGTATCTGCGTCGGCATGCAGCTGATGTCGCAACGCGGCCTCGAAAAGACCGTCACCCAAGGTCTTGGCTGGATCGCCGGCGACGTCAAGGAGATCACGCCGTCCGATCCGGCGCTGAAAATCCCGCAGATCGGCTGGAACACGATCGAACTCCAACGCAAGCACCCGCTGTTTTCCGGAATCGAGACCGGCCCGAAGGGGCTGCACGCCTATTTCGTCCATTCTTATCATCTGGACGCGAAGAATTCCGGCGAAGTGCTGGCGACGACCGATTATGGCGGCGCGGTGACGGCGGCCGTCGCCCGCGACAACCTTGCCGGCACGCAGTTCCATCCCGAGAAGAGCCAGGCGCTCGGCCTGGCCTTGATCACCAATTTCCTGAAATGGAGGCCCTAGCGTGAGCAAGAAGGGCTATTGGATCGTCATCCTCTCGGTGACCGATCCGCAAGGCTACCAGCGCTATCGCGACGCCATAGGCGACGCCATTTCCAATTTCGGAGGCCGCTATCTCGTCCGCGGAGGGGATGTGACGAACCCGGAAGGATCGGATTTCGGCCGGCATGTCGTGGTGGAATTCGATTCCTATGAGGCGGCCCTGAACTGCTATCGGTCGGAGGCCTACCAGAGAGCGCTTGTGCACAGACGGGCGGCCTCGACCGGACACTTCGCAATTGTCGAGGGCGCCTGACCGATGATCCTGTTTCCCGCCATCGATCTCAAGGACGGCCAATGCGTGCGCCTGAAGCACGGCGACATGGCCACCGCGACCATCTACAACGACGACCCCGCCGCACAGGCCAGGGCCTTCGAGGAGCAGGGCTTCGAGTGGCTGCATGTCGTCGACCTCAACGGCGCCTTCAAGGGCCAAAGCGTCAATTCGGCGGCGGTCGGCGCCATTCTGAAGGCGACGAAGAATCCCGTGCAGCTCGGCGGCGGCATCCGCACCTTGCCGCAGATCGAGGATTGGCTGGATCGCGGCCTGACGCGCGTTATCCTCGGCACCGTGGCGGTGCGCGAACCAGACCTGGTCAAGGAGGCCTGCAAGGCCTTTCCCGGGAAAATAGCGGTCGGCATCGATACCAAGGGCGGCAAGGTCGCGGTCGAAGGCTGGGCCGAGGCCTCCGAGCTCGGCGTCATCGAGCTGGCCAAGAAATTCGAGGGCGCCGGCGTCGCCGCCATCATCTACACCGACATCGACCGCGACGGCGTGCTTTCCGGCATCAACTGGGATTCGACCATCGACCTCGCCGAGGCCGTGTCGATTCCGGTGATCGCGTCCGGCGGCCTCGCCTCGATCGCCGACATCGTGCGCATGACCATGCCCGACGCGCAAAAACTCGAAGGCGCGATCTCCGGCCGCGCTCTGTATGACGGACGTATCGACCCAGCCGAGGCGCTGGCGATCCTGCGCGGTGAGCGGACGGGGGCAAGAGCGTGAATATTTCGATCATCCTGGCCTCCTATGACAGCGGCCATTTCCACGGCGGCTGCGGCCAGGGCCCGGACGCGCTGATTTCGGGCGGGCTGGCCGAGGCGCTGAAGCTCGCCGGCCACGATGTCGAGGTGAGCGACATCGGCAAGGTGGTCGAGGACGAAGCCGAGCGCGAGATCGGTACCGGATTTGCCGTCTGCAACGCCGTTTCAGGCGAAGTCCGCATGGCGCTGGACAGGAAGCGGTTTCCGATCGTGCTGGCCGGCAACTGCCTGACCGCCGCCGGCTCTGTGGCCGGTGCCGGTGCCGACGCCATCATATGGGCGGACCAGCACGGCGATCTCAACACGCCGGAAACCACCACAACGGGCTTTCTCGACGGCATGGCGCTGGCCACCGTGCTGGGCCTGTGCTGGCGATCGATGGCAGCGCAGATCCCGGGCTTCAAGCCGCTCGATCCGTCGCGCTGCGTTCTTGTCAATGCGCGCGACCTCGACAGCGCGGAAAAGGAACTGCTGGAAAAGCTGCCGATCATCCGGACCGAATGCCCGGACTGGAAGAGCGCGGCGCAAAGGCTGAAGGCCGACGGTGCACGCCAGGTCCACATGCATGTCGACCTTGACGTGCATGACCCCGAGAAGCTGCAAGCCAATCGCTACACCACGCCCGGCGGTCCGGCTCCCGAGCAGCTGCGCACCGCCATGTGCGGTCTGGCTGGGCCGCTCGCCATCGCCGGGCTCACCATCTCCGCCTACGATCCGGCCTTCGATCCCAAGGGCGACGTGCCGCCGCTGGTCGGCGCGCTGGTGGTCGACCTGCTCTCGACGCTGGAGCGCAAGTAATGCTCAAGGCCCGCGTCATCCCCTGCCTCGACGTCAAGAACGGCCGCGTGGTCAAGGGGGTGAACTTCGTCGACCTCGTCGATGCCGGCGACCCGGTTGAGGCCGCCAAGGCTTATGATGCCGCAGGCGCCGACGAGCTCTGCTTCCTCGACATCACCGCATCGTCCGACAATCGCGAGACGATCTTCGACGTGGTTGCCCGAACTGCCGAGCAGTGCTTCATGCCGCTCACCGTCGGCGGCGGTGTGCGCCAGGTGGCCGACATCCGCAAGCTGCTCCTGGCCGGCGCCGACAAGGTGTCGATCAACACGGCGGCGGTGAAGAACCCGGATTTCGTCGCGGAAGCCGCCGATAAATTCGGCAACCAGTGCATCGTCGTGGCGATCGACGCCAAGAAGATATCGGCGCAAGGCGAGACCGACCGCTGGGAGATCTTTACCCATGGCGGACGCGAGAAGACCGGCATCGACGCGGTCGAATTCGCGCAGCGCATGGTCGAGCGCGGCGCCGGCGAGATTCTTTTGACCTCGATGGACCGCGACGGCACCAAGGCCGGTTACGATATTGCGCTCACCCGGGCGATTGCCGACGGGGTGCGCGTGCCGGTGATCGCTTCCGGCGGCGTCGGAACGCTCGATCACCTGGTCGAGGGTATCCGCGACGGCCATGCGGCTGCGGTGCTTGCCGCCTCGATCTTCCATTTCGGCACCTACACCATCGCCGAAGCCAAGACGCATATGGCCAGGGCCGGCCTGCCGATGCGGCTGGACTCGGCCGCCCATCGGACTTAAACCGCTGCTATGGCTCAATTTTCGCTCGCCGAGCTGGAAACGATCATCCATCAGCGCGCCCATTCCGGCGACGCCGACTCATGGACGGCGAAGCTGTTCGCCAAAGGCATCGATAAGGCGGCGCAGAAGCTCGGCGAGGAAGCCGTCGAGACGGTGATTGCCGCCGTCAAGGGGGACAAGAAAGCCGTCGTTTCGGAAAGCGCCGATCTTATATATCATTGGCTGGTCGTCCTTGGCATCGCGGGCATTCCGCTTGACGAGGTGCTGAAGGAGCTTGAGGGCCGAACCAGCCGCTCGGGCATCTCCGAGAAGGCGTCCCGGCCCCAGGGTTGATCGAAAGAGAGAGCATGATGTCGCCCGGCTTCGCACTTTTCGGCAGCACGCTCTAGGAGGGCAGGAAACCCGATGGACCAGCTGGCTCCGACCGAGAAGTATTCCCCTTATCGATTCTTCTCCGCCGAGCAATGGTCGCAGTTTCGCGCGGACACGCCGCTGACGCTGACCGGGGACGAGATCGACCGGCTGCGCTCGCTCAACGACCCGGTCGACCTCGAAGAGGTCAAGCGCATCTACCTCTCGCTGTCCCGGCTGCTTTCGGCCCATGTCGAGGCAAGCCAGCTGCTGTTCCGGCAGCGCCAGGCCTTTTTCAACGCGCAGGACGTCGTCAAGACACCCTTCATCATCGGCATTGCCGGCTCGGTCGCGGTCGGCAAGTCGACCACGGCGCGCGTGCTGAAGGAACTTCTGGCGCGCTGGCCGTCGAGCCCGAAAGTCGACCTCATCACCACCGACGGCTTCCTGTTGTCCAACGAGATCCTGCGCCGCGAGAACCTGATGGAGCGCAAGGGGTTCCCCGAGAGCTACGATGTCGGCGCGCTGCTCAGGTTCCTGTCCGGCATCAAGTCGGCGCAAAGCAGCGTCAGCGCGCCGGTCTATTCGCACCTGACCTACGACGTCATCCCGGGCGAGTTCGTCACCATCGACCGGCCGGACATACTGATCTTCGAAGGCATCAACGTCCTGCAGCCGGGCAAGCTGCCGAAGGACGGCAAGATCGTGCCGTTCCTGTCCGACTTCTTCGATTTCGCCATCTATATCGATGCCGACGAGAAGCTGATCCATCAATGGTACATCCAGCGTTTCATGCGGCTGCGCGAAACCGCCTTCCGCAATCCGGATTCCTTCTTCCACCGCTATTCGCAACTCTCCGAGGATGCCGCGCGGGCCATCGCCGAGGGGCTGTGGGCCAACATCAACCTGAAGAACCTGCGCGAGAACATCCTGCCGACCAGGGCGCGGGCCGACCTCATCCTGCGCAAGGGCACCAACCACCTGATCGAGGAAGTGGCGTTAAGGAAATTGTGACCCCTTAACGGCGCCTTAGGCAATCCCGGCTAGCGTTGCCAGCCAAACTCCAGCGGGTGTCGGGAGGCAACCGGTGATCAATGCGGGCAATGCCGCGGGACGCGAGCCCCCGGTCTATTCACTGATCATTCCGGGCTTCAATGCAGAGGCGGCGCTGCCGCTACTTGTCCGGCGGGATGAGCCTAACTCGACAAGCTCGACGCCAGCGCCGGAGCAGCGTTTCCTATTGCGGGCATCGCTGCGTGACGTTCATGCCTGACGGTGCGCTTGGCGTCGAAATCTTCCGCTTCGCCTGTGCAACCGGGGCCGGATTCCTCCTCTCCGTTGGGCTGGCCGCAATTCTCACCGATCTCGCCGGATACCTGTCGGCGCCGGTGGCGCTGGCTTCCATTCTAGTGCCGGTTCTGAACTTCGCAGTCTTACGCAAGTTTGTCTTCGGCGCTCCCATGGGCGCCAACGGCCCCCTCTGCCCCGAAGGAGAGAGCCGATGACCGCCGTGCTCGACAGACCGACAGCAGACGCGCCGATCGGCGAAGCGCGCAGCATGTGGGCATGGACCGTGATACTTTGCCTGCTGGTCCTGGCGGCCGCCATTCCCTGGCAGATGCGATGGGGCGTCATACCAGACACGAGTTGGGTGATCACGCTGTGCGAGAAGATGCTTGCCGGATCACGGCTCTATGTCGACGTGTTCGAAGTCAATCCGCCTTTCACGCCTTGGATGTTCATGCCGGTCGTGGCACTGGCGCACAAGGTCGGCATGTCGCCGGAGGTGGCGGTTCATGCCTACAGCTATGCGATTTGCCTGGCAGGATTGGGGTTTGCCGGGCTGATCGCCAAGCAGGCCGGTCTTGCCGAGAACCGCGCGCTGTTTCAAATGTTGCCGCTGTTCCTGGCCCTGCTTGTCATCTTCCCGGGCAATGCTTTCACCGAACGGGAGCAACTGGGGATCGCGTTGTTTTTGCCGATGCTGGTGCTGACGGCGTGGCGCGCGGCGCCTATCGAAGGACGCGTGCCGAGTATCCTGACGGCGGTTCTTGCCGGGCTTAGCGGCAGCGTGCTGGTTCTGGTGAAGCCCTACTATGCACTGGTCGTGCTCGTTCCGGCGTTCTACGCGGCCTGGAGCCGCCGGTCGATCCGGATGCTTTTCGCCGTCGAGAACTGGGCGATCGGCCTGGTCTGCGTCGCCTATGTCGTTGCCGTCCAGTATTTCTATCCGGAATTCCTGAGCGTCGTCTATCCAATGCTGGCCGACACCTATATGCGGATGCAGAAGATGCAGGCGCTGCTGGAGATCTATGTGCCGATCTATGTGGTCGCTCTTGCCGCGCTACATCTTCTTAGACCGGGATTGCCTTTGTCGCCACTGGTCACCGTGTTCACGCTTGCTTCGCTGGCTGCGACCGTGCCGCTGATCTACCAGGCAAAAGGCTGGCCCTATCACGCGTTTCCGGCCTTCAGTCTGATTCTGGCGGCCCTCCTGCTGAGGATGGCGCAAGCTGCCCCGGCGACATACAAGTCGCCGGGCACGGCGATGGAACTGGTGCTCAAGGTGCTGCTGGCTGTCATCATTGCCGCCGCCGCCATCCCGTTCATGCAGACACAGAAGCTCAGTGCAGAGTTTGTCGCCAAGCTTAAGGCCGCTGCTCCTCAGCCGACCGTCGCGCTAGTCGGCGCCGACATCTCGGGAGGCCATCCTCTTACCCGCATGCTCGGCGGGACATGGATTTCACGCCATTGCAACGACTGGCTGGGTGAATCAGCGCGTTATCTTTCGGGCATCGCAAGCCGGAACGGCGACCAGGAGGCGGCGTCCCACTACCGGCAGATCGCCGATCGCTACATCGAGAGCAAGGTCGCCGAACTCGAGACCCAGAAGCCTGCCATAATAATCGTCGAGAAAAAGGACAGGGACTGGAATGCGGAGCTTGCCCAGTGGCAAGACTACACCAACTTCCTGCGACGCTATCAGCAGATTGCCGAGGATGACGAAGTGCAGGTGTTGCTGCGCAATCCAGGAACTGCCCAGGCAGAGTGATCCGCAGCCGTCCTTTCGGGAGAGGTCGCGAGGAAATTTTGAACGGTGGCTGCCGGTTAAAGCGCGCTTAACTGCCGGTCCGTTAGAAACTAAGCCACAAACGCTGTACTGCTATTGAGGCTCCCGGCATGGATGCGCCATTGGTTGCTTCAGGCGAGCAGGCCGATCTGCGGCCCCGTCAGGCCGGAACTGCATTTCGCCTTGGCCTGCCGGCTGCCGCAACATTGTTGATCGCCCTCTATGCGATCGTCGTCTCGCGCGTCTTGCCGGGCAATGTCGACGTGTCGTGGCTGCTGACCGTCGGCGACCGCGTGCTGAGCGGCGAACGCCTCTATGTCGACGTCGCCGAGGCCAATCCGCCCTTTTCGACCTGGCTCTATCTGCCATTCCTAGTTCTTGAGCGGTTGACCGGGCTTTCGGCGGAGCTCTGGGTGGGGCTCGGCATGGTAGTGCTGGCAATCGGTTCGGTCTGGCTTTCAGCTCGAATCCTCGTACGTGCCGACCAAACGCTGACGCGATTCGTCTGGGCAGTTCCGGCCCTGGTGTTTCTTCTGCTTGCGCTGTCGCCGGCGGATTTCGGCCAGCGCGAACAAATCGCAGTCATCTGCCTTTTGCCTTGGCTGGCGCTGCTTGCGGCACGCGACCGGACAGCGGATTTCCGCGCCGGCAGCACGGCCGAGCGGCTTGCCGCCGGGATTGGCGCCGCGATTTTCGTCATGATCAAACCGCCCTTCAGCGTGCTGGCGCTGGCTGCGCCGGTGCTGGTCCTTGCCGCGCAGCGACGCTCGGCGCGGCCTCTGCTGACGACCGAGAATGTCTTCGGCGCTGTTTTGACCGTCGGCTATCTGGTCGTGCTTGTGATCTTCATGCGGCCCTTCTTCACCGATGTCCTGCCTTTGCTGCGCGAGGTCTATTTGCCGATGCGCTTGCCGGTCGTCGACATGTTGATGCTCTTGCCGGTGAAGATTTTCGTGGCCATGGCCGCGGCAACGTTGGCCATGGCCTACCCTGACCGGCCCGATCGCGATGCGAAGGTTCTGCTGCTGGCAGGTGTTGGCTATGTCCCTGGGTTTGTCGTCTTGGGCAAAGGCTGGACCTATCAGGCGATGCCGTTCCTGACGCTCGGCATGTTGGCCTTTGTGCTCCAGTTTATCCGGTTGCGGCCACAGCGCGACCTGCCTGGGCTGGCAAGGGCGGGTGTCGGGTTCGGTCTGCTTTTGCTCGTAACGACCGTCGCGCCACGGCAAGGCCTGGCATTCGTCGAACCGCGTGGCGATCTCGACGCGGCGACGGCCGCCATCAACCGGATCGCCGATCACCCGACCTTTATATCGATCGGCTCGGCGCTGCAGATCGGCAATCCGCTCGTCCGGATGACCGGCGCTCGCATGGTTGGGCGCCACCCGTCCGGCTGGATGGTCAATGATGCCCAGGTCCTGATCGAGTCTGGGCCGGATACCGCGACCCACCTCAGGCTCGAAGCCTTGCGCGCGGATTACACGCAGGCGATCGCCAGTGAGTTGGCCACGAAACGGCCGGATATCGTTGCCGATGACGGAACCGCAGGACCGGACGTACCGATAAAGCTCCATCTGACGCAGCCGCACGCAACGGCCCCGTTGCGTGACAGCCCTTTGATCGCAAAGGCTTTGCAGGACTATCGTCTGCTCTATCAGAACGCCTCCGTAACCCTGTTCATCCGCAGCGATATCGCCGAACGCAATTAGGACGGCACTGGCTGATCGAGATCAATTGGCGCTTAAAGGATATCTCCTTTCTGGCTGCCCTGGCGGGACTGATGCTGGCCGCGCGGCGGTGCGCCGCCCGTTTCAGGGAAGGACCGGCGCTTCTCGCGCTTGCCCCTGCCGCCTATGCGATGCCGGTGCTGTTTCCCGGCAATGTTTCAGCGAGCGTGAGCATATCGGCGTCGCGCTTTTCCTGCCGCTGATGTCATTGATGGCGTGGTGCGCGCGGGGCGAGGTACGGGTGCTACAGCGCAACGCAGGAATTAGCCAGGCACGAGGACCCGCGACCGCCTCAAATTGACATGGCCGTCATTCTTCATACTTCCTGCGGCGAACGGAAGGCTGCGGCAAAGCCGCCGAGCCTATCGCTGCGCACGTATCTTGGAATTGTTTCAGGCTAGGGACGGTTCTCCCGAGAGTTCAGCCTTCCGGCCTCTCGTCCATATCGAATGCAGCATCCACGCGGCAAGAAACAGCGGGATCAGGACAGCGACGCAATATCCGCCCCAGGTGAAAAAATTCACGACGAAAGGCGCGAGCCAGCAAATCGCCAGGATCAGCCGAGGCGGCCTGGAAACCATCGCGGCGAGCATCGCCACCGCTACGGCCACACCGATCGTGTCGTAGGTATAGCCATAGGGCGTGGCAAGGATTGCGAGGACAGCGGTAAGCACCACGCGTTCCTGATGCGAGACCACGCGGCCCGGCCGCCAGAGCCAGATCGCCGCGGCGATGGACGCGATGGTTGCGACCGCCTGCACGCCATAGGCGGAGGTCACCCCGGCGCCGAAAGCTCTCGCCGTGAAGAACACCGTTATCGCGTTGTACTGATAGGGCTGCGGATAAGGCGCCTCCATGATCGCCGTCATCAAGGGGCGGGTTTCGGTCAGGAACAGGCGCCAGACATCGAAGCCAAAGAACAGGCCGGTGGCGAGGGCGATCACGACGCTGGTGCCGATCGCCGCGAGAATGGCGCGCCAGTTGCCGCTGGCGAGCAGGCAGAAGGGCACGAGAATGCCGAGATGCGGTTTGATCGTCAGCAGGCCGAACAGGATTCCGGCCAGCAGCGGACGCCTTGGTGCCACGGCGAGGCCTCCGATCAACAGCGCGGCGGTCAGCGCGCCGTTCTGGCCGAACAAGGAGTTCCAGATAACCGCCGGGCTCAAGACAATCGCCAGTTCCAGCGCCGCTCCGAGCTTCAGCGGCCGGATCGCCAGCCACAGGCACAGCACGGTCCCGACCGTCCAGATCAGATAGGCAGGCAGGATCGGCAAGGTGGCAAGCGGAACGCCGAGCAGGAGGATGTTCGGCGGATAGCTCCATTCCTGATTTGGAACGTCGGGTGAGAACATCGCGCGCAGCGCCGCGCGATAGGCCTCCACGTCGAAGAGAACGGCAACGTGGCCCTCGATGGCCATGCGCGAACCTGCCCAGAGGTTGGTGAAATCCCAGTAGGGGAGCCTGTGCGACAGCGCGGAAAAGCCTCGGCTGTCCAAGGTCCACAGAAAGCTCAGGTAGAACCAAGTCATCCATGCGGCGATGATCGACACGACCGTGACAATGGCCACGTCCAAAAGGCTTCTGGTCCTGATCCAATCCGGTTGCATGGCGATCTCGGTTATAGCAACCGCGATTGTAGCCCAGGTGTCCTTAAGATCGTCTTGCCCCAATATGCTCAGCCAGGCACCGTCACCCGCCGCAGCGTCAGATTGATGCGGCCGCCGTTCCTCAGCAGCGCCGATGTCGCCGGATAGATGCGGTCGACACCGTGGAAGGCGAGGCGGCCTTCGCCGCCAAGCACGACGACGTCGCCGCTCTTCAGCCTGAACGACTTGGTGCCGCCATCGCGCCTGTCCTGGCCGACCCGGAACAGGCAGTCGTCGCCCAGCGAGACCGACACCACGGGCGCGGCGAAATCCTGTTCGTCGCGGTCCTGATGCAGGCCCATTTTGGCATCCGCCGAATAGAAGTTGACCAGGCATGCCTCGGGCGGATGCTGATAGGCCGAGACCTCGCGCCATAATTCCAACAGGGCTTCCGGGATCGCCGGCCAGGGCTCGCCGGTCGCCGGATGCGTCGGCTGATAACGATAGCCGCGCTCCTTGTCGGTCACCCAGCCAAGCGCGCCGCAATTGGTCATGCGCACGCTCATCTCCTTGCCGGTGCGCGGGATGGCCGGCACGTAGAGGGGTGCGGCCTGCACGACGCGCCTGATCTCCTCGACCAGCGCTTCCTGGGCCGGGCGCGGGAGGTAGCCCGGCATATGGCGGACGCCTTTGGGCAGAACCAGCATGGATCGATCCGTTGCTCCCTAGAGCCGGAAGGCTTCGGGTCTGTTCGACATGAAATCTGAATCCGTCTCTAAATCAGAGAGATAGGGCATGATATCCCGAAAACCGCTTCACACTGTTCGGCATCATGCTCCAAGCCATGCCATCCTTCAAAAGAAGGCGGCAACCCGAAACCAGCGGCTTTGGCCGGATCAGTCGCTATCCACCCGACCGCGCAGCTTCTTCACCGTCGACCGGCCTGCCTTGCTCTTCAGGCGGCGCTCCACGGCGCCTTTGGACGGCCTGGTCTTCTTGCGCGGCGGAGGCGGCGGCTCGGCCGCCTTGGCGATCAATGCAGTCAGCCGCGCCCGCGCGTCGGCGCGGTTCTGCTCCTGGGTGCGAAAGCGGCCTGCCTCGATGACGATGACGCCGTCCTTGGTGGCGCGCTGGCCGGCCAGCTTGATGGCGCGCTCGCGCACGCGCTCGGACAGGCCGGACGCGTTCGCCGCGTCGAAGCGCAGCTGCACGGCGGTGGCCACCTTGTTGACGTTCTGGCCGCCCGGACCGGACGAGCGGATGAAGTCCTCATGCAGGTCGCCAGGATGGATGACCGCTTCGCCGGAGATGATGATATCGTCGTCGCTTGCCATGCACGCACTCATGACGCGACGGCGGCAAAAAGGAAAGGCCCGGCGCGAGCCAGGCCCTGGAGGAAGAAATTAGCAGTGACTGCTATTCTGCCGCTTCCTGCATCCGCGGCGCCGCGCCGAGGATGGTCGCGTCGACATGGCGTTCGAACTTCTCGAAATTGACGGCGAACATGTTGACCAGCTTCGCGGCCTGGCGGTCGTAACCGGCCTTGTCCGCCCAGGTCGAGCGGGGGTCGAGAATGGCGCCGTCGACACCCGGGACCGCCACCGGCACCTCGAAGCCGAAATTGGCGTCGGTGCGGAACTCGGCCGACTTCAGCGAACCGTCGAGCGCGGCGCCCAGCAAGGCGCGCGTCACCTTGATCGGCATGCGGCGCCCGGTGCCGTAGGCGCCGCCGGTCCAGCCGGTGTTGACCAGCCAGCAGTCGACGCCATGGCCGGCGATCAGCTCGCGCAGCAGATTGCCGTATTCGGATGGATGGCGCGGCATGAACGGGGCGCCGAAGCAGGTCGAGAACGTCGCCTCCGGCTCGGTGACGCCCTTTTCCGTGCCGGCAACCTTGGCGGTATAGCCCGACAGGAAATGGTACATCGCCTGCGCCGGCGTCAGCCTGGCGATCGGCGGCATGACGCCGAAGGCGTCTGCGGTCAGCATGATGATGTTCTTCGGATGCCCGGCTCGGCCGGTCTTCGAGGCATTGGGGATGAAGTCCAGCGGATAAGCGCAGCGCGTGTTCTCAGTCAGGCTGCCATCGTTGAAATCCGGAACGCGGCCGGCGTCGAGCACCACGTTCTCCAGCACCGTGCCGAAGCGCTGCGTGGTGGCGAAGATCTCCGGTTCGGCCTCCGCCGACAGCCTGATCGTCTTGGCGTAGCAGCCGCCTTCGAAATTGAAGATGCCCTGCGGGCCCCAGCCATGCTCGTCGTCGCCGATCAGCGTGCGCGACGGGTCGGCCGACAGCGTCGTCTTGCCGGTGCCGGACAGGCCGAAGAAGACGGCTGCGTCGCCGTCCGCACCTTCATTGGCGGAACAGTGCATCGGCATCACGCCCCTTGCCGGCAGCAGATAGTTCAGCATGGTGAAAACCGACTTCTTCATCTCGCCGGCATAGGAGGTGCCGCCGATCAGAACGATCTTGCGGGTGAGGTCGACCGCGATCACCGTTTCGGTGCGGGTGCCGTGACGCGCCGGATCGGCGCGGAAGGAGGGCAGGTCGATGATCGTAAGCTGCGGCACGAAACGCTCGATTTCCGCGGCTTCGGGACGGATCAAAAGATTGCGGATGAACAGCGAATGCCAGGCGAATTCGGTGATGACCCGGGTCGGCAGCTTCAGATTGGCGTCGGCGCCGCCGACGAGGTCCTGCACGTAGAGGTCCTTGCCGGCTGCATGTGCCTTGAAATCCGCCAGCAGCGCTTCGAACTCACCCGGCGAGATCGCCTTGTTGTTGTCCCACCACACCTGGCCGCCGGTCGCCTCGTCGCGCACGACGAATTTATCCTTCGGCGAACGCCCGGTGTGCTGGCCGGTCTCGGCGACCAGCGCGCCCTGCGCGGTCAACCTCGCCTCGCCGCGCCGGATCGCTTCCTCGTAGAGTTCGGCCGCGCCAAAATTATAGCGTACCATGCCCATTGTCTTCAGGCCGATCGCGTCGATGGCGCAGTCGGGGTTGCGTTTGCCGGCTTCCGACATCAAATTTCCTCTCTGGATTTGGCCACATCTGACGGGTTACTTCCCGGAGCCCGCGCTGGGGCCGTCAGGTTCAGAACCAGAAAAGCCGAATGATATCAAATCATTAATCGATTTAAAAAATTTGAAAGTTGTTTAAATCGTTTATATGTGCAAAAAACCGTAGAGGTTGCCCAAAGGATTGGCAGGCTCGGTTCGTCCAATCCCACTGTGGGTGCGATGGCGTGTGACGGCAGGCCGCCCGTGACTTCGGACAAGGCCCGTGCCACATTTTGTACCCAATTTGTCCTGCAAAAGCCCCTTCTCGACGACAGAAGGGACAGCTCATGAGGGAGCCGCTTGAAATGGCAACAATCGCGCTTGTCGACGACGACCGAAACATTCTGACCTCGGTGTCGATCGCGCTCGAATCCGAGGGCTATCGGGTCGAAACCTACACCGATGGCGCGTCGGCGCTGGAAGGCCTGGCGGCACGGCCGCCGAACCTCGCCATCCTCGACATCAAGATGCCGCGCATGGACGGCATGGAGCTGTTGCGCCGCATGCGCCAGAAGTCGGATCTCCCGGTCATCTTCCTGACGTCGAAGGACGACGAGATCGACGAGTTGTTCGGCCTCAAGATGGGCGCCGACGACTTCATCCGCAAACCGTTCTCGCAGCGCCTGCTTGTCGAGCGCGTGCGCGCAGTGCTGCGCCGCACCAGCGCCCGCGAGGCGGCGGCCAAGGCGCCCAGCCAGCAGGCCCGCTCGCTCGAACGCGGCCAGTTGGTGATGGACCAGGAGCGGCACACCTGCACCTGGAAGGGCGAGCCGGTGACGCTGACGGTGACCGAATTCCTCATCCTGCATTCGCTGGCGCAGCGCCCCGGTGTGGTAAAAAGCCGTGATGCGCTGATGGATTCAGCCTATGATGAACAGGTCTATGTCGACGACCGCACCATCGACAGCCACATCAAGCGGCTGCGCAAGAAGTTCAAGGCCGTCGACGACGACTTCGAGATGATCGAAACCCTTTACGGAGTCGGGTACCGGTTCCGCGAAGCGTAAGATAGGCAGTAGGGAATAGTCAGTAGTCAGTTTTGAATGATGCGGGCGGCCACCCATAGCCGAAGTCAGCCAACCACTTCCCTACTGCCTACTCACTACTCACTAACTAAACAGGGCCTGCTATTCGATGGCAGTGGAAGTAGAGCGAGGCAGACGGGCGGGCGCGGCAAGGCGTCCGCCGCGGATCGTGCCCGCCTTCGTTTCGAAAATCACGGTGCCGATGCGCCGGTTTCTCGGCCATCACATCTTCTCCAGCCTGACGCGGCGCATCCTGTTCCTCAACCTGGCCGGCCTCGCAGTGCTGGTCACCGGCATCCTTTACCTGAACACCTTTCGCGACGGGCTGATCGACGCGCGCGTCGAAAGCCTGATGACGCAGGGCGAGATCATCGCCGGCGCCATCGCGGCTTCGGCGACCGTCGAGACCGATTCGATCAGCATCGATCCGGAAAAGCTGCTGGAGCTGCAGGCGGGCGAAAGCCTGGGGCCGGGGTCGGACCAGCTCGACAACCTCGATTTCCCGATCAATCCCGAGCGCGTCGCGCCGGTGCTGCGACGCTTGATCTCGCCGACGCGCACCCGCGCCCGCATCTATGACCGCGACGCCAACCTGCTGCTCGATTCGCGGCATCTTTATTCGCGCGGCCAGATCCTGCGCTATGACCTGCCGCCCGTCGACGAGGAGCAGCCGGGCGTCGTGGAGCGAGTGGAGAAGTTCATCTTCGACTTCTTCCGCAACAAGGACCTGCCGGTCTACCACGAGCAGCCCGGCGGCAACGGCGCGGCCTTTCCCGAAGTGGTCAAGGCGCTGACCGGCAGCCCTTCGACCATCGTGCGGGTGAGCGAGCAGGGCGAACAGATCGTCTCCGTCGCGGTGCCGATCCAGCGCTTCCGCGCCGTGCTCGGCGTCTTGATGCTGTCCACCGAAGGCGGCGACATCGACAAGATCGTCGCGGCCGAGCGCAAAGCGATCCTGCGCGTGTTCGGGGTGGCGGCGCTCGTCACCGCGATCCTGTCGATGCTGCTCGCCTCCACCATCGCCAATCCGTTGCGCCGGCTTTCAGCCGCCGCCGTCAGGGTGCGGCGCGGCGTCAAGAGCCGCGAGGAAATCCCCGACTTTTCCGATCGTCAGGACGAGATCGGCAATTTGTCCATTGCCGTGCGCGATATGACGAATGCGCTGTATGCGAGAATCGAAGCGATCGAAAGTTTCGCGGCCGACGTGTCGCATGAGTTGAAGAACCCGCTGACGTCGCTGCGCAGCGCCGTGGAAACACTGCCTTTGGCGAAAAACGATGCTTCTCGCGCGCGCCTGATGGAGATCATCCAGCACGACGTGAGGCGGCTCGACCGCTTGATCACCGATATCTCGGATGCGTCCCGCCTCGATGCCGAGCTGGCGCGCGACGATGCCGCGACCGTCGACCTGAAGAAGTTCATCACCGATCTCATCGCCGTCTCGCGCGAGACGACGCGCAACAAGAAAGCTGTCGAGATCGACCTCAAGGTCGCCAAGCTGCCGGCCGGCGCCAAAGGCTATTTCGTTGTCGGCCATGACCTCAGGATCGGGCAGGTCATCACCAACCTGATCGAGAACGCGCGTTCCTTCGTACCGGACGAGCATGGCCACATCGCGATCTCGTTGGCGCGCGCCGGCAAGTTCAACATCATCACCATCGACGACAACGGCCCGGGTATCCGGGCCGAGAAGATCGACCGCATCTTCGAGCGCTTCTATACCGACCGGCCGGCCGGCGAGGCGTTCGGCCAGAACTCCGGCCTCGGGCTGTCGATCAGTCGCCAGATCGTCGAGGCACATGGCGGCACGCTGACGGCCGAGAACATCCCCGGCACCAAGCCCGGCGAGATCAAGGGCGCGCGTTTCGTGGTGACGCTGCCGGCGGAAGGCTGATCGCCGAATCGACATGCCAGGCGCCGCCGCAAAGCCCCGCAACATTCATGGGACGGCCATACTGGTCGGCGAGCGCGGCGTGCTGATCACCGGGCCGTCCGGCGCCGGCAAGACGACGCTGGCGCTGGCGCTTGTCGATCATTGCCGCGCGCAGGGCCTTTTTGCCCGGCTGGTCGGCGACGACCAGTTGCTTGCGGCCGTGCAAGGCGGCCGGCTGGTTTGCCGCGCGCCGGCGAGCATCGCCGGCCTCGCCGAGGTGCACGGCATCGGACCGCGGCCGCTGGCTTTCGAACCGGCCGCCGTGATCGATCTTGTGGCGCGGCTTGTCGAACCGGCGGACATGGCGCGTCTGCAGGACGAGACCACGGAGACGATCGGCGGATGCCGGCTGCCCCGCGTCGATGTCGCCCGGCAAAATGTCACCGCCGCGTTGCCCATGCTGATGGCGCGGCTGTCGATCCAGCCTTTTTCATGATCCGGCCCGGGTTTTTTGCTGCGATGCGTCAAAATGGCCCGGGCCGCCGCAATTTTGGGCTTGTCAACCGGCCGTGCGTCGACAAGATAGCGCTCCCGCCGCCTGGAATGGCTGGCGAACATAAGATACGCCTGTGAAGCGGCGATGACGGGAGCCACCAGAGAATGATCGGACTCGTGCTCGTGACGCACGGTCAACTCGCTACCGAGTTCCGACATGCCGTAGAGCATGTCGTCGGGCCGCAAGACAATTTCGAGACCGTGGCGATCGGCGCCGACGACGACATGGAGCAGCGCCGGGCCGACATCGTCGACGCGGTCGCGCGCGTCGACACCGGCGCAGGCGTCATCGTGCTCACCGACATGTTCGGCGGCACGCCTTCCAACCTCGCCATCTCGGTGATGGAATCCGGCCGCACGGAGGTCATCGCCGGCATGAACCTGCCGATGCTGATCAAGCTCTCCTCGATCCGCAAAGGCGACAACATGGCCGCCGCGCTCGACGAGGCGCAGGCGGCAGGCCGCAAATACATCAACGTCGCCAGCCAGCTCCTGAGCAGCAAATGAACGCATCGGCGCCGCAGACGGACGAGGTTGTGCGGGAGTTCCCGATCATCAATCAGCGCGGCCTGCACGCGCGCGCTTCGGCCAAGTTCGTCCAGGTCGCCAGCGGCTTCAACGCCACCATCCATGTCGAGAAGGATGGCGTGAAGGTCGGCGGCACCTCGATCATGGGCCTGATGATGCTGGCGGCGAGCCCAGGCTATTCGATCCGCGTCATCGCCAGCGGCCCGGAAGCCGTGCCGGCCATGGACGCGTTGGAGCAGCTGATCGCCTCACGTTTCGGCGAGGAAATCTAGTCACGCTTTTTGTTGGATGCATGTCGTCTTTCCAAAATCGTTCCGCGCTTTTGGACGATACGCAAGACATGCGCGCATAAAGATTTCTTTATGTCCCATTGTCGCGCGGCGGCCGATCTGCTAGTCAGGCCGGCAACCGCGCCCTCCCATGCGCCTCCCGGCGTCGGCGCGCCTTGAGAAAAAATCACACCGGAGCACTGCCATGATGGGTAGCAAGGACTATGTGGTCGCCGACATCTCGCTTGCCGGCTGGGGCCGCAAGGAGATCGAGATCGCCGAAACCGAAATGCCGGGCCTGATGGCCTGCCGCGAGGAGTTCGGCGCCAAGAAGCCGCTGAAAGGCGCGCGCATCACCGGCTCGCTGCACATGACCATCCAGACGGCGGTGCTGATCGAGACGCTGAAGGCGCTGGGCGCCGACATCCGCTGGGCCTCCTGCAACATCTTCTCGACCCAAGACCACGCGGCCGCGGCCATAGCCGAGGCCGGCATTCCGGTCTTCGCCATCAAGGGCGAGTCGCTGGAAGACTATTGGGACTACACCGACCGGATCTTCCAGTGGACCGATGGCGGTACTTCCAACATGATCCTGGATGATGGCGGCGACGCCACCATGTACATCCTGCTCGGCGCGCGCGCCGAGGCCGGCGAGGACGTGCTATCCAATCCCGGCAGCGAGGAGGAAGAGATCCTGTTCGCCCAGATCAAGAAGCGCCTGAAGGCTTCGCCAGGCTTCTTCACCAAGCAGCGGGAAGCGATCCGCGGCGTCACCGAGGAGACCACCACCGGTGTCAACCGCCTCTACCAGCTGCAGAAGAAGGGCCTGCTGCCCTTCCCGGCGATTAACGTCAACGATTCCGTCACCAAGTCGAAATTCGACAACAAATACGGCTGCAAGGAATCGCTGGTCGACGGCATCCGCCGCGGCACCGATACCATGATGGCCGGCAAGGTCGCGGTGGTCTGCGGCTATGGCGATGTCGGCAAAGGCTCGTCGGCCTCGCTGCGCGGCGCCGGCGCGCGTGTGAAAGTCACCGAGGTCGACCCGATCTGCGCGCTGCAGGCGGCGATGGACGGCTATGAGGTGGTGACGCTGGAAGACGCCGCGCCCACCGCCGACATCGTCATCACCACCACCGGCAACAAGGACGTCGTCACGCTCGACCATATGCGGTCGATGAAGGACATGGTGATCGTCGGCAATATCGGCCACTTCGACAACGAGATCCAGGTGGCGGCGCTGCGCAACCTGAAATGGACCAACATCAAGCCGCAGGTGGATTTGATCACCTTCCCGGACGGCAAGCGGATGATCCTTCTGTCCGAGGGCCGCCTGCTCAACCTCGGCAACGCCACCGGTCATCCGAGCTTTGTCATGTCGGCCTCGTTCACGAACCAGGTGCTGGCGCAGATCGAGCTTTTCAGCAAGCACGGCCAGTACGAGAACCAGGTCTATGTGCTGCCCAAGCACCTCGACGAGAAGGTGGCGCGGCTGCATCTCGACAAGCTCGGCGCCAAGCTGACCGAGCTGTCCGGCGAACAGGCCGCCTATATCGGCGTGACGCCGCAGGGTCCGTACAAGCCTGAACACTACCGCTATTAACCAAAGCGAAATTATCTACCATATATTGAAGCCGGGTGGTTGACTTTCCATCCGGCTTTATTTTTTGCGCCAATGATTCTTCACGCCGATTCCAGCAAGCGTTATTGTTGTGATTCGCGGTCCGGGGACATGTTGGGCCGGGGACGCATCAGGGCGGTCTTGCATTCAAGCGGCGAAGAGGACCAAGACATGCCGGGGGATTACCCGCTACGCGCGGGAAAGGCCGTTTCCGGCGGCCATGAGGATTCGAATGATGCCGGCCCCGGCGTGAGCCGCGGCGGTTTTCGTGCCGGCTCGCGACTGGCCTTGCTGCTTGCGACCTCGACGCTTGCCGGCCCGCTCCTCGCCTTTGCGGCCCACGCCGAGACGGGCATTCCGGCAAAGGCCGCGGCGCCGGTCAGCACGCTCGAGGTCATGCAGCTCGCCATGTTCGTGGGCGTCATGGGCGCGGCGCTGGTTTCGGCCATCTTCCTTATCCGCGAGCGCGCACGCACCGCCTCGCAAAACCTGCAGCTCAGGGCCCGCATCGCGGACGTCAACGCTGCGTTGCAGCGTTCCGAGGCGCTGCTCAATCTGCGCGACCAGCGCCTGATCGTCTGGACAACGGACAACAAGAAGCCCGAGCTCATCGGCAGCCTGCCGCTGGAAAGCGGCGCGCCTGACGACAGGTCCGCCTTCCTCGCTTTCGGCCGTTGGCTGATGCCGCGCTCGGCGGCGGCGTTGGAGCACGCGGTTGCCGCGTTGCGCGAACAGGCGAAGACCTTCGATCTGGTCATCGAAACGCAGGCCGGCGTGCCGCTGGAGGTGCATGGCCGCAAGAGCGCGGCGCATGTGCTGGTGCGTTTCGTCTCGCTGTCGGAGACGTTGCGCAAACAGGCCAGGCTGAAGATCGAGAACCAGCGGCTCAGCGCCGACTACGACACCTTGATCGGCCTGCTCGACGCGTTGAAGATGCCGGCATGGCTGCGCGGCGCGGACGGGCGATTGCAATGGGTCAACCGCGCCTATGCGGAGGCCGTGGAAGCAGGAAGCGCCGCCGAGGCCGTGCGCGACGCGACGGAATTCCTTGGCGGCCAGGCGCGCGATCAGATCGCCGAGCAGCACAAGTCGCGCCCGGTCTTCGAACAGACGCTTTCCACCGTGATCGAAGGCGATCGCCGCATGTTCGCGGTCACCGACTTCGCCGGCGCCGACGGTTCGGCGGGGCTCGCCTGCGACACCAGCGCGGCCGAGACGATCCGCGCCGAATACGAGCGGACCGTGCGCAGCCATGCCGACACGCTCGACCAGTTGAACACCGCCGTGGCGATCTTCGACACCGAGGAAAAGCTGCGCTTCTTCAACCAGGCCTTCCAGAAGCTGTGGGGTCTCGACTCGGGCTTCCTGCTCAGCGCTCCCTCCAACACGCTGCTGCTCGACAGGCTGCGCAGCGAAGGCAGGATCGCCGAGCAACCGGAATGGCGGCGCTGGAAGGAAAACCTGCTCAGCGCCTATCGCGCCGTCGAATCGCAGGAACACTGGTGGCACCTGCCGGACGGCAAGACGATCCGCGTCGTGGCGAACCCGCAGCCGAAGGGCGGCGTCACCTGGGTGTTCGAGAACCTGACCGAGAAGATGGACCTCGAAAGCCGCTACCAGACCGCCGTGCGGGTGCAGGGCGAGACGCTGGACAATCTCGCCGAAGGCGTGGTCGTGTTCGGTCCGGACGGGCGGCTGCGCCTGTCCAATCCGGCCTTCGTCGCGCTGTGGGGGCTGACGGCGGAAGCGGTCAAGCCAAACGTCCATGTTTCGGCGATCCGCGACCTGTGCGACCAGCGCGCCGCGAACAGCCCTTGGGGCGGCTTCGTCGCCGCGGTCACCGGCTTCGACGACGAGCGCCGCGACCGCCGCGGCCAGATCGAGCTCGTCGACGGGACGGTGCTGAGCTACGCGGTGATCCACCTGCCCAATGGCCAGGTGATGATCACCTTCGTCGACGTCACCGACACCGTTAATGTCGAGCGGGCGCTGAAGGACAGGAACGAGGCGCTGGAGAAATCCGACCAGCTGAAGAACGAATTCGTGCAGCATGTGTCCTATGAGCTGCGGTCGCCGCTGACCAACATTATCGGCTTCACCGAGCTTCTGTCGCTGCCCGCGACCGGGCCGCTGACGCCCAAGCAGCGCGAATATGTCGAGCATGTCGGCTCGTCGTCATCGGTGCTGCTCACCATCGTCAACGATATACTCGACCTGGCGACCGTCGATGCCGGCATCATGCAGCTCGACATCTCCGAAATGAACATCGACCGGACGATCGCCGCGGCCGCCGAGCTGGTCGCCGACCGGCTGGACGAGCATCAAATCAAGCTCGAGATCGATGCGGCGGAGGCGCCGGCGAGCTTCCATGGCGACGAGACCCGCATCCGCCAGATCCTCTACAACCTGCTCAGCAACGCGGCCAATTACGCACCGGAGGCAAGCACGATCCGGCTCACCTGCCGTCGGCTGGCCGACGGCGTCGAGTTCTCCGTGCATGATGACGGTCCTGGCATGCCGCCGGACGTGCTGGAATCGGTCTTCCGCCGCTTCGAGCCGCGCGCCAATGGCGGGCGGAGGCGCGGCGCCGGGCTGGGGCTCTCGATCGTCAAGAGCTTCGTCGAACTGCATGGTGGAACCGTG
Source organism: Mesorhizobium sp. CA12 (assembly GCF_020165255.1). Lineage (NCBI taxonomy): Bacteria > Pseudomonadati > Pseudomonadota > Alphaproteobacteria > Hyphomicrobiales > Phyllobacteriaceae > Mesorhizobium > Mesorhizobium sp. CA12. The sequence goes on from NZ_JAIUHT010000016.1 coordinate 96,861, forward strand.
CGCATCGAGACCGGCCAGGACAGGGGCACCACGGTAATCTGCACCTTCCCGGACAAGCCTTCCGGAATCCCCGATACGCCGGCGGGCATCCGCGACGCGGCCGAGTAGCGCGGACTATATGGCTGGACCAGTGTTGGAACGTTTTCTCGCCGACGAGGCGGCCACGGCAAGGCTTGGCGAGGACCTCGCCATGGCGTTGCGCGCGGGCGACGCGATCGCGCTGAAAGGCGATCTCGGCGCCGGCAAGTCGACGTTGGCCCGCGCGCTGATCCGGGCGCTCGCCGACGACGCCAATCTCGAAGTGCCGAGCCCGACCTTCACCTTGGTGCAGAGCTACGAGACGCGCGTTCCGGTGCACCATTTCGACCTCTATCGGCTGTCCGCGCCGGACGAGCTCGACGAGCTCGGCCTCGACGACGCGCTAAGCCAAGGCGCGGCGCTCATCGAATGGCCGGAACGGGCCGCAGACCGCTTGCCGGAAACGGCGCTGTGGGTCGATCTTGCCGAGCAGGGCGAAGGCCGCGTGGCGCGGCTTTCCGGGCAGGGACCGATCTATGATCGCGTGGCGCGATCGCTCGCGATGCGCGATTTCCTGGCCTCTGCCGGATGGGGCGAAGCCAGCCGCCGTCATTTCGTCGGCGACGCCTCCGCCCGCTCCTATGAGATCGTCTCGCTGCCCGGCCAAGGGCCGCGCGTGCTGATGAACTCGCCGCGCCTGGTGCTCGGGCCGCCGGTTCGCGACGGCAAGCCCTATGCGGTGATCGCCCACACGGCGCAATCCGTCGCCGCCTTCGTCGCCATCGACCGGGCGCTGCTTGGGGCCGGCGTCAGCGTGCCGGCGATCCATGCCCAGGATCTCGACCAGGGCTTTCTGCTCATCGAGCATCTCGGCTCGGAAGGTTTCCTCGGTCGCGACGGCCAGCCTATCGCCAAACGCTATGAGGCGGCGGCCGAATTGCTGGCCATGATGCATGGCAAGGCCTGGCCTACGCGCTTGGAAGCGGCGCCCGGCGTATTTTACGACGTGCCGCCTTTCGACCGGGAAGCCATGCTGATCGAGGCCGACCTTCTGGTCGACTGGTATGTCCCTTGGATTACCAGCGAACCGGCAAACGACGCGTTGCGGGAAGGCTACCACAAGGTATGGAACGCACTTCTCGATCACCTGGCAGGCAGCGAATACACGCTGATGCTGCGCGACTTCCATTCGCCCAACATCATCTGGCGAGGCGAGCGCGCCGGCCTCGACCGGCTGGGAATCGTCGATGTGCAGGACGCGCTGATCGGGCCCGCCGCCTATGACGTCGCCTCTTTGGCCATGGATGCGCGCGTCACCGTCTCGCCCGAGATCGAGCGGCGCACCGTCGCGGCTTATGTCGCGGCGCGGCGCGCCGCCGGCGCTTTCGACGAGGCCGGCTTCGCCGAGGCCTATGCGATCATGGCCGCGCAGCGCAATTCGAAGATCCTCGGCATTTTCGTGCGGCTCGAAAAGCGCGACGGCAAGCCTTACTATCTGAAACACCTGCCGCGCATCCGCGATTATCTGAGGCGGGCGCTGATGCATCCGGCGCTGGCCGGCCTGAAGGATTTCTACATGGCCCACGGCCTGCTCGAGGAACGGGTCCCATGAAGCCGACGGCTGCGATGGTGCTGGCTGCCGGGCTTGGCAAGCGCATGCGGCCGATCACCGACACGATGCCCAAGCCGCTGGTGAAGGTCGCCGGCAAGACCTTGCTCGATTGGGGGCTGGACAGTCTGGAAGCCGCCGGCGTCGCCAAGGCCGTCGTCAACGTGCACTATCTGCCCGAGCAGATCGTCGCGCATGTTGCCCATAGGCGCGCACCGAAGATCGTCATCTCCGACGAGCGCGAGGCGCTGCTGGAATCGGCTGGCGGCATCGTCAAGGCGCTGCCGCTTCTGGGTGGCGAGCCCTTCTACATCATCAATGCCGACACATTCTGGATCGACAGCGGCCAGCCCAGCCTAGAGCGTCTTGCCCTTGCATGGGACGCCGCGAGAATGGATATTCTGCTGATGCTTACCGACCTCGACTCAGCGACCGGGCATTGCGTCGGCACCGATTTCCTTGTTGCCCCTGATGGAACCTTACGGCGCTCGAAGGGCGATCCGGCGGGCCTGATCTATGCCGGCGCCGCCATCATCCATCCGCGCATCTTCAAGGACGCGCCCATGGGCTCGCATTCGCTCAATGTCTATTTCGACAAGGCGATCGCCGCAGGGCGCCTGTTCGGCATGAAGATGAACGGACGCTGGATCACCGTCGGCACTCCGGACGCCATTTCGGCGGCCGAGGCAGCCGTGGCCGGTGCCCTAGCGAAGGCGGTATGAGCGGCACGCGCCGCGTCTTTTCCATTCCGCCCGGAGCGCCGTTCCTGCCGACGCTGGCGGGGGCGTTGCGCGACGGGCGCCTGATCCCCGGCTTCCGCTTCGACGGCGACCCGCTGGCGCTTGCCGACGCCACCATCTATGTGCCAACGCGGCGCGCGGCGCGGGCGCTGCGCGGCGCCTTCGTCGATGTTTTAGGGAAACGCTCCGCCATCCTGCCGACGGTGCGGCCGCTCGGCGAATTCGACGAGGAGGAGGCGGCCTTCGACGCCGAAGCCGCGCCGGCGATAGATCTGGCGCCGCCGATCGCCGCGCAGGAGCGGTTGCTTTTGCTGGCACCGCTGGTGCGCGCCTGGAAGGAAAGCCTGCCGGCGCATGTGAGGGCACGGTTCAACGAGGAATTCGTGGTGCCGACCTCGGCCGCCGACGCCATCTGGCTGGCGCGCGACCTTGCCCGGCTGATGGACGAGATCGAGACCGAAGGCACGGATTGGGCGAAGCTCGCGACGCTGGTCACCGGCAACCTCGCCGGATGGTGGCAGGTGACGCTCGATTTCCTCGGCATCGTCACCGACAACTGGCCGGAACTGCTCAAGGAGCGGGACCGCTCCAATCCAGCCGCGCATCGCAGCGCGCTGATCCGGCTGGAGGCGGCGCGGCTGAAGCGCACTCCGCCGGCCGGACCGGTGATTGCCGCCGGTTCGACCGGCTCCATCCCCGCCACCGCCGAACTGCTTGGCGTGATCGCCGGCCTGCCCAATGGCGCTGTCGTGCTGCCCGGGCTCGACCGCGACCTGGACGACGCATCCTTCGCGGCAATCACGGCGCCCGGCGCGCGTCCGGCAACGCTCGGCCATCCGCAATATGGCCTCGCCAAGTTGATCGGCGGCATCGGCATTCCGCGCCGCGACGTCGAGGACATCGTCGCCGCGCCATCGCCGCTCGCGTTGCGCGCGGCCCTGGTCGGCGAGGCGCTGCGGCCGGCCGAAACCACCGAATACTGGACCGAGACGCGGCCGCGCTTCACGGCACTCGACATCGAACAGGCGCTGGCCGGCGTGACGCTGGTGGAAGCGGCGAACGAACGCGACGAGGCGGCGGCAATCGCGATCGCGCTGAAGCGCGCCGTGGAGACCCCGGGCAAGCGCGCGGCGCTCGTCACCGGTGACCGCGCGCTGGCGCGGCGGGTTTCGGCGGAGCTGCTGCGTTTCGGCGTCGTCGCCGACGATTCCGGCGGCGCGCCTTTAATCAACACACCGGCCGCCAGCCTGCTCAGGCTGGCGCTGAGCGCCGCCTTCCGGCCGGGCGATCCCGTCGGCCTGCTTGCCTTTCTCAAGCATCCGCTGCTCGCGCTCGGTCTCGAACGCCAGGCCATGCGCAAGGCTGCCGAGCTCGTCGAGCTGGTGGCGCTGCGCGGCGGCACGGGCCGGCCCGATGTCGCGTCGCTCGGCGCGCTGTTCGAGACACGGCTGGCAGAACTGAGCGGCGACACAAGGCAGCCTTTCTGGTTCCCGCGCTTGACCGTGCGCGGCATCGAGCAGGCCCAAGATATGCTTAGCCGCCTTACCAAGTCGCTGTTGCCGCTCACCGCGATGCGCGATGAGAAAGGCGCCGATATTGCGACGCTGACGCGCGCGAGCGTGGTCGCGCTGGAAAGTCTCGGTCGCGCCGTCGACGGCGACCTGGCGGAGCTCTATGCCGGCGATGCGGGCGAGAAACTTGCCGACCTGCTGCGTGGGCTGGTGGCGGCGTCGTCGCCCTTCACCTTCGCCGCTTTGGAGTGGCCCGACGTGATGGAGGCGCTGATCGCGCCGGAGACGGTCAAGCCGGCGCAAGGCACCGATCGCAACATCGCCATCTGGGGCGCGCTGGAGGCTCGGCTGCAGCATGTCGACACGCTGGTGATCGGCGGGCTCAATGAAGGGGTTTGGCCGCGCAAGCCCGAGAGCGACCGCTTCATGTCGCGGCTGATGAAGACCGGCATCGATCTCGAGCCGCCGGAGCGGCGCATCGGCCTTGCCGCGCATGACTTCCAGATGGCGATGGGCACAAAAGAGGTCGTGCTGACGCGCTCGGCCCGCTCCGGCGATGCGCCGGCGGTGCCGTCGCGCTGGCTGCAGCGCATCCTGACCTTCCTCGGCAAGGAGCCGGCGGCAGCACTTCGCGGCCGCGGCGACGCGCTGCTTGCCTGGGCGCGCGCGCTCGATGCCGGCGAGAAGAAGGATTTTGCCTCCCGCCCGCAGCCGAAGCCGCCGCTCAGCCTGCGCCCGCAGCATTTCTCGGTCACCGAGATCGAGACGCTGCGCCGCGACCCCTACGCGGTCTATGCGCGGCGCATCCTCGGCCTGATGCCGCTGGAGCCGTTGATCCGCGATCCGGGCGCGGCCGAACGCGGCACTTTGTTCCACGAGATCCTGCATTTGTTCTCGCGGCGGGTCGAGGATCTAAGGGCGCCGAACGCGCTGGCCAGCCTCATTGAATCGGGCCGTACCTGCTTTGCCGACGCAAAGCTTCCGCCTGATATCGAGGCTATCTGGTGGCCGCGTTTCGAAAAGCTCGCCGAAAACATCATCGAATGGGAGCATGGCCGCGCCGATGCGGTCGCGAGGCGCTATGCCGAGGAGCGCGCCGACAAAACGGTCGTCGGCCGCACCGGGGTGACGCTTTCCGGCTATGCCGACCGCATCGACCTGCTTGCCGGCGGCATGGCCGACATCCTCGACTACAAGACAGGATCCTCGCCCTCGAAAGCGCAGGCGCACACGCTGCTGTCGCCGCAGCTCGCGCTGGAGGGCGCGTTGCTCAGGCGCGGCGCCTTCAAGGAACTCGGCATCCGCGAACCGTCGCAGCTTGCCTTCGTGCGGCTGAAGCCGAATGGCGAAGTGTTCGAGGAATCGATCCTCGAATACAACCGCAAGCCCCGCACCGCCAACGATCTCTCCGAGGAAGCCTGGGCGCGGCTGGAGCGGCTGCTCTTCCATTATGCCGACCCGAACACCGGCTATCTGTCGCGCGCCCTTCCCTTCCGCGAGGGCGAGGCCGACGGCGACTACGATCATCTGGCGCGGGTGCTCGAATGGTCGGCCGGCGGCGCCAGCGAGGACGAGGCGGAAGGATGAAATATCCGATCCCCTCCGATACCGCCGCCAGCCAGGCGCGCGCCTCTGATCCCGCTTACTCTGCCTGGGTGTCGGCCAATGCCGGTTCGGGCAAGACGCATGTCTTGGCGCAGCGCGTCATCAGGCTCCTGCTCAACGGCACCGACCCGTCGAAGATCCTGTGCCTCACCTACACGCGGGCTGCCGCCGCCAACATGTCGAACCGCGTGTTCTCGACCCTGTCGGAATGGACGGCGCTGCCCGATGCGGAACTGGCGATCAGGATCGCGGCGCTGGACGGCCGCGGCGCCGACCGCGACATGATGCGGCGCGCACGCCGGCTGTTTGCCGAGGCGCTTGAGACGCCGGGCGGGCTGAAGATCCAGACCATCCACGCTTTCTGCGAATCCGTGCTGCACCAGTTCCCGCTCGAAGCCAATATCCCGGCGCATTTCGAGATGCTCGATCCGCAGATGGAGGCCTCGCTGTTCGCCGATGCCCGCCGCGACATGATCTCGGGCGCAGGCGCAGGCGTCGAAGGGCTGGCGGAAGCCTTTGCCACCGTGCTGGAGCGCGGCGGCGAGTTCGGGCTCGATACGCTGCTTGCCGAGATTGTTGGCAAGCGCGATGAACTGCGCGGTTTCATCGCCAAGTTCGGCGAAGATCGGGACTTCCGGCCGCTGTTCGCCGAATTCGGCTTCAGGCCTGGACAGACGGCCGAGGATATCGCTGCTTCGCTGTGGCCGCTGCCTGGCTTTTCGCCTGGCCAGCTCGCCGAATTTGCCGGCGCCGCCGAGGCCGCCGACGCCAAGCAGGTGTTGAACAATGTGCTGCCCTATGCGCAGAGCGCCTTTGCCGAGGCCGATCCGATCCGGCGGCTGCGCCTGCTCGCCAAGGCATTCCTGCGTGCGGACGGCGACCCCTACGATCCGCCCAAAATCTTCAGGAAGGCGCTTGTCGACCGCCTGCCCGACCTGCCGGACCGCTATTTTGTGGTGGCGAAGGCAATCCTCGACGTAACCGACCGGCTGGCGCTGTTCCGCATGCTGGAGGGGACAGCGGCAGCGCTCACCGTCGCCGGCTGGCTGATCGCGCGCTACGAGCAGTTGAAGCGCGGGCGGGGTTTCCTCGACTTCAACGACCTCATCACCCGCACGGTCAGTCTCTTGTCGCGACCGGATGCCGGCCCCTGGGTGCAGTTCAAGCTCGACCAGGGCATCGACCACATCCTGCTCGACGAGGCACAGGACACCAGCCCGGACCAGTGGGAAGTGGTGAAGAAGCTGACGGAAGAGTTCTTTGCCGGGCTTGGCCAGCGCGAAGCGGTGCGCCGAACTGTCTTTGCCGTCGGCGACGAGAAGCAGTCGATCTATTCCTTCCAAGGCGCGGCGCCTGATTCCTTTGCCGAAAGCCGGCTATTGTTCGCCGGGCGCGTGAAAGACGCCAAAGCCGACTTCGCCGATCTCAAGCTCACCTGGTCGTTCCGGTCGAGCGACGACGTGCTGGCCGCCGTCGATCGCGTCTTCGCCGAGCCGGGTATCAGGCGCGGCATCAGCCACGATCCAGACCCCTTGAGCCATAAGGCGATCCGCAATGACGCGCCGGGCTATGTCGAGGTGTGGCCTTCGATCGGCGCCGAGATGGTCGAGGAGCCGGACGACTGGACCTTGCCGGTCAACCATGCCAGCGCGCCGGCGGTGCGTGTCGCCGAGCACGTGGCAACGACCATTCAGAACTGGCTGCGCAGCGGCGAGGTCATCGAAGGCAAGGGCAGGAAGCTGACCGCCGGCGACATCCTGGTCCTGGTGCGCAAGCGCGATCGTTTCGTCCATGCGCTGTCGCGCAGCCTCAAGAACCGGCAGATCCCGGTCGCCGGCGCCGACCGGCTGAGCCTGCCCGGCCATATCGCCGTGCAGGACCTGATCGCGCTTGGACATTTCCTGATCCAGCCGGAAGACGACCTTTCCCTGGCCGCGGTGCTGCGCAGCCCGATCTTCGAGGTCTCAGAGGAGACGTTGCTGACGCTTGCCGGCCAAAGGCCGAAGGGCCAGCCGCTGGTCGCCTCGCTCAGGCAACATGCGGCCGAGGATGTGGCCCTCGCCGCTGTCGTTAGCCGGCTCGACGGCTGGGCAACCGAAGTGGCGTTCAAGCCGGTGTTCGAATTCTACGCCGCGGCACTGGCGCGCGACGGACTGCGCCGCAAGATGACGGCGCGGCTAGGACCCGAAGCCGGCGACATCCTCGACGAATTCCTGAGCTTTTGCCTGGCCGAGGAACGGACCGGCCTGCCGGGGCTGGAATCCTTCCTCTCGACGCTCGAAAATGCCGGCCCCGAGATCAAGCGCGAGATGGACCAGACGCGCGACGAGGTGCGCGTCATGACCGTGCATGCCGCCAAGGGCCTGGAGGCGCCGGTGGTCTTCCTGGTCGATGGCGGCTCGGCGCCGTTCAGCGACCAGCATCTGCCGCGGCTAATGCGGTTCGAGAGCTCGGGCGCGCAATGGAAAGGCAAGGGCTATCTGTGGCGCTCGGCCAGCGATGTCGCCAATGGCGTCTCCAAGGCGGCCTCGGTCCGGGCGCGCGAGCTGGCCGACGACGAATACCGGCGGCTGCTCTATGTCGGCATGACGCGCGCCGAGGACCGGCTGGTCGTCTGCGGCTATCACGGCAAGCGGCAGCCCAGCCCCGGCACGTGGCATTCGATCGTCAGCCGCGCGTTGCTCGGCGCGCCCGAGAGCTCCGAGCGCCGGCATCCGGCGACGGCCGAGGTGGCGGTACATCGCTTCCACATGACCAGGCTGCCCCCGGTGGCATTGACCGGCATCGACGAGGCAGGGCCGTTCGAGCACACAGCGCCGCTGCCTGAAAACCTGTTCCGGCCGCTCCCGCCCTATGAGGAGCTGCCGCGGCCGCTTTCGCCTTCCGGCGCTTCGGCGTTGATCGACGAGGCGAAAGAAGCCGTCCCGGACACGCGCTCGCCGGTGCTCGACGCCGCCGCCGAACCCGGCTTTGCGATCATGCGCGGCCTTGCCCTGCACAAATTGCTGCAGATGCTGCCCGGCATCGCGGAGGAGGAAAGGCGGGGCGCCGCCGAGCGCTACCTGGCGCGCGCCGGCGCGGATTGGCCGGATGGCGAGCGCGACAGGGCGCTGGACGCCGTGCTCTCCATCCTGTCCGACACCCGCTTCGGCGCGCTGTTCTCGCCATCCTCCCGAGCGGAGGTCGCCGTCATGGGCAGCCTCGAGGTGAAGGGCAGGCTGCGCTCGATCTCCGGCAAGATCGACCGGCTGGCGGTCACGCCCGAAAAGGTGTCGATCATCGACTACAAGACCAACCGGCCGGCCCCCAAAGACCTGGCGGAGGTGCCGCCGGCCTATGTGCTGCAGCTTGCGCTCTACCGCGCTCTGCTCCAGCCGCTCTATCCGGGCCGCGAGGTGACGGCGGCGCTGCTCTTCACCGAGGCGCCGCGACTGATCGAGCTGCCCGCCCCCGCCATGGATGACGCCCTTGCCCGACTCACGGCAGCGTGACACAAGAACTGCTTGAACATCGCCGCCACAACCACCACATTTGGTGCAACCCGAATTTTCGAAAGGATTTCAGCATGGCCACCGTCAAGGTCGACAAGGGCAATTTCCAGGCCGATGTGCTCAACGCCAAGGAGCCGGTCGTGGTGGATTTCTGGGCGGAATGGTGCGGCCCGTGCAAGATGATCGCTCCGGCGCTGGAAGACATCGCCAACGAACTCGGCGCGAAGATCAAGGTCGCAAAGCTCAACATCGACGAGAACCCGGAGCTTGCCGCGCAGTACGGCGTGCGCTCGATCCCGACGCTGATGATTTTCAAGGGCGGCGAAGTGGCCGACATGAAAGTGGGCGCCGCGCCGAAGACCGCGCTGTCGCACTGGATCAACGGCAGCCTCGCCTGAGCCAATCTGAAGTTTTCAAGATCCAAGCCCGGCCATCGCGCCGGGCTTTTCTTTGGCGTCATGGCTCGTCGCGCTCTGGCTCTCGCCTGCGGGCACTCCGTGTTCTCTGTTCGCAGGAAAGGGAGAGCTCCATGACCGGAACCGCCAAGGCCATAGTTCACGTCGACAATGAGCGCGTCATCGTCACCGAATACCGCTTCGCGCCGGGCGCCAACACCGGCTGGCACCGCCATGGCCACGACTATGTCGTCGTGCCGCTGATGGACGGCAAGGTGAAGCTGGTGACCAAGGACGGCGAATCCTTCGCCGAGATGAAGCAAGGCGCGCCCTATTTCCGCCGGGAAGGCGTCGAGCACGACGTCATCAATGCCAATGACGGCGAATACGCCTTCATCGAAATCGAGCTGAAGTAGGCCGGCTGTGATTGCCGGCTTGCACGTTTCCTTTCCTGCCTCGTGCGGGATGTCGTGGGTCTAACGCCTGTCCTCGCCTTTGCCGGTTTTGCGGCGGTGGCCGCTTATGTCCAGACCCTGACGGGCTTCGCCTTCGGCCTGGTGATGATGGGCGCGATTGCGCTTGTCGGCTTGCTGCCGCTGCCCGACGCAGCCGCGATGGTCGGCATGCTGACCCTGGTCAACGCTACGCAGATGCTGATCCAGGGCGGCTGGCGCGAGATTGCGCGCCGGGAGCTGCGGCTTATCCTGGTCGCAAGCCTGCCTTCGCTGCTCTTGGGGTATGCCCTGTTGGAATGGCTGGCGGACACGCGGGCCGACCTGCTGAAAATCGGACTCGGTCTGGCCATCGTGATGTCCAGCCTGCAACTGGCCATCAGGCCTACCGGCTTGGCAAAACGGTCGTCGGACGCGAGTTTCGTCGGCTTCGGTGTCGTTTCGGGCCTGATGAGTGGGCTGTTTGCGACCGGCGGCCCACCGCTCGTTTATCATCTCTTTCGCCAGCCAATGCCGCACAAACGTGTCCGCGAAACGCTGGTCGCCGCTTTCGGCGCCGCGCAGGTGGTGCGGCTTACCCTGGTGACGGCAAGCGGCAACCTGCCGACCATGTCGCCTGTCGCGCTCCTCCTCGCCATACCGGCCGTAATGCTGATGACCTATGCGGCGCGGCGCTGGCCACCGTCATTGTCGCAAGGGACGATGCGAAAGATCGTCTTTGTTCTGCTTTTCCTGTCAGGGCTCTCGCTGGCGTTGCCCGCCGCGATGCACCTTGCCGTCTAACTTCAACTGCTCATGCGGGCGACGTGTCGCTCCAATTTACCAGTCGGCGACACGGTCGCCGCCGGTGAATTGCGCGCTCTTGGCGGTGTATTCGAACAGCTCGATCTTCACGCCGTTGGGGTCGGCGATCCAGGCCTGGTATGTGTCGTCGCAGGCGAGCTTCTTTGGCGTGACCGCGACGCCTTTCGACCGGATATGAAGGATCGCCGCATCGATGTCATCCACCTCGAGGCAGAAGTGGTTAATCTGGTTTGCATCGCTGTAGCTGGATTGATTTTTCTCGAACACCTCGACATGGCTGCGGCCGCCGCAGTCGAGATAGAAGCCGAAGATCTTGCCGTCGCGCAGGAAATTGAACCGCGTGTCCATGCCGAGTACGTCACGATAGAAGCGACGCGTCGCCTCCAGGTCATGTGCGAAGATGCAGACGTGAGCGAGCTGCTTCACCTTGATCATGGCCGGTTCCTTTCGGCCCCCGCCGAAATCCGCAATGCTGTCCCGGTTTCGCCTCAGGTGGGCGGCGTGCCGTTCTCGGCCAGCACGGCGCCGGCGAAATAGAGCGAGCCGCCGATCAGGATGCGCGGCGCCGGGCCGTCCCAAGAGTCGCGCAACAGCATCAGCGCGTTGGCGACGGAGCTGACCGGCTCGGCCGACAGGCCGGCCTCTTCGGCACGCAAGGCCAACTCGTCGTTGGGAACGCCGGCGTCGCTGCTGGTTACCGGCACGGTGTAGACATGGCGGGCAAGCCCCTTGAAGGCGCTGAAATAGCCGGTCTGGTCCTTGGTGTTGATCATGCCGGAGATCAGGACCAGCGGCCGCGGGTTCTTTTCCTCCTGCTCGGCCAATGCCTCGGCGATCACGATGCCGGCACCGGGGTTGTGGCCGCCGTCCAGCCAGATCTCGGCGCCCTTCGGCGCCAGGTCGACCAGCTTGCCCTGGGTCAGCTTCTGCATACGTGCCGGCCAGGCGACATGGGTCATCGCCCGCTCGGCGGCGCGGTGGCCGATCTCGAAGCCGGCCGCCTTGACGGCGGCGATCGCCGCCGCGGCGTTGGCGTATTGATGGCGCCCCGGCAGGCGCGGCGAGGGCAGGTCCATCAACCCGTCCCCGTCCTGATAGACCATGCGGCCGTTTTCCTCGAAGGCGAGGAAATCCTGGCCATAGACCACGGTCGGGCAATCCAGCCGCTCGGCCGACTCGATCAGCACCTGAAGCGCGGTGTCGCTTTCCTGGGCGCCGATCACCACCGGGCAGCCGCGCTTCATGATGCCGGCCTTCTCGGCGGCGATCAGCTCGACGCGGTCGCCGAGATAGGCTTCGTGGTCCATCGATATCGGCATGATCACCGAAACCGCCGGCTGTTTGATGACATTGGTGGCGTCGAAGCGGCCGCCGAGGCCGACCTCGATGATCGCCGCCTCCGCCGGATGCTCCGAGAACAGGATGAAGGTGACGGCGGTGAGTATCTCGAAGACAGTGATCTTCTGGCCGCCATTGGCCTCGGCGACACGCGCGATGGCCTCGGCGAAAATATCGTCGTCGACGAGCTTGCCGCCGCCTTCGGCCGCCAGCCGGTAGCGCTCATGCCAGTTCACCAGATGCGGCGAGGTGTGGACGTGGACAAGGTGGCCGGCGGCCTCCAGCAGCGCGCGCGCGAAGGCGGCGCAGGAGCCCTTGCCGTTGGTGCCGGCGATGTGGATGACCGGCGGCAGCCGGTCCTGTGGATTGCCGAGGCGCTCGAGAAGCCCCGTGACGCGGTCCAGCGAAAGGTCGAAGCCTTTCGGATGCAGCCTCATCAGATGTTCGATTTCGCGTTCGGCGGAAAGCGTTGTCATGATGGAATCCTAGAGCGGTTCATCATCTCATGGAATGCAGAACCGCTCTCTCTTTTTGTTGGCGCAATTCCGAACGGAAAACCGTTCCACACTTTTCCTGGAATTGCTTTGGCGGGCGGTTCCCGAAACCGAGAATCGGTTCGAAACGAGCCGTGCGCAAATCAGAGGCTACAGCACGCAACAGGCGGCGCAACTCGCGGTTCGCGGCGAGCGATGTCGCGCCAAGCCGATATATCGCTTCAGGCCGACATCGCGTCAGGCTTGCGGGCGCGCCTCGGCATTGACCACCGCCGGCGGCAGGATCTCCGGCTCCAGCGGCTTCTCGGCCTCCGGCATCTTGAGCAGCATCTTCAAGAGACGGGAAATGGTCCGGCGCATCTCGAGGCGCGACACGACCATGTCGACCATGCCGTGTTCCATCAGATACTCCGCGCGCTGGAAACCATCGGGCAGTTTTTCGCGGATGGTCTGCTCGATGACGCGCGGGCCGGCAAAGCCGATCAGCGCCCCGGGCTCGGCGATATGGACGTCGCCCAGCATGGCGTAGGAGGCGGTGACGCCGCCGGTGGTCGGGTTGGTCAGCACCACGATATAGGGCAGGCCGGCTTCCTTCAGCCGGTCGACGCCGATCGTGGTGCGTGGCAATTGCATCAGCGACAGGATGCCTTCCTGCATGCGGGCGCCGCCGGAAGCGGCGAACAGGATCAGCGGCCGCTTGCGCTGCAGCGCGACCTCGAAAGCATGCACGATGGCTTCGCCGGCGGCCATGCCGAGCGAGCCGCCCATGAAGGCGAAGTCCTGCACGGTGACGATGACCGGCAGCCCGTCGATGGTGCCGGCCCCGTTGAGGATCGCATCCTCGAGGTTGGTCTTGGCCTTGGCCTCCTTCAGGCGGTCGGTGTAGCGCTTCTCGTCGCGGAACTTCAGCGGGTCCTGGACGACCTTCGGGTTTTCCAGCACGTCGTATTTGCCGTCGTCGAAGAAATATTTCAGCCGCTCCTTGGCCGAGATTTTCATGTGGTGGCCGGAAGCCGGGATGACGAACTGGTTGGATTCGAGATCCTTGTGGAAGACCATCTCGCCGGTCTCGGGATCCTTGATCCAGAGGTTTTCCGGCATGTCGGTGCGCCGGCCGAGCATCGAATTGATCTTCGGGCGGACGTAATTGGTGATCCAATTCATGGCTTCGGCTCCTGTCCTGGAAAGGACTTCAAGCAATTCCAGGGAAAGTCTGTGGCGGTTTCCGGCCGGAATTTGCTCAAGAACAAATAGTCGGGCTATTCGGCAGCAGCAAGGCGGGCCGAGCGGACGCCCTGGGCAAGACCGCTGACCAAAGTGGCGACGGCTTCCGCCGGATCGGCTGTTTTGTCGCCCTTGGGGCCGAGCACATTGGCGACCGCATTGACAATCGCGGTGCCGACGACGACGCCGTCGGCATTGGCGCCGATCACACGCGCCTGCTCAGCGGTCTTGACGCCGAAGCCGACGCAGACCGGCAGGTCGGTGTGGCCCTTGATGCGGTTGACAGCCGCGGCTACCTTGCCCGTGTCGGCCAACGCCGAGCCGGTGATGCCGGTCATCGAGACGTAGTAGACGAAGCCGGAGGTGTTTTCCAAAACCTTGGGCAGGCGCTTGTCGTCGGTGGTCGGCGTCGCCAGGCGGATGAAGTTGACGCCGGCCTTCAGCGCCGGAATGCAAAGCTCCTCGTCCATCTCCGGCGGCAGGTCGACGACGATCAGTCCGTCGATGCCGCTCGCCTTGGCGTCGGCGAGGAAGCGGTCGACGCCATAGATGTAGATCGGATTGTAGTAGCCCATCAGCACGATCGGCGTCTCGTCGTCGCCGGCGCGGAAGTCGGCCGCCAGCTTCAGCGTCTTGACCAGGGTCTGGCCGCCCTTCAGCGCGCGCAGGCCGGCGGCCTGGATCGCCGGGCCGTCGGCCATCGGGTCGGAGAAGGGCATTCCCATCTCGATAATGTCGGCGCCGGCGATCGGCAGCGCCTTCATGATCGACAGCGAGGTGTCGTAATCGGGGTCGCCGCCCATGAAATAGGTGACCAAAGCCGGGCGGCCTTCGGCTTTGAGCTTTGCCATGCGGCGATCGATCCGGGTGGTCATTGTCAGATCTCCATGCCCAGCATGTTCGCCACCGTGTGCACATCCTTGTCGCCGCGGCCGGACAGGTTGACGATGACGATCTGGTCCTTGTCCATTGTGGGCACGATCTTCATCGCATGGGCGATGGCATGCGCCGATTCCAGCGCCGGAATGATGCCTTCGACCCGGGTGGTGAGCTGGAAGGCTTCCAGCGCCTCGTCGTCGAGGATTGGTTCGTACTGGACGCGGCCGGAATCGCGCAGCCAGGAGTGCTCGGGACCGACGCCGGGATAGTCGAGGCCGGCCGAGATCGAATGACCGTCGAGGATCTGGCCGTCCGAGTTCTGCAACAGATAGGTGCGGTTGCCGTGCAGCACGCCGGGCTTGCCGGCACTCATCGAGGCGCAATGCTCGATGCCGTCAAGGCCTCGGCCGCCGGCTTCGATGCCGATGATGCGCACATCCTTGTCGTCGAGGAAGGGATGGAACAGGCCGATGGCGTTGGACCCGCCGCCGACGGCGGCAATGATGACGTCCGGCAGCCGGCCCTCCTGCTCCAGCATCTGGGCGCGGGCTTCCGTGCCGATCACCGACTGGAAGTCGCGCACCAGCTCCGGATAGGGGTGCGGGCCGGCGGCGGTGCCGATCAGGTAATAGGTGTCCTCGACATTGGTGACCCAATCGCGCAGGGCCTCGTTCATGGCATCCTTGAGCGTGCCATGGCCGGCGGTGACCGGCCGCACTTCGGCGCCGAGCAGCTTCATGCGGAAGACGTTCGGGCTCTGGCGGGCGACGTCGGTGGCGCCCATGTACACGACGCAAGGATAGCCGAAGCGCGCGGCGACGGTGGCCGAGGCGACGCCATGCTGGCCGGCGCCGGTCTCGGCGATAATGCGCTTCTTGCCCATGCGCTTGGCGAGCAGGATCTGGCCGAGGCAATTGTTGATCTTGTGCGAGCCGGTGTGGTTGAGGTCCTCGCGCTTGAAATAGACCTTGGCGCCGCCGAGATGTTTCGTCAGGCCCTCGGCGAAATAGAGTTTTGACGGCCGCCCGGCATAATGGGTCGACAGGTTCTGCAGCTCGGCCTTGAACTCGGGATCGGTCTTGGCCTTGTTCCACTGCTCTTCCAGATCGAGGATCAGCGGCATCAGCGTCTCGGCGACGAAGCGGCCGCCGAAAATGCCGAACATGCCCTGCTCGTCGGGCCCGGTGCGGAAAGAATTGGGCATTGCCGGCTTGTTCATCGCCGATCTCCTGATGTGAATTGTATTCAGGCGGCGCGGTCGTCGCGCGCGGCCCTGACGGCCCGGAAAAACTGCTCGATCAGCGCCGGATCCTTGACGCCCGGAGCGCTTTCCACACCGGACGAAACGTCTATTCCGGGCGGGTCGGCCTGTCTCAGGGCATCGCCGATATTGGCGGCGTTGAGCCCACCGGAAAGCATGTATTCGAGCCCGGCGTCAAGGCCGGCAAGGATGCGCCAGTCGAAGGCGACGCCGTTGCCGCCAGGCAATTGCGACCCCTTCGGCGGCTTGGAATCCAGAAGGAAGCGATCGGCGATGCCGATGAAGGGTTTTATGCGGTCGAGATCCGCCGCCTCGCTGATGGGCAGCGCCTTCATCACCGGCAGGCCGTAACGCGCCTTGATCTCGGCCACGCGCTCAGGCGTTTCCGAACCATGCAATTGCAGCATGTCGGGCTGCATTTTCGCGACGATCTCGTCGAGAAAGCCATCATCGGCGTCGACGCTGACGGCTGCCGCCAGGGCCTTGCCGCGCGCCGCCTGACGCAAACGGCCGGCCTCGGCGGGCTCGACATAACGCGGACTCTTGGCGAAGAAAATAAAGCCGACATGGCTGGCGCCGCCGGCAAGCGCGGCGGCCATCGCGGCGTCGGTCTTCAATCCGCAGATCTTGATGTCGAGCGTCATGGCGCGGGCTTGGCACGAAACGGGAAAAGAGTCGAGAAAAAGCATGCTGTTGCCGGTCCGGCGGAAAACACTACCTTCATATAGGAACCACAGGCGGGAGCAGAATAATCATGGCCGACCGGACCGTCGCCGAACTGAAGCAGAAGATCGCGCAGGCGCGCGAGGTGATCGTGCATCTGATGGACAAGGCCGCCTTCAACGGCGCCGAGGCGCACCGCGCGCTGGAATATTTCGGCAGCGATACGTTCGACCGGGATTTTTTGCCGTGGCCGCACTCCGAGGAAGGACTGCGGCCGGAGGAGCTGAACGCGGCGAATGACGATTGAACTGCTTATGCCGTGAACCCGGCAAGCGTCGGCGGGACAGCGCCCCCCTCTGTCCTGCCGGACATCTCCCCCACGAGGGGGGAGATTGGATTTCACGCCGGCTTTCGCCAATCACCAACATTACAGAAAGAGCGAGGGGCCCGAGCTGCTGATCTCCCCCCATTGTGGGGGAGATGCCCGGCAGGGCAGAGGGGGGCGCGAAGGAACTCGGCGTCTAGATGTTGCGCGCGCATCCGCGCGCAACATCAGAGGAGTTACTCAAAAACAATCGCTTGCAGGGCCCCGCCGTTGCGCTTCAGCCAGTCCTTGCAGCGGTCGGTATCCGGGCAGAGTTTTTCGCACAGCTTCCAGAATTTCGGGCCGTGGTTCATCTCCTTGAGATGCGCCACCTCATGCGCCACCAGGTAGTTTATCACCGCCGGCGGTGCCATCATGATGCGCCACGAGAAGGAGAGATTGCCCTCCGAGGTGCATGACCCCCAGCGGCTGGAGGTATCTTTGTACCTTATCGCCTTGGCGCGCTTGCCGATCGTTTCGGTGTGCTTGACCACCAGCTTCTCGATCTCCTTCTTGGCCTCGCGCTTGAGATAGTCGGCGATGCGGCGCGGCAAATGGATGCGCTCGCCGTGGATGATCAGGAGCGGGCCGCGATCGTCGCGCGCGACGGTGACGGTGCCGCGCCTCGAAGGCTCGTGCACGATGCGGTGCGGCACGCCGCGGATCGGGATCCGGATGCCCGGGCGCACCTGCGGCCTCGTCGGCACCTTGGCCAGCCGCTGCTCCAGCCAGTCCTGATGGCGGTCGAGGAATTTCTCCACCTCGCCGCGGCGCAGGCCGGGCGGCACGGTGACGCGCAGGCCCTGGCCGCCGGAATCGATGCGCAGCGTAAGCCGCCGAGCCCTGGCGCTCTCAACGATCTTGAGCGGCAGCGTGCGGCCGGCGACGCAATGCTCGCGCTCGACGACAGGCGTGGGCTTTGGCTTGGTCAGGTTGCGAAGGAAGCCGAGGGTCATGGCTGGACGATACGCGATTCGAAAAAAACGGCCAGTGGAGGGAAGCTACATAGAGAACAAAAAAGAAACGGCGCCGCTAAACGCGACGCCGCATATCATACCGAGACGTGTCGCCGGATCTCAGTCGTCGAGCAGGTTGGTGCCTTTGCCGCCCTCCGGACCCGCCTTGTCGCTCGAGCCGGTCGAGCTCGGCGCGGTCGACTTGTTGCGGTTGGCCATGAAGCGATCGAACTCTTCCTGGTCCTTGGCGCGGCGCAGTTCGCGGGCGTACTCGTCGAACTCGGAGAGCATCTCGTCGAGCTTGCGGCGCTCCTCGGCGAGGCGCTCCAGCTCCTTCTCGCGCCAATCGTCGAAGGCGACGTTGCCGGTGCGGGCCGAGCCGTGGCCCCAGCGGGCCGCCTTCTCGGAGCGACGACGGCAACCGGCGAAGATGCCGTCCGTGGCGCGGTTGACGTCGCGCTTGAAGCCTTCCAACCGATCGCCCCAGATGATGTAGGCGAGCATGGCGAAGCCGAGCGGCCAGAACACCATGAAGCCGATGACCATCAGCGCGATGGTGGCCGGCGTCCAGGCCGGACGGATCAATGCACTTGTGTTCATTTTCTCCCAATCCTTCCATTGGAGACAGCCAAACCGGCTGCGTGGAATCGAAATGGGAAGGCGAAATCGGCGATTCAAGACAAACCCCGCCAAAACCGGCGAAGCACCTGAAATGATTATCGCTTTTTGAGCTTCTCGAGGAAAAGCACCGCCATTCCGGCGACCAGCCCCCAAAATGCCGCGCCGACGCCGAAGAGCGTGAGTCCCGAAGCCGTCGCGGCGAAGGTGACGGTGGCCGGCATGCGTTCGGCCTCGTCCTTCAGCGCGATCGACAGCGCGTTGGCCAAGGGCGCTGTCAAGGCGAGCCCCGCGACCAGCACGATCAGGCTTTGCGGCAGGACGGCGAAGATCGCCACCAGCGAGGCGCCGAAGATCGCGAAGACCAGATAAGCGAGCGCGTAGAACGGGCCGGTCTTCCAGCGTTCGGCCGGGTCGGGATGGACATCGGGGCCGGTGCAGATTGCGGCCGAGATCGCTGCAAGATTGGTGGTCGCGGCGCCAAACGGCGCCGAGAGCAGCGAAAACAGACCGGTGACGCCGATCAGCGGACCAGGCTCCGGATGATAGCCCGCGGCGCGCAGCACTGCGAGACCGGAAAGGTTCTGCGAGGCCATGGTGACCAGATAGAGCGGCAGGGCAAGGCCGATGATCGCCGATGCGGTGAATTGCGGCGCAATCAATGTCAACGTCGACAGTTCCGGCGCCGGCAGGCTGCCGACGCGGCCGGTGAGGAAAGCGGCGAGGCCGCCGCCGATCAGCACCACCAGCACCGACAGAGCCGGATTGAACAGGCGGATGACGAAGAAGGCGGCGATCAGCGGCAGGATCAGCCAAGGGTCGGCCGGAATAGCCTTCACCGCATTGACGGCGAAGCTGACCAGGATGCCGGCCAGCATGCCGGACGCGACCGAGGCCGGGATTTTCGCGATCAGCCTGGTCAACGGCTTGAACAGGCCGGTGGCGACCAGAAGGACGCCGGTGACCATGAAGGCGCCGACGGCCTGCGGCATCGTAAATCCGCTGGAGGCCGCGATCAGCGCCAAGCCGGGCGTCGACCAGGCGGTGATGACCGGCATCTTGGTGCGCCAGGACAACCACAGACACTCAACGACCATGGCCAGGCAGATCGCCGTCACGCCGCTCGCGGTCTCGATCTGCGTGGCGCCGACCGCCTTGGCGGCGGCAATGACCAGGGCCAGCGTGCCGCCGAAGCCGACGATCGCCGCGACGAAGGCGGATATCGGGATGGAGATGCGCATTATTCGGCCGCCCGCTTGACCATGTCGCCGACGGCCCGCTTGAGCATGTCGAGATCCTCGGGACGGGACAGGCGATGATCGCCGTCCGGGATCAGCGACAGCGTCACATCGTCGGCGGGCAGCATGGATGCGAGCTTCAAGGCATGGCCGGACGGCACGTCCGGATCGGCCAGGCCCTGCAGGATGTGCACCGGGCAATGGGTGTCGATCGGCCCGGTCATCACCCGATTGGCGCGGCCGTCCTCGATCAGCGCGCGCGTGTAGATATAAGGCTCGTCCGAATAGTCGGACGGCTCGGCGAAGAAGCCTTTTTCCCTCAGATCCTGCCGCTGCGCGTCGGTCAGCACCGGCTCGATCAGCTCGACGGTGAAATCAGGCGCCGGGGCGAGCAGCACCAGGCCAGCAACCCTCGTGTCGCCCGCCTTGCGCAGTTCCTGCGCCATGCGCAACGCGATCCACGCCCCCATCGAGGAGCCGACCAATACCTGCTTGCCCTTGCTGAACCGGCGAAAGACGGCGAGGCTCTCGGCCAACCACTTCGAGATCGTGCCGTCGGCGAATTCGCCGCCCGACTCGCCATGGCCAGAATAGTCGTGGCGCAGACAGGCGTGGCCTTCGCTCGCAGCCCAGGCGGCAAGCGTCTGCGCCTTCGTGCCCTGCATGTCGGACTTGTAGCCGCCGAGCCAGACCACGCCGGGCGCCGCGCCCGGCATCTGCCTGACGGCGATGCCCGACCCGTCCACATCGATGAAAACCGGAGCGCTGGCGGCCATGAGCTTGTCCTTCCCGCCGGTCTTTTGGCACAGGCGGTGGTTCAACGAAAAGTGCTCGCGGCGTTTCTTTTGCTTGGTGCAGACAATTACCAGGCAGCAGGTGATTTTGCGGCGCGGCTATGCTATTGACTCACGCCCCGCGCTTCCCACATAGGCGCGTCCACCTACTTTTGTCTAAAGAACCCAGAACGAAACGGCCGAGGAGACCACGACCATTCGCAGACCTTTCAAAGCAGCGGCACCCACCAAGGACGGGCCGCGCTCCAACCGAGACATCCGGGTGCCCCGGGTCCAGCTTATCGACGCCGACGGCCAGAACCGCGGCGATGTTTCCATCAACGACGCATTGCTGCTGGCCGAAGAGGCCGGGCTCGATCTCGTCGAGATATCGCCCAATGCGGTGCCGCCCGTCGTCAAGATCCTCGATCTCGGCAAGCTGAAATACGCCAACCAGAAGAAGGCGGCCGAAGCGCGCAAGAACCAGAAGGTCATCGAGATCAAGGAGATCAAGATGCGCCCGAACATCGACAGCCATGACTACGAGACCAAGATGAAGGCCGTGCGGCGCTTCTTCGAGGAAGGCGACAAGGTCAAGCTGACGCTGCGCTTCCGCGGCCGCGAGATGGCGCATATGGAACTCGGCATGCAGCTTCTGAACAAGGTGCGCGAGGAAGTTGCGACGATCGCCAAGGTCGAGGCGGAGCCGAAGCTCGAAGGCCGCCAGATGATGATGGTTCTGGCGCCGCGCTGACCAGGGATGGCGCGGCCGCCAAAGCGTCGCGTCCATCACGGTTTCGAGAGTTGCCGGGCTCTTTGTATCCCGCTCTAAAATCCGCCCGAATTGCCGGGCACGGCGTCCCGACGATCGGCGGGGCGCCTGTTTTCAACCCGATCGCGAACCAATCGACGATCGGATGGGTCATGGTCGATGAAGTGAAGGTCTCAGCCGACAACCAGACTGAGGGGTTGGGCGGCTACCAGCACATGCGCCGGATCGTGCTGGCGGTGCTGATCGTGGTGCTGTTCTGCGCGCTTCTGTTCGGCCAGTCTTCCTTTCCCCCGGACACGTCCGTGCACGAGTCGATCGAGATGTTCGGCGTGCTTTTGATCTTTCTCGGCATTGTCGGGCGGCTGTGGTCGACGCTTTATATCGGCGGGCGCAAATCGGCCGAGGTGGTCACCGGCGGACCCTATTCGATCACCCGTAACCCGCTCTATTTGTTTTCGACCCTGGCTGCCGCCGGGGTCGGGGCGCAGATCGGCTCGTTCAGCGGCATCATCCTGTTCTCGCTGCTCTGCGCCGGCGCCTTCCACATCGTCATCCTGCGCGAGGAGCGTTACCTGAAGGAACTGCTCGGCGCACCCTACCAGGCCTATCTGGCCAAAGTGCCGCGGTTCTTCCCGAACCTTGCGCTCTACCAGGAAGGCGATACCGGCAGCTTCAGGCCGCGCCTGCTCTTGAACACGCTGCTCGACGGCCTGGTGTTCCTGGTGGCGCTGCCCGCCTTTGAGCTGATCGACGGCATGCAGCAGTCGGGGATGCTGCCGGTGTGGTTCACGCTGCCTTAGGAACGGTGATCTTCAGGTCAGGCCGGCCTGCAAATGGCGGCTTCCTGCGCTTCCGGTGCTCACGTACTTTAAGTACGCTCCGCTCCGGTTCTCGGAAGCCACCATTTTCGACTCGGCCTGACCTGAATCTCAACCGTTCCCGCCGGCGCACGGCGAGGACAGCGCGTCGCACGGCTTCAGGTGTTGCACGCCGGCCATCTTTGATCTATAGGACCGCCGTTCCAAGAAAACCGCCCGGCAGGGCATGCCGTGGCGGTTTCATTTGCTTTTCGGGCTTTGGTCGGCCCGAAGCGAGACAAGAAGCGCGATGGTGCGCCACCAATACGGAGTAGCAAAATGCCCAAGATGAAGACCAAATCGGCCGCCAAGAAGCGGTTCAAGATTACTGCCACCGGCAAGGTGCTGTCGGCTGCCGCCGGCAAGCGCCACGGCATGATCAAGCGTTCCAACAAGTTCATTCGCGATGCCCGCGGCACGATGGTTCTGGCTGAACCGGACGGCAAGAAGGTCATCAAGAATTTTCTGCCGAACGGCCTCTAATCCCTCGGCTTGGAACCACTTTTGTTTTTACGCAATTCCGAACGGAAAACCGCTGAACACTTTTCCTGGAATTGCTTTTAAGGAGATCATGACATGGCACGCGTAAAGAGAGGCGTTACCGCCCACGCCAAGCACAAGAAGGTTTTGAAGGCCGCCAAGGGTTTCTACGGTCGCCGCAAGAACACCATCCGCATCGCCAAGCAGGCGGTGGAGAAGTCGCTGCAATACGCCTACCGCGACCGCAAGAACCGCAAGCGCTCGTTCCGCGCGCTGTGGATCCAGCGCATCAACGCCGCGACCCACGAGCATGGCCTGACCTATGGCCGTTTCATCGACGGCCTCAACAAGGCCGGCATCGAAATCGATCGCAAGGTCCTTTCGGACATGGCCATCCACGAGCCGCAGGCTTTCGCCGCGCTGGTCGCAAAGGCCAAGGTCGCGCTCGAATATCTGAAGAACACCACGCCGAATGCTTTTGAGAGCGCTGTCGCCTAAGCCAGCGCTTCCCAAGCATACGCAATTCTGATTTGGGGAACCCGCGCTGGCACGGCTGGCGCGGGTTTTTCTTATGCCTGATGTAACCAAAAATGGCGACGACGAAACCGAAATGGTGACAGTCGCCCGATCGAGAGAGCTTCGCCGTGAACGCCACCGCTGGAAATCTTGAAGCCCTGGAAGGCTCGTTGCTCGCCGAAATCGCGGCGGCGGCGGATGAGGCCGCGATCGAGGCGGTGCGCGTCTCGGCGCTGGGCAAGAAGGGTTCCGTCTCCGAAATGCTGAAGACGCTGGGCGCAATGAGCGCCGAGGAGCGCCAGGTGAAGGGGCCGGCGATCAACGGCCTGAAGAACCGCGTCACCGAAGCGCTCACCCAGCGCAAGGCGGAACTGAAGGATGTGGCGATCGCGGCCCGGCTCGCGGCTGAGAAGGTCGACGTCACGCTCCCCGTTCGCCAATCGCCGGCCGAGCGCGGCCGCATTCATCCGATCAGCCAGGTGATCGACGAGATCGCGGCGATCTTCGGCGATCTCGGCTTCGCCATCGCCGAAGGCCCCGATATCGAGACCGACTATTACAATTTCACGGCGCTGAATTTTCCCGAGGGACATCCGGCGCGCGAGATGCACGACACCTTCTTCTTCCAGCCGGACGAGAAGGGTGAGCGCAAGCTGTTGCGCACCCACACCTCGCCCGTGCAGATCCGCACCATGGAGAAGCAGAAGCCGCCGATCCGCATCGTCATCCCCGGCAAGACCTACCGGCAGGATTCCGACGCCACGCACTCGCCGATGTTCCATCAGGTCGAGGGGTTGGTGGTCGACAAATCAGCCAACGTCGCCAACATGAAGTGGGTGCTGGAGGAGTTCTGCAAGGCCTTCTTCGAGGTGCCGTCGGTCAAGATGCGCTTCCGTCCGTCCTTCTTCCCGTTCACCGAGCCCAGTCTCGAGGTCGATATCCAGTGCGATCGCTCGCGTCCGGGTGAAGTGCGCTTCGGCGAAGGCTCCGACTGGATGGAGATACTGGGCTGCGGCATGGTGCATCCCAACGTGCTGCGCGCCGGCGGGCTCGATCCCGACGAATATCAGGGCTTTGCCTGGGGCATGGGCATCGACCGCATCGCCATGCTGAAATACGGCATGCCGGACCTGCGCGCCTTCTTCGACGCCGACGTGCGCTGGCTGTCGCATTACGGCTTCCGGCCGCTCGACCTGCCGACGCTGTTGGGGGGGCTGTCGACATGACCGCACCCCACACCGGGGGCTGTCGCTGCGGCGCGGTGCGGTTCGAGGCCTCGGCCGAGCCGCACCACATCAGCTATTGCCATTGCGGCGATTGCCGGCGCGCCAGCGGCGCGCCGGTGTCGGCCTTTGTCGGCTTCATGGCCGATCAGGTCGCGCTCAACGGCAAATCGCTGAAAAGCTATCGCAACGGCCCGGTGGAGCGCACGTTCTGCGGCATCTGCGGCTCGCCGATCGCCTATCTCGATCAGCGGCTCGACAACCAGATCTATTTCATGCTCGGCGCCATGGACATGCCGGCCTATTTCAGGCCGACCGTGCATGCGCATGTGCGCGAGCAGCTGCCCTTCCTGCACATGCCCGATGCGCTGCCGCGCGAGCTGAAGACCAGCGTGCCCCGGCCCGAAGAACAAAGACCCTCGGAAACACAGTCATGAAATTCACCCTCTCCTGGCTCAAGGACCATCTCGAGACCGACGCCTCGCTTGCCGAGATTGTCGAGCGGCTGACCGCGATCGGTCTCGAAGTCGAGCATGTCGATGACAAGGCCGGCCTGAAACCCTTCGTCATCGCCAAAGTGTTGACGGCAGTCCAGCATCCGGACGCCGACCGGCTGCGCGTGCTGACCGTCGACACCGGCGACGGCAAGCCACCGGTGCAGGTGGTGTGCGGCGCGCCCAATGCCCGCGCAGGCATGATCGGCGCCTTCGCGGCGCCCGGCACCTATGTTCCCGGCATCGACGTGACGCTCTCGGTCGGCAAGATCCGCGGCGTCGAGAGCCACGGCATGATGTGCTCGGAGCGTGAGCTGGAAATCTCAGACGAGCATAACGGCATCATCGATTTGCCTGAGGATGCGCCGGTCGGCACCAGCTTCGCTGCCTACGCGCATCTCGACGATCCGGTCATCGAGATCAACCTGACGCCGAACCGTCCGGACGCGACCAGCGTCTACGGCATCGCGCGCGACCTCGCGGCGAGCGGACTTGGCCGGCTCACCGGCGGCGGGATCATGCCGCATGCCGGCGAAGGCCTGTGCCCGGTCAAGGTGAAGATCGAGGCGCCCGAGCTCTGCCCCGGCTTCGCGCTGGCACTGGTGAAGGGCGTCAAGAACGGCCCGTCGCCGAAATGGCTGCAGCAGCGGCTGATCGCCATCGGGCTCAGGCCGATCAGCGCGCTGGTCGACATCACCAACTATGTCACCTTCGACCGCGGGCGGCCTCTGCATGTCTTCGATGCCACCAAGGTCGCCGGCAACCTCGTGGTGCGGCGCGCCAAGGACGGCGAGAAGGTGCTGGCTCTGGACGGCCGCGAATACACGCTGACGCCGGAAATGTGCGTGATCGCCGACGACAATGGCGTGGAATCGATCGCCGGCATCATGGGCGGCGAGCATTCGGGCTGCGACGAGAACACCACCGACGTGCTGATCGAATCGGCGCTCTGGGATCCGATCGCCACGGCCCGCACCGGCCGCGCCCTCGGCATCATCACCGACGCGCGCTACCGCTTCGAGCGCGGCGTCGATCCCGAATTCATGGTGCCGGGCGTCGAGCTGGCGATCAAGCTGGTGCTCGATTTCTGCGGCGGCACGCCTTCTGAAATCGAGGTTGCCGGCTATGCCGGCCACAAGCCGAAGATCGTCTCCTTCCCGCTGTCGGAAGTGAAACGGCTGACCGGCATCGAGGTGCCGAGAGAGGAAGCCCTTGGCATCCTAACCCGGCTCGGCTTCGAGCCGAAAGGATTGAGCGACGTCGTCAAGGTGGAGGTGCCGTCCTGGCGGCCGGATGTCGACGGCAAGGCCGACCTGGTCGAGGAGGTGATGCGCATCCATGGCGTCGACAACATCTTGGCCCAGCCGCTTACCTCGCATGACGCCGTCAACGGCAAGATCCTGACCACGCTGCAGGTGCGCACCCGCGCCGCCAAGCGCGCGCTCGCCGTGCGCGGCATGATGGAGGCCGTCACCTGGTCGTTCATCCCCGCCAGGCATGCAGAGCTGTTCGGCGGCGGCCAGACGGCGCTCAAGCTCGCCAACCCGATCGCCGCGGACATGTCCGACATGCGGCCGTCGCTGCTGCCGGGGCTGATCGCGGCCGCGCAGCGCAATGCCGATAAGGGCATCGGCGATGTGGCGCTGTTCGAGGTTTCGGGCACCTATGAAGGCGATGGCGCCGACCAGCAGCGGCGCGTCGCCGCCGGCGTGCGGCGCGGCACCGCCAAGCTCGACGGCTCGGGCCGCAGCTGGTCCGGCAATGCCGGGCCGGTGGGCGTGTTCGACGCCAAGGCGGACGCGATCGCGGCGCTCGAGGCCTGCGGCGCGCCGGTCGACCGGCTGCAGATCGAGCACGGCGGCCCGGCTTGGTATCATCCGGGACGCTCCGGCACGATCAAGCTCGGGCCAAAGACGGTGCTCGGCACTTTCGGCGAGTTCCATCCGAGGACGCTGGACGGCCTGGACGCGTCAGGTCCGATCTGCGGCTTCGAGGTTTTCGTCGACGCCGTGCCGGAGCCGAAGGCCAAGCCGACGCGCACCAAGCCGAAGCTGGAGCTGTCGCCGTTCCAGGCGGTGAAGCGCGACTTCGCCTTCGTCGTCGACAAGACGGTCGAGGCCGGCACGCTGGTGCGGGCAGCTTTGGCGGCCGACAAGAAGCTGGTCACCGGCGTTTCGGTGTTCGACGTC
Source organism: Mesorhizobium sp. CA12 (assembly GCF_020165255.1). Classification (NCBI taxonomy): domain Bacteria; kingdom Pseudomonadati; phylum Pseudomonadota; class Alphaproteobacteria; order Hyphomicrobiales; family Phyllobacteriaceae; genus Mesorhizobium; species Mesorhizobium sp. CA12. The sequence goes on from NZ_JAIUHT010000016.1 coordinate 123,825, forward strand.
TTCGAAGGCGCCTCGCTGGGGGCGGCCAAGAAGTCGATCGCCATCGAGGTGTCGATCCAGCCTGTCGAAAAGACGTTGACCGACGAGGATTTCGAGGCGCTCGCAAGACGCATCGTCGAGAACGTCAACAAGCAGACGGGCGGCGTGCTGAGGGCGTAAGGCATTGCGCAGAGATGGCGAATCGCTCTCCAAAGGGCGATGCACCATCTCCGCTATTCCGGCCTCCCCTTCGAGGAACAGCGCGCGGCCTTCCTGGCCATCATCGCGGCCGATCCGCTGCTGGATGAAACGCTGGCGCGTGTGCGCGAGCTTGCGCTTCCCGACTGGCTGGTGGTTTCCGGCGCGCTCTACAACAGCGTCTGGAACCACCTGACCGGCAAGCCGCCGGGCTACGGCATCAAGGATGTCGACCTGTTCTATTTCGACGACGCCGACTTGTCCTACGAGGCCGAGGATGCGGTGATCCGCCGGGCGGCAGAGCATTTCGCGGGGATGGCGCTGCCGGTCGAGGTGCGCAACCAGGCGCGGGTGCATTTGTGGTATCCGGTGAAGTTCGGGCAGGAGTGCCCGCGTTATGCGAGCGCCAGCGAGTCGGTGAGCTATTTCGCGTCGAAGACGCATGCGGTCGGGGTGCGGTACGACGCCGACGGAGCTTTGGAGCTGGTGGCACCGTTCGGCCTCGACGATCTTTTTTCGTTTCGCATCACGCCGAACCGGGTGCTGGACAACCAGCGGACGCACGAGGCGAAGGGGAGAAGGGCGCAGGAGTATTGGCCGGAGATCGAGGTGGTGCCGTGGTAGGGGGGCGCCGAAGCGCCCCTTCCATTGTCGCTCACCCGTTCACCAGCGCCAGCAGTTCCTCCGTATAGCGCTTGCCGACCACCTTGTCGGGCGACAGCGCATCACCGATCGCCGCGACCTCGGCCGCGCTCAGCCCGATATTCGCCGCGGCCGTGTTCTGCTCAAGGTGGCGTATCTTCCTGGCGCCGGGGATCGGGACGATGAAATCGCCCTGGTGCAGCACCCAGGCGAGCGCCAGCTGCGCCGCTGTCACGCCCTTCTGCGCCGCCATCTTCTCCAGCACTGCGATGACCGCGTTGTTGGCTTCCATCGCCTCGGCCTGGAAGCGCGGCAGAGTGAGGCGCCAGTCGCCGGCGCCGAGCGCGTCCGGCTTGGCGATCGCGCCGGTGAGCAAGCCGCGGCCGAGCGGGCTGTAGGGGACGAAGCCGATGCCGAGCTCGCGGCAGACGTCGAACACCTCATCCTCGGGATCGCGGCTCCACAGCGAATATTCGCTCTGCACCGCGGCGATCGGGTGCACGGCATGCGCCCGGCGCAGCGTCGTGCCGCTCACCTCCGATAGACCCAGCGCCCGAACCTTGCCTTCGCGCACCAATTCCGCCATGGCGCCGACCGTGTCCTCGATCGGCACGTTCGGATCGACGCGGTGCTGGTAATAGAGGTCGATCACGTCGGTGTTGAGCCGCTTCAACGAAGCCTCGGCCACCGCCTTGACGTGCTCGGGGCGGCTGTCGACGCCGACCATGCGGTCGGTGCCCTCGCCGTGCTCGGAAATCTTGAAGCCGAATTTGGTGGCGATCGTCACCTTGTCGCGCACTGGCTTCAGCGCCTTGCCGAGCAGGATCTCGTTCTCGTATGGACCATAGACTTCGGCCGTATCGAAGAAGGTCACGCCGATCTCGACGGCGCGGCGCAGCGTGGCGATCGCTTCCGCCTCCGGCTGGCCACCATAGCCGAAGCTCATGCCCATGCAGCCGAGGCCAACGGGGAAGACTTCGAGTTCAGTTCCAAGTTTGCGGGTTTTCATGGCGCATCTCCTTGTTGCGATGGGGGAGAGATAGCGCCTTGCGATTCGTTCGATAATTCTTTCTCTTTTGTACGGGTTGCTCTATAAAATAGAACGATGAATCGGACGAACCTCTCGCAACTCGCCGTGCTGGCCGCGGTCGCCCAATGCGCCAGCTTCCGCGGGGCCGCCCGCGAACTCGGCATCGCGCCGTCGGCGGTGAGCCATGCGGTGTCGAGTCTGGAAGCACGGCTCGGCGTGCGGCTGCTTGCGCGCAGCACGCGCAGCGTCGCGCCGACCGAGGAAGGCGCGCAGCTTCTGGAACGGCTGCGGCCGGCCCTGTCCGAGATCGACCTCGCGCTGGAAACGGCGGTCGAGGCGCGCGACCGGCCGGCCGGCAATCTCAGGCTCAGCGTGCCGCGCACCGCCGCGCATCTGGTGCTGACGCCGCGGCTCGGCGCCTTTGCCACCGCCTATCCCGACATCGTGCTGGAGATCGTCATCGAGGATCGCTTCACCGATGTCGTCGAAGGCGGCTTCGACGCCGGCGTCAGGCTCGGCGAAAGCCTGCAGCGCGACATGATCGCGGTGCGGATCGGGCCCGACATCCGCGGCGCGGTGGTCGCAGCGCCCTCTTATTTCGCTTCCATGCCGGAGCCAGGTCATCCGCGCGATCTCGCAGGCCATCGCTGCATCCGCTTCCGTTTTTCCAGCGGCATTCTCTATCGCTGGGAGTTCGAGAAGGACGGCGAGGAAATCGAGATCGCGGTGGAAGGACCGCTGATCCTCGACGAGGACCATCTGATCGCCCAGGCGGCAGTCGACGGCGCCGGGCTTGCCTTCGTCTTCGAGGATTATGTCAAGGCGCCGCTCGCCGATGGCAGGCTGATCCGCGTGCTCGAGGACTGGTGCCCGTCCTTCGACGGCTTCTTCGTCTATTATCCGAGCCGCCGGCAAATGCGGCCGGCGCTCAGGGCGTTCGTGGATTTCTTCAAGGTGAGCGGATAGCACCCCCAAGTGGGCAGGGTAAATCGCATATGGCAGCGCCAGCCCCCCACTCCGGCCGCTACGCGTTCACCTCTCACCCATGTTCATGGCGGAGAGGAAAGCCAGGCTTTTCGAGGCCGCAATCTCGGCGGTTGGCGTTTCCTCCCTCCAGAATGTGGCTACGCTATGCACACATCTTCTGTGACTGGCGCGACTGCAGGCCAAGGCTTGATTGCCACGTGGTTCCCCCAATCCGTCGCTGCTTCGCAGCGCCACCTTTCCCCCCTCCGGAGGGAAAGGAAGGGAACCTTGCTGGACGGGCGTTGACGGCAAAAGGCTTGGCGCCTTTCCTCTACCCCGTCGATCGGGGGAGAGGTGGCTCGGCGAAGCCGAGACGGAGTGGGGGTCGACCTGCGCTACATAAGACAATGCATGCGCCAAGCACCAATCAAACAGCCGGTAGCGCAAACAACCGGCCGCCGGCCGGCACGACGTCATCGATGCCGGCAAGCCGCAGGCAGTGCCAGGCCATGGCGTGGTTGGAGGAGGTGACGGGAATGCCGATGCGCCGCTCCAGCTCGGCGACCGCTTCCGCCACGCGCAGGCTGGTGCAGGAGATGAAGATCGCTTCCACCCCCGGCACGGCGGCCATCGTCTCGGCCGCCGCCTCGATTGAGGCAAGCGAGATGCGAGCCGCCTCGCGGTCGTCGCGCCGGTCGAAAGTGGCGACGGCTGATATGTCGAGGCCGCGGCCAGTGAAATAGCGGACCAGGCCCTGGTTGATCTCGGGTGCATAAGGGGTCAGCAGGCCGATGCCCCTGGCGCCGAGCGCCTTGAACGCGGCCAAAGCGCCGGTGACCGGGGTGGTGCAGGCGACGCCCGGCCGCGCCTTGCGGATCTCGGCGAAGACGGCTTCCTCGCCGAGCGTCATGGTGGCCGAGGTGCAGCCGAAGCCGACGACGTCGAGCGGGATGCTGGGCAGGATCAGATCGACGGTCGGCGCGATGCGCGGGCCGATGGCGCGCAAAGTGTCGGGCGTGATGTCGTTGTCGTTGAACAGGCGCGCCTCGTAGAAGGCGACGCCCGGAATGCGGATCAGCGCGCGAAACTCGTGCTCCAGCGTCTGGTCGGTGGCAAGGATCGCCAAGCCGATCGCCGCGCGGGAGGCGAGGCCGCCGTCGATCTCCGACGGAAGGACGCCCAAATCGATCGGCCTTGGCGATTGCGGGCGGGTAGCGGCCGCGCTGACAGACATGGCATTCCCTTTCCTGCTCGATCCCCTCCGGGATCATGCTCTCAGTTCAAAAGTCCATCCACCGAAATCGCCGGCTTGCGGCCGGCGATCAGGTCGGCAGTGATGCGGGCCGAGCCATGCGACATGGTCCAGCCGATATGGCCGTGCCCGGTGTTGAGATAGAGATTGCTGAGACGGCGCCGGCCGAATTCGGGCAGATTGTTGGGCGTCATCGGCCTGAGGCCCGCCCACATCTCGGCGCGGTCGTAGTCGGCACCTTCGGGATAGAGCTCCTCGGTCACCCCTTTCATGAAGGCGAAATCGGCCGGTTTGTGGCTGGTGTCGTAGCCGGCGAACTCGGCCGTAGCGGTGACGCGCAGCCGGTCGCCGAAGCGCGATACGGCGACCAGGTTGTGCTCGTCGATGGCGGCGATGGTGGGCGGCGCCGGACGGTTGCCGATCGGAATCGTCAGCGAATAGCCCTTGATCGGATAGATCGGCAGGCTGATGCCGACGGTGCTCGCGACCAGCGGGCTGTAGGAGCCGAGCGCCAGCACATAGGCATCGCCCTTGACGCTTCCCTTGTCGGTCAGCACCTGAGCGACATCGTCGCCGGACGTCTCGATGCCGGTGATGGTCGTGCCGGTGCGGATCTCGCCGCCGCGCTCGGCGACCTTGGCGGCCAGCGCGCGGGTGAATTTCGCCGGGTCGCCGGTCTCGTCGGTCGGACAGTGGATGCCGCCGGCGATCTTTTCCTTGGCGGAAGCCAGCGCCGGATCGAGGGCGACGATGGCGTCGCGGTCGAGCACCTTGATCAGCTGGCCGTCGGATTCCAGCAGCTTCATATGCTCGACGCCTTTGTCGAGCGCCTGCTGGCTGCGATAGAAATAAAGGATGCCGCGATCGTTGCGGTCGTATTCGATCCGCTCGTCGGCAACGACCTCGTGCAGGACGGATTGCGAATAGACGGCCAGCCGATGCTTGAGCAGCGTGTTGCGCCTGGCCTTCCCGGCCGTGCATTCCATCAGGAACAGCCATGACCAGCTGTAGAGCCGCGGATCGGCCGAAAGCTTGAAGCGCAGCGCCTGGTCTTTCAGTACCAGTGATTTCAACAGGATCATCGGCGCCTTGGGCGAGGACCAGACGAAGGAATGCCCCGGCGCGATCATGCCGGCATTGCCCCAGCTGGTTTCGGCGGCGACTTCGGCGCGCCGCTCGAGGATGACGACCTCGTGCCCGTCCTTCTGCAGCTGATAGGCCGTGGTGACACCGACCACGCCGCCACCCAACACGATCACGCGCATGGCGCCTCCGGAGATCGCAAGTGGGAGCAGTTTAGAGGGTGGATGGCGGCGTGCAATGGCACACATACGGAGATGTCGGCGGGACAGCACCCCTCGCAGTCAGGGCGATGCAAATGGCGCTTCGTCATTCTAGGGCGGAGCAAGGAGCGAAGCGACGCGCGCAGACCCTAGAATCCATGCCATGACATTGGCCATAGAATGCAACGGTCCGGAATAGCGGCTGGCATGGCGCCAGATAGGATCGCGACATGACAGGTTACGTCTACATGACCGCAAGCCAGAAGGGCGGCACGATCTATATCGGCGTCACCAATGACCTTGCGCGTCGCATGCCCGAGCACAGGAATGGCCAAGGTTCCAGCTTCACCAGCCGTTACGGTGTGCAGCGTCTCGTCTGGTACGAGGAATATTTCGACATCGCTGATGCCATCCAACGTGAGACGTCATTAAAACGCTGGCCTCGCCGATGGAAGGTCGAGCTGATCGAGAAGACCAATCCGGAATGGTTCGAGCTGTTTCGCGGGATCGGCTGGTGAGCGTTCTGAACCGTGGTAGCTCTCAACCGTCACGGCATGGCAACTGTGTTCATGCGAATGCGGTTTTGTCGCGAATGATAGCGTTGAGGACGACCAGGAGCTTCCTTG
>NZ_JAIUHT010000017.1:0-116736 GCF_020165255.1 Mesorhizobium sp. CA12
TCGATGCTGCGGAAGCGCGTTCTCGTGTCAGAGCCTGCGCCGTCTCGGCTGCGGTCTGCTCGGCACGCTCTTTTGCTTTGACAGCCTTGGCTCGTTCCTGTTCAGCCGCGTCGCGCTCGAGGCGGGCTTTATCGAGGTCCTCACGGGTCGATGTTGCGGAAGCGCGTGCTCTTGTCAGAGCCTGCGCCGTCTCGGCTGCGGTCTGCTCGGCACGCTCTTTTGCTTTGACTTCCTTGGCTCGTTCCTGTTCAGCCGCGTCACGCTCGTGGCGGGCTTTATCGAGGTCCTCACGGGTCGATGCTGCGGAAGCGCGTGCTCGTGTCAGAGCCTGCGCCGTCGCGGCTGCGATCTGCTCGGCACGCTCTTTTGCTGAGACAGCCTTGGCTCGTTCCTGTTCAGCCGCGTCGCGCTCGAGGCGGGCTTTATCGAGGTCCTCATGGATCGATGCTGCGGAAGCGCGTTCTCGTGTCAGAGCCTGCGCCGTCTCGGCTGCGGTCTGCTCGGCACGCTCTTTTGCTGAGACAGCCTTGGCTCGCTCCTGTTCAGCCGCCTCGCGCTCCAGGCGGGCTTTATCGAGATCCTCACGGGTCGATGCTGCGGAAGCGCGTTCTCGGGCGAGGGTCTGGGCAGTCTCGGTTGCGGTCTGCTCCACCCGTCCTCTCGCTGTGGCTGCACCGGTTCGTTCCCGCTCAGCCTTATCCGCGATCGCGGCCTTGGACAGTTCCATTGCGGCGAGGTCGCCACGAAGGTCCTTCGACTTCCGGCGCTCGTCGTCAAGCAATGCGTTCACTTGCGCAAGCGAGGCCTTGGCACTGGCGCGGTCCTCGGCGGCCGTGGCCTGAAGCTGTGAAATTTGCGCCCGCGCTTGGGATAGGTCGCGGGCCATCAATTCAGTTCGCTGACGCTCCAGATGATCAGCCGGCATCTGCGTAACGACATAGTTGATGCTCTCGCCCAGCAGCCTGCGAGCATCTCCCGCAATGCGCTGCAATGCGTCATACGTGCGGGCTGCCGTGAGTTCGTTGCGCAAACGCTCCCCGTATGCGTCGTCGGCTGCTGCCATGCTTGTCCTCAGCGCATCGACCTGCTTGCGCGATTCCAAGAGCGCACTCTGCAGAGAGGCGCTTCTGGCGCGCTCTTCTTCCACAGCTCGGTGCTCCTGGCCGGCCAGATTCCTCGCGGCGGATGCCTGAGCACGAGCAGCCTCGACTTCAGCCTTGGCAGCCGCGAGATCCGGGCCAGGCGATGCGGCATTCGTACGCCCGTCGCCCTGGGCTGGTCCCTCCATATCCAATGCAGCACTCGCCGGAACCGCGAAGGATCGCGAAAGATCGGGCTGGGAGGGATTCTGGGCCTGCGAAATGGCGGGGGCGCTTTCGACCCAATTCTGTCTCGTCATCGTATAGCCAAGCGACACGGCCAGGCAGATCGTGGCGATGCCCAGGCCTGATACAAGACCGATAGGCCAGCGAACACGGGGAGGTGAGTCCGTAGCGCTGTTTGTCGGGGAAGCGAAGGGATTGGGCAGGTCGCCTGGCGAACTCTCATAAGCTTCGGAGATCATCTCGAAATGCTCGATTCGCACCCCAAACTGACGGTAGTTTGCATCCTGAGGCTGGGCATCCGCATCCGAGGACATGACAGCGTGAGAAGAACCAGGTCCGGTTGCAAGGTCGATCGGGCGTTCCCAGACCCAAGGAACCTCCTCGAGAGGAACAGGCTTGCATTCTCTCAGGTAGGCATTTGGTTTCGGGCGACTCCGCAGCACTGCGACAAGGGCATGCCGGAGCACAAGAAAGACGCCCGCCAGTACGAGTATCGCAATCCCGGCCAGGATGGCGAGATCTGTGTTATTTGTGTAAATTTCGGCAAGATGATTTGGCATCGTCATACCCATGGGGTCTTGGGTGCAACTCAAGTTCGCGAAGCGGTGTTTGGGTCTTCTCCCCGATGCTGGCTAAAGCTGCTGCTGCTCTCAAAGCTGTCACTGCTTCGGGCCCTGCAGTGCCGTGCGAGTGTATTTGTTGTGTTGCGGAGCCCGGTCGTGCGCCAGCAGAAGATGCCGGCGCAGAAGATGTGCGCTCGAACCGAAGCTCGAAGATACAGTGGCCGCCGGTTGTCGCCCGCCGCCAATGTCCCGAAAAGCCGACTCGCACCTCTCCATCGTCAATATCCCAAAAGTTCTCTCACGGTGCGTTCCAATCCGCATTTTTGGGGAGTCCGGACGGTCCATTCTGAAGCTAAGCTAGGTCACAGACCCCCACGGTCAACCACCTTGGCAGGACTTCCGGCCATGCAGAACGGCCATGCTGATGCCCGCTCTTCGCGCGGGTCTGAGTCTCCGTTCAAACTCGGCGCGTCGACAACGCCTTCTATGATCGAATCTGCGCATTGGTCGAACAGACGCGTCTCCTGCGTGAAATCGCGGCGGAGAATCGTACATGGGGACGGCGAAAGAAGCTTGTGGAACCAAGTCGTCCACAGGACATCCAGTTTGGCTGGGGAACCTGGATTCGAACCAGGACTAACGGAGTCAGAGTCCGTGGGTCTACCGTTAACCTATTCCCCAGCAGGCGCGTCTGGTATCGCGCGATGCGGGCGGCTCATGTGCCGCGAGCGCTGCCTTGTAGCCGCCATCGGAAAATAGTCAAGCCCGCAGCTGAGATCAACGCAGGCTTTTTGAGCCTTTGTCCGATGCATGTCGTTCTCCCAAAGCCGTTCCGCACTTTGGGCGACATGCATTGGCTCTGCCGCCAGGCGCCGAAGGCTCAGCTCTCGCCTTTGCTGTATTGGGAATGCTCGAAATAGAGCACCACGCCAAGGCCGATCAGCAGCGGAATAATGAGATAGAACAGGCGGAACACCAGAAGCGCGGCGAGCACGCCGACCGGATCCATGTCCGAAAGCCCGGTGAGGAAGACGAATTCGAACACGCCGAGGGCGCCAGGCGCGTGCGACAGAAGCCCGATCGAGAACGACACCATGAACACCCCGAGCACCACGAAATAGCCGGGATTGCCGATCTCGGGCAGGGCAAAATAGATGATCGCGGCGGCCCCGAGCAGTTCGACCGGCCCAATCAGCAATTGCCGCGCCACGATCGGCAGCGCCGGATAGTGCAGCTGGAAGGTGCCTATCTTCAGCGGTCTCAGCCGCAGCCAACTGCCGAAGGCGTAGGCGCCGGCAAGGATGAGCATGGCGAGCCCTGCGGCGAATGCGGCGCCGTGATGCGGCGCGCCCGTGAAACGGTCGATGATCTGGGGTTCCAGCAACAGCACGAGGCCGCCGAGGAAAACGCTGGACAGGATGAAGGTGAACCAGCAGATCGCCACCAGCACGCCGACCTCCTGGCCGGTCAGACCTCGCGTGCCGTAGGCGCGGTAACGGATGACCGCGCCGGAAAACACCGAGCCGCCGATATTGTGCGACACCGCGTAAGTGGTGAAGGAGCACAGCGTGACGAACAGCCACGATACTTTCTTGCCGATATGCAGCAGCGCGATGTGGTCGTAGCCGGCGAGCGAGGCATAGGCGACGACCGCGCTCAGGGCCGCGAGCACCCAGCCGCGCGGCGGGATGGCGGCAATGCCGGCCCAGACGTCGTCGAGCGAAACGCCGCGCAGTTCGTGGATGAGCAGCCACAGCGAGAACGCCACGGCCGCGATGCCTATGACCGGCCAGAAATAGCGCCTCCAATTCATGGCGTCGTCATCATGCGTTGCAACTCATTGATTTTGATGTTGCCCAACCCTTCGAACCTTCATTTCAGACATGCCTGATTGAAGCCGGCTATTCAACCGGCAAGACATTGCCCCAACGTGATCTGGCAAAATGCGACGTTAGCGAAATTCGACCTCGCGCTCTTGGTGATTGTGAACTGCGCTGCTACTCTGTTGCCAACTTGAAACAAATCGAGGTGCCTGCTGCGTCCGCTACCGGTTCGCGCGGCGCCGGAAGGAACTAAAGTGGAAGACCACGATACCGGCGCGGGCGCGTCGGCAGTGGGCATGTCCGGGGCATCGCCGACGCAATCGGCGGGCCCGCACACGGCGCGATTCAGCCGCCACGCGGGTGCGCACCAAAGACATGCCGGCCAGCGACAGATTGGCCTAAGCCAGGCCGACCAGCATGGCGATCAACCGAAAGGCAAGACGCGCAAGCGACGCAAGCGCAAGCGCGGCCGCAAGGTGTTCGCGCGCGACGAGAACGTCGCCGTGCCGCATGCCGCGCCTGCCGTCACGGCGGCAAGGCAGCCTCCGATCGGGCCTTCGCCGGTTGAGCAAAGGCTGGTGGTCCCGCAGCGTCCGCCGCAGCAGGAATTGCCTGTCTTCGCCGCGCTCGACCTCGGCACCAACAATTGCCGGCTGCTGGTCGCTGTGCCCGGCCGCCACGGTCAATTCCGCGTCATCGACGCTTTCTCGCGCATCGTCAGGCTGGGCGAGGGCCTGACCGCCAGCGGCCGGCTAAGCCAGGCCGCGATGGACCGCGCGGTCGAGGCGCTCAAGATCTGCGGCGAGAAGCTGCGCAACCGCAAGATCAGGAAAGCCAGGCTGATCGCCACCGAAGCCTGCCGTTCGGCTGCAAACGGCGTCGAGTTCCTGGATCGGGTCGAGCGCGAGGCCGGACTGAAGCTCGAGATCATCGACCGCCAGACCGAGGCCCGCCTTGCCGTTTCCGGTTGCGGCTCGCTCGTCGAGCGCGACACGCAAGGCGTGGTGCTGTTCGACATCGGCGGCGGCTCGTCGGAAATCGCGCTGATCGACCTGACCGGACGGCGCTCTCCGCGGCTCGCCAACCACATTGTCTCCTGGACCTCGCTGCCCGTCGGCGTGGTGTCGCTCGCCGAGCGCTTCGGCGGCCGCACAGTCACGCGCGAGACCTTTGCCGCCATGGTCGACGATGTGGCTGCGCGGCTGAAGGTCTTCGACGGCCGCGACCGGCTGGCACATGTACTGGCAAGTCCCAACTTCCACCTGCTCGGCACCTCCGGCACGGTGACGACGCTCGCCGGCGTGCATCTCGACCTCGAGCGCTACGACCGCCGCCGCGTCGACGGACTGTGGATGGACCGCGACAGCGTCGACCGTATGATCGAGCGGCTGATCGGCTGGGATTTTCAGCAGCGCTGCGCCAATCCCTGCATCGGCGCCGACCGCGCCGACCTCGTGCTCGCCGGCTGCGCCATCCTGGAAGCGATCCGCGGTGTCTGGCCGTCCGAGCGCTTGCGCGTCGCCGACCGCGGCCTGCGCGAGGGGATCCTGAGCGAATTGATGGCTGATGACGGTGTCTGGCGCGATGGCGGGCGAGGCCGTTGATGGCTAGAAAACCGGATAAGCCGGGTTCCGCCGGCATTCGCGTCCTCAAGACCAGGATCAAGAAGAAGAGCGGCTTGAAGGAATCCTCGCGCCGCTGGCTCGAGCGCCACATGAACGATCCCTATGTGCAGCGCTCCAAGGCCGACGGCTACCGCTCGCGCGCCGCCTACAAGCTGATCGAGATCGACGACAAGCATCATCTGCTGAAGCCCGGCATGAAGGTCATCGACCTCGGCGCTGCGCCCGGCGGCTGGTGCCAGGTAGCGGCCGCGCGGACGAAGTCGACGGCGGAAAACCCACATGTCGTCGGCATCGACTATCTCGAGATGGCCGCGGTTCCGGGCGCCGTCATCCTGCAGATGGATTTCCTCGATCCCGACGCGCCGCAAAAACTTGCCGAGGCGCTCGGCGGCCGGCCGGATGTGGTGCTGTCCGATATGGCGGCACCCACGACCGGGCATCGCCGCACCGACCATCTGCGCACCATGCATCTGTGCGAAGTCGCGGCCGATTTCGCGTTGCACGTCCTGGAGCCCGGCGGACATTTCCTCGCCAAGACTTTTCAGGGCGGCGCCGAGAACGAGCTTTTGTCATTGCTGAAGCAGAATTTCCGATCCGTCCATCATGTGAAACCGCCGGCCTCGCGCGATGAATCGGTGGAGCTGTATTTGCTGGCGAAGGAGTTCAAAGGCTAGCGCCTTCTCCTTCTCCCACAAGGGGAGAAGGAGAAGCGGCGCTCACTTCCCCGCGGTCCCCACCGTTTCCAGCGTCTTCGGCTTGGTCAGCCGGCCGTGGCCCGAGACCGCGTTGCCGGCCTCCGGCGCAAGCCGCATGAAGGTGATCGATGCCGCCGCCGAGACGGCTGCCACGATGAAGAAGGCGATGTGGAAATCCCGCAGGGTCAGCGGTCCGCCATGGATCGAGGTCGACACTTCGAGGACGCCGCCGGCCAGCGCCACGCCGAGCGCGATCGACAATTGCTGGAAAACCGCCGTGATCGGTGTCGCCTTGCTGGTGTCGGCGGGCGTGATCTCGGCATAGGAAAGCGCATTGACGCCGGTGAAGAACATCGAGCGGATGAAGCCGCCGACCAAAAGGATCGCCAGCATCAGGGCGTAAGGCGTCTGTGGCGTGAACAGGCCGTAGATGGCGATCGATGCGGCCGCCACAAGCGAGCCCCAGATCAGCACGCGGCGGAAGCCGGCGAGCCTGAAGATCAGCGCGGTCACGAACTTCATGCCGATGGCGCCGATCGCCGAGACGAAGGTGATCATGCCGGACTGGAAGGGCGTCAACCCGAAGCCGATCTGGAACATCAGCGGCAAAAGGAACGGAACCGCGCCGATGCCGATGCGAAACAGCGAGCCGCCGAGCACCGAGGACCGGAAAACCTGGTTGCGGAACAGCTCCAGCGCCAGCAGCGGATTCCTGGCGTGCCGCGCATGAAGGAGATAGAGCGCGCCCGAGACCACGCCGACTACAATGGTGATGAAGCCGGCCATCGGCGGCAGCGCCGGCAGGCTGACGACGGAAAGGCCGAAGACGATGCCGGAAGCGGCAAGGCCGGAGAGCACGAAGCCCGGGAAATCGAGCGGCGGCGTCTCGGCGGGCTCCGTCCTGGGCAGATAGCGGGTGGCGAGCCACATGCCGATAAAGCCGATTGGCACGTTGATCAGAAAAATCCAGTGCCAGGTGAAGTATGTGGTGATGAAGCCGCCGATCGGCGGGCCGACGAGCGGGCCGACCAGCGCCGGCACGGTCAGCCAGGACATCGCCGCGACCAGCTCGCTCTTGGGCGTGGCGCGCACCAGCACCAGGCGGCCGACCGGCGTCATCATCGCCCCGCCCATGCCTTGCAGGAAGCGCGACACAACGAAAGCCGGCAGTGAATTGGAAAACGCGCAGGCAACCGAGCCGGCGATGAAGACACCGATCGCAGCGCGAAAGACGTTCTTGGCGCCGAACCGGTCGGCCATCCAGCCGCTGATCGGAATGAAGATCGCCAACGACACCAGATAAGCCGTCAGCGCCAGCTTCAGCGCGATCGGGCTCGTGTGGATGTCGACAGCGATCGCCGGCAGCGACGTCGCGATCACGGTCGAATCCATGTTCTCCATGAACAATGCGACCGCCAGTATGAGCGGGATGATGCGGTTCAAGGGAAACGCCCTGATCTGTCTTCGCGAATCTAGGCCCGGCTTGGGGCGAACCGGTGCGACCGGGCGGTTATCACGCCTCGCCCCGGATGTCGCATTAAATTGCTGTCACTTTTGCGGGAGCGCAGTCCTGGTTGGCGTCACGGTACGCGGACTTGTCAAATGCAAGGCCGGCCGCTATGTAGTAATAATAACTACATTATAGGTGCAACCATGGACGAAACTGTTTCTGCAGCCGACGCCAATCGCAGATTCTCTCATATCCTGCGTGAAGTACGCGAGGGGCAGAGCTACGTCGTGACCAGCCATGGGCGGCCAGTGGCGCGGATCGTGCCTGCGGACAAGCACGAGGGCGTGGCCTCCCGGTCGCGCGCAGCTCTGCTGTCGCGACTCGAAAGGCAGCCGATCGTCAATGCAGGACGCTGGACTCGCGAGGATCTTTATGAGGATAACCCGTGAAGATCGCGCTGGATACCAACGTCCTTGCCTACGCGGAGGGCGTCAATGATCCTGAGAAGCGCGACCTCGCCCTCGAATTGCTACGGAACGTTCCGCAAGGCGCTGTGGTTGTTCCGGTCCAGGTGCTGGGTGAGCTGTTCAATGTTCTGCTTCGCAAAGCTAGAAGGTCGCCCCAGGAGGCTCGCGATACACTGCTTAGCTGGCGCGACGCCTTCCCGGTTATTGAAACAACGCCGGAAGTGATGATGACGGCTGTCGATCTTGCTGCGGACCATCGTTTCGGCGTCTGGGATGCCGTCATTCTTTCCGCCGCTTCGCAAGCGGGTTGCCGGCTCCTTTTGTCAGAAGATCTTCAAGACGGTTTTACGTGGGGCGGCGTAACTGTCGTCAATCCTTTTGAGTTGCCGCGCCACGCTTTGCTCGATGCTCTTCTGGGCATCGAATAGGCCGTCTCGCAACGATCGGCTTTTCAACCGCGACAGGACGTGTTACCAGCCAGCGCCAATCCTGAAAGGGAAGAAGAGAGTCGGCGCTGGCCAATCGGCCCGGCGCCTTTTCCGCATTCAAAAGGACTGGCCATGGCAAAAATCATCGAAACGTCCACCGGCGCGCTGGCGCTGACTTTCGACGACGTGCTCTTGCAGCCCGGCCATTCCGAAGTCATGCCTGGCGAGACCGACATCCGCACCCGAATTGCAGGCGACATCGATCTCAACGTGCCGATCCTGTCGGCAGCCATGGACACCGTCACCGAAGCGCGGCTGGCGATCGCTATGGCGCAGGCCGGCGGCATCGGCGTCATCCACCGCAATTTCTCGCCGTCCGAACAGGCCGAGCAGGTCAGGCAGGTGAAGAAATTCGAATCCGGCATGGTGGTGAACCCAGTCACCATCGGCCCCGACGCCACGCTGGCCGATGCGCTGGCGCTGATGCGCACCTATTCGATTTCCGGCATTCCGGTGGTCGAAAATGGCGGCACCGGCGGCCACACGGTCGGCCGCCTCGTCGGCATCCTCACCAACCGCGACGTGCGCTTCGCCTCCGATCCGTCGCAGAAGGTCTACGAGCTGATGACGCGTGAGAACCTGATCACGGTCAAGGAGAATGTCGACCAGGACGAAGCCAAGCGTCTCCTTCACAAGCATCGCATCGAGAAGCTGGTAGTGGTCGACAGGAACGGCAATTGCGTCGGCCTGATCACCGTCAAAGACATCGAGAAGTCGCAGCTCAACCCGCACGCCACCAAGGACGCGCAGGGGCGCCTGCGCGCGGCGGCCGCCACCAGCGTCGGCGACGACGGGTTCGAGCGCGCCGAGCGCCTGATTGATGCCGGCGTCGATCTTTTGGTCATCGACACCGCGCATGGCCATTCGCAGCGCGTGCTGGATGCGGTGACGCGGGCGAAGAAACTGTCGAACTCCGTGCGCATCCTGGCCGGCAATGTCGCCACCGCCGAGGGCACGCAGGCGCTGATCGACGCTGGCGCCGACGCCGTCAAGGTCGGCATCGGCCCGGGTTCGATCTGCACCACCAGAATCGTCGCCGGTGTCGGTGTCCCGCAGCTGTCGGCAATCATGTCGGCGGTCGAGACGGCCAGCAGGGCCGGCGTCAGCGTCATCGCCGATGGCGGCATCAAATATTCAGGCGATCTCGCCAAGGCGCTCGCCGCCGGCGCAAGCGCGGCCATGATCGGTTCGCTGCTTGCCGGCACCGACGAGAGCCCCGGCGAGGTCTATCTCCACCAGGGCCGCTCCTTCAAAGCGTATCGGGGCATGGGTTCGGTCGGCGCCATGGCGCGCGGCTCGGCCGACCGCTACTTCCAGGCTGAAGTTCGCGACACGCTGAAGCTGGTTCCGGAGGGCATTGAAGGGCAGGTTCCCTATAAAGGACCTGTGGCTGGCGTGCTGCACCAGCTTGCAGGCGGCCTGAAAGCCGCTATGGGTTATGTGGGTGGACGTGATCTTGCAGATTTCCGCGAGCGCGCCACTTTTGTGCGCATATCCAACGCCGGACTTCGTGAAAGCCATGCCCATGACGTCACGATCACCCGCGAAAGCCCCAATTACCCGGGCGGAATTTGATCGGCAGACCGATCGGCCTGACCGCCGGCGGGGACTGTGGCGTGACTTGAGCGTGGCGGTGCTTCGGCTGTCGCGTCACGCGGCGGCGCTCTCCATCGCCTCGATTGCGCTGTTCCTGGTCATGACAGCGCTGGAGTTTCTCTATTTCCAGCGCTTGAGCGGCGGCCTGGCCTCGCTCGATATGCGCATCGCCGGCTTCACGCCCGACGAAGGCATGGCGTGGCTCACCGCGCTCGGCCGGCGCGGCGGCGAGATCATCATCGTCTGGCACTATTTGACCTTCGATCTTTTGTTCCCGGCGCTGCTGTCGCTGACGCTGGTCAGCCTTATCCTCGCCTTCGGGCGGCGACTCAGCACCTTCCGCGCCTTGCCGACGCAGCTGCAGGCCTTGTTCTCGCTGGTGCTAGTGGCTCCTTATGCGGTCGCCGACTACACCCAGAATTTTGCCATGGCGCGGCTGCTCTCCGATTTCCAGCTGGCCAATCCCGATTCGCTGGCCTTCGCCTCTTTGCTGACCGTCAGCAAATTCGCGCTGCTGGCGATCCCGGTCTTCGTCATCGCGGTCTTCGCGCTGGCCGGGCGGCGACGCTGAGGACAAGCAGATGCGCCAGACAGCCATCTTCTGGCCGATGCTGGCGCATGTGCTTCTGGTCTATGTCGTCTATCTGGTGATGTTCAAGCGGCGCTATCTCGCCGTGAAGTCCGGCGAAGCCAGGATCGGCCAGTACAAGGTCCGCTCAACCGAGCCGGCCTCGAGCGTCACCGTCGCCAACAACCTGATCAACCAGTTCGAGCTGCCGGTTCTCTTTCACGTGCTGTGCCTGGCGCTGTTCGTCACCAACGGCGTGAACTATCTGACGCTGGCGTTGATGTGGCTGTTCATAGTCACGCGCTATGTCCACGCCTGGGTGCATCTCGACAGAAACCATGTGCTGCACCGCAGCCGCGCCTTCTTCCTTGGCGCCGGCATACTTCTCATCGCCTGGATCTGGTTCGCGCTCCACCTGCTCGAGGTGGTGTGAGGCTTGCCTTTCCCTTCTCCCCCTGTGGGAGAAGGTGGCCGCGCAGCGGCCGGATGAAGGGTGTTCCAGTTTGACAGGGACTTAAGCCAGCGTTGGATGCCGCGATAGGAGATCGCCAGCGTTTCACTCCGCCGGAACACCCCTCATCCGTCTCGGCGCTGCGCGCCGATCCACCTTCTCCCACAAGGGGAGAAGGGAAAGCCGCTACAGCTCGAACAACGCGATCCGGCGCTTGTCGAATTTGATGCCGATCTCGCCGCGTACCAGCCTCAGCGCCTGCTCGCCGAAAACGGCGCGCCGCCAGCCCTGCAATGCCGCCACGTCGGCTTCGTCGCCCTCGGCGGCGATGCGGTCGATATCGTCGCTGGAGGCAAGCACCTTGGTGGCCACGCCTTCCTTCTCTGCGACGATCCTGAGCAGCACCTTGAGCAGTTCCGCCGCCGCACTCGACCCCTCCGGCGGCTGCACGCTTTTCGGCAGTTTCGGCATCGCGTCCTTGGGCAGCGCCAGCGCCGCGTTGACCGCGCCGAGCAGCGCGGTTGCCGTGGCGGAGCGTTCCCAGCCTTTCGGCGTGGTGCGCAGCTTGCCGAGCGCGGCCGCATCGCGCGGCGCCTGCTGGGCGATCTCATAGATCGCGTCGTCCTTGAGCACGCGGCCGCGCGGCACGTCGCGCTCGCGCGCCTCGCGCTCGCGCCAGGCCGCCACCGCCTGCACGATCGCCAGCTCCTGCGGTTTGCGCAGCCGCATCTTCAGCCTTTTCCAGGCATCTTCGGGATGCGGATCGTAGGTCTCGCGCGAGGTGAGGACATCCATCTCCTCGTTCAGCCAGTGGCCGCGATTCTCGCGCTTCAGCTCGGCGCTGAGATGCTGGTAGACCTCGATCAGGTGGGTGACGTCGGCAAGCGCGTATTCGAGCTGCTTGTCGGAGAGCGGCCGGTGCCGCCAGTCGGTGAAGCGCGAGGACTTGTCCAGCCGGGCTCCGGTGACCTTCTGCACGAGCTGGTCGTAGGAAACGCTGTCGCCGAAGCCGCAGACCATCGCCGCCACCTGGGTGTCGAACACCGGATGCGGCACCAGATCGCCGAGATGGACGATGATTTCGATGTCCTGGCGCGCCGCGTGAAAAACCTTCAGCACCGCTTCGTTGGCCATGAGCCGGAAAAACGGTTTCAGGTCGATGCCGGGCGATAACGGATCGATAAGCGCCTCAATCCCAGGCGCGGCCATCTGGATCAGGCAAAGGATCGGCCAGAAGGTCGTCTCGCGAATGAATTCGGTATCGACGGTAACGAATTCCGACTTTTCGAACGCGGTGACAACGCTCTCGAGTTCTTCTTGTGTGGTGATGACCTGCATCAAATCGCTTTTGGCACAATATTAGGCCTCTTTCAATTTCAGCCGCGCGGGCATTCGTCAAGCGCCGCGACGTCGTCACGCACCGCTAGTTTCGCGCGATGGCGATATGCGCTGGCCCGGCGGGGCGGTTCAGGCCTCGCCGGCCTGCGCCTCCACGCTTTGCCTTGCGGTATCCGCGGCTTCGGCCGATGGCCGTCGGCCAAGCACGCCGGCTGTGGCCAGGCTGAGCAGGATGAAGGGGATACCGATGCCATAGGCCGAGCGGATGCCCCAGTGGTCCGACACGAAGCCGAGCAGCGGCGGGCCAAGCAGGAAGGCGACGAAGGAGATCTGCGACAGCGCCGCCACGTTGATCGCCGCGGCGCGGTCGGTGCGCTGCGCCGCAGCCGAGATCGCCAGCGGGAAGATGGCGCTGCTGCCGATGCCCAGAAGCGCAAAGCCCAGCATCGAGATGAAGGGCAGGGGCGAGAAGAAGACGATGAAGACGCCGGCCATCATCGTCGCCAACAGCACGCGCGCCACGCCGCTTGGCGAGTAACGATCGACGAAGCTGTCGGCGAAGAAGCGTGTCATCGCCTGCGAGAAGGCGAACAGTGCGACCGTGATCCCGGCGACGAACGGCCCTGAGTCGAACACGGTGCGCATATAAATCGCCGACCAGTCCATGCTGGCGCCTTCCATCAGCATTGCCGACAGTGTCACCGCCACGAGGATCAGGATCGGCAGCGTCGGACGGGCGAATATCGGCGGCTTGTCGCCGGTCGCGGCGAAACGGGCAGGCGCGGGTTCGAAGCCGCCCAGGAACAGCGCCATCGCAACCGCCACCGTCGGCACCACCAGCGCCAGATGCAGTTGCGGCGACAGGCCGAGATGCGCCAGCGCGCCGCCGAACAGGCCGGCGCCGAAGAAGCCGATGCTCCAGAACGAATGCGCCCGGTTCATGATCCGGCGCTTGAGCAGGAACTCGGTCCTGTCCGCCTCGACATTCAAGATGATCTCGATGCTGCCGATCATCAATCCGACCGGGAGCAGCATCAGGAACAGGGCGGCGGGGCCCGACGCATGCACCGCGACGGCATAGGCGAAGCCAAGCAGCGGCACCAGCCACAGCAGCGCGCGGCGGAAGCCGACGCGCTCCAGAATCGGCGTCGCCAGCGTCAGCGCGATCAGAGTGCCGATCGGCGTTCCGATCAGGGCGAGACCGAGCGTGCCGTCCTCGATCTGCATGGCCCGCTTGATATCGGGCAGCCGCGGAAAGATATTGCCCATGGCAAAGGAATAGATCGCGAAGCCGGCATAGACGCGGTGCTGGGGGGCGAGTTTCAGGCCAAGGGTCATCAGGCAATCCGATAAGGAGATTTTGGCGGCGGCTCTCAGGCTGCCGGCGACTCTTTTCTTGCATAAACAGGAAAAACATGTAACAACGTGCACAAATAAACAGGATCGCGCATGCTCACCGAAGAACGCCACCAACTCATTCGCGACCGGCTTGCGGCGGATGGAAAGGTGCTGGCCGGCGAGCTCGCCAGCCGTTTCGGCGTATCGGAGGACACTGTGCGCCGCGACCTGAGGGAACTGGCAAAGGCCGGGCAGCTGCGTCGCGTTTATGGCGGCGCTGTGCCATCGGGGCCCTTTGCAGCCGCGACGCTCAGCCAGCGCAGCCGTCATGCGGTCGAGGAAAAAACGCGGCTCGCCTGGGCGGCGGTTGGACTGCTTAGTTCAGGGCAGTCGCTGTTCATCGACGGCGGCACGACCAACGAGGCGATTGCCCGGGCGATCCCGCGCGATCTGGAGCTGACCGTCGCCACCAATTCGCTGGGCGTCGCCTCGGCTCTGACGGACCTTCCCCTGGTCGAGCTGATCGTGCTCGGCGGCCGCTATGTGCCCGATCTCGGCACCTGCGTCGGGACAGATACGCTGGCCGCCGTGGCGCAACTCGGCGCCGATCTGTTCTTTCTGGGCTCCTGCGGCCTGGACGTCGCGCGCGGCGTCACCGCCTTCGATTCGGCCGAAGCCGAGGTGAAACGCGCCATGGCGAAAAACAGCGCCGGCATCGTCATTGCAGTTACCAACGACAAGCTCGCCACCGCCGCACCCTATCGCGTGGCGGAAGCGGATGCGATCCGCCATCTCGTGGTGGAAAGGACCGCGCCTGCTGCCACGCTCGCCGATTTCCAAAGCCGGGGTGTGCAAGTCCACTTTGCCTGAACAGTCGCAGCGGCGCGCCTGTGTGACCGCTTGCCTTGACAAAGCCGGCCTCTCATGCGCTTTTCGCGCCAATTTTCGAGCCGGGCCGACGCCCGCAATTTCCGGACTTTACCCCATGACTATGCATCGTTACCGCAGCCACACCTGTGCCCAGTTGAGAAAGAACGACGTCGGCAATTCCGTCCGCCTGTCGGGCTGGGTGCATCGCGTGCGCGACCATGGCGGACTGCTCTTCATCGATCTTCGCGACCACTACGGCCTGACCCAGATCGTCGCCGATCCGGATTCGCCGGCCTTCAAGGCCGCCGAGACCTTGCGCGGCGAATGGGTGATCCGCGTCGACGGCGAGGTCAAGGCGCGGCTGCCGGAAACCGTCAATCCGAACCTGCCGACCGGCGAAATCGAGATTTTCGCGCGCGAGATCGAAGTCCTGTCGGCCGCCAAGGAGCTGCCGCTGCCGGTGTTCGGCGAGCCGGACTACCCGGAAGACATCCGCCTGAAATACCGCTTCCTCGATCTGCGCCGCGAGACACTGCACAAGAACATCGTCGCGCGGACAAAAATCATCGCCGAGATGCGCAAGCGCATGGGGGAGATCGGCTTCACCGAGTTTTCGACGCCGATCCTCACCGCGTCGTCGCCCGAAGGGGCGCGCGATTTCCTGGTGCCGTCGCGCATCCACCCCGGCACCTTCTACGCGTTGCCGCAGGCGCCGCAGCAGTACAAGCAGCTGATCATGGTCTCCGGCTTCGACCGCTATTTCCAAATCGCGCCCTGCTTCCGCGACGAGGACCCGCGCGCCGACCGCCTGCCTGGCGAATTCTATCAGCTCGACCTCGAGATGAGCTTCGTCGAGCAGGACGACGTGCTCTCCACCATGGAGCCGGTGCTGCGCGGCGTCTTCGAGACCTTTGCCGCCGGCAAGCCGGTGACCCAGGAATTCCGCCGCATTCCCTATGACGAGGCGATGCGCACCTACGGCACCGATAAGCCTGACCTGCGCAACCCGATCGAGATGCAGGCGGTCTCGGTTCATTTCCGCGACTCCGGCTTCAAGGTCTTCGCCAACATCCTTGCCAACGATCCGAAAGCCGAGGTGTGGGCCATTCCGGCAAAGACCGGCGGCAGCCGCGCCTTTTGCGACCGCATGAATTCCTGGGCGCAGGGCGAGGGGCAGCCTGGCCTCGGCTACATCTTCTGGCGCAAGGAAGGCGAAAAACTCGAAGGCGCGGGTCCGATCGCCAAGAACATCGGCGAGGAGCGCACCGAGGCGATCCGCCAGCAGCTCGGCCTTGCCGATGGCGACGCCGCCTTCTTCGTCGCCGGCGACCCGAAGAAGTTCGTCACCTTCGCAGGCGCCGCGCGCACCCGCGCCGGCGAGGAGCTGAACCTCGTCGATCGCGAGCGTTTCGAGCTCTGCTGGATCGTCGATTTCCCGTTCTTCGAATGGAACGAGGACGAGAAGAAGATCGACTTCGCCCACAACCCGTTCTCGATGCCGCAGGGCGGCATCGATGCGCTGAACGGCCAGGAGCCCCTCAGCATCAAGGCGTTCCAGTACGACATGGTCTGCAACGGCTTCGAAATAGCGTCGGGCGGCATCCGCAACCATCTGCCGGAAACCATGGTCAAGGCTTTCGAGATGGTCGGTCTCGACCGCGCAACCGTGGAGGAGCGCTTCGGCGGCCTTTATCGTGCCTTCCAGTATGGCGCGCCGCCGCATGGCGGCATGGCGGCCGGCGTTGACCGCATCGTCATGCTGCTCGTGGGGGCCAAGAACCTGCGCGAGATCACCATGTTCCCGATGAATCAGCAGGCCTACGACCTTTTGATGAACGCGCCTTCGGAAGCGACTCCGCAGCAGCTGCGCGAGCTGTCGCTGCGCGTCGCTGCGGCGAAGAAGGAAGGCTAAAAGCCGTAGCCAGGATCTTCTTTTTCCTACAAGAATCGCCTTCAACAAGAAAAGCCCGGCATCGCTGCCGGGCTTTTCTTTGCAGCTGACTGTCCGATCAGTCTTGGTTCGCCTTGACCTTGACGCCAAGCGTCTTCGGCAGGTCGAGCGGGTTGGACATGGCGCCGGCCATGATCAGCGCGAACGGCACCGACGACGGCGGCTCGGCCGAGATTTCCAGGCTCTTTGGATTGTCGAGGAAGGTATTGACTGCCGCCGAGACTTCCGCCGTCAGCTCGGGATTGTTGAGCTGCGCCATGCCGAACGGCACGATCGCCTTGGCCTGGTTGGCGACGTCCTTGGCCGACATGCCCTGTTGCTTGCCGACATAGTCGAGCACCTTGCCGGTGAGCGAATCGTCCTCGAAGCGCACCGATGCGCCGTTGAAAGAAAGCTGCTGCATCAGGCCGAGCATGGCCATGCCTTGCGCGGAATTGTCGGCGCCTTCCGGCTGGGCGGCGAGCTTCTTCTGCATCTCCTGCATCGACTTGATGAAGTCGAGCGTGTAGCCGCCGAGATTGAAGGTCATGCCGAGCGTGCCGGCATTCTCGACCGAGATGTCATATTTCGACAGCTCCATCTTGCCGTCGCTCGGCTGCCAGGTGCCGGCCATCGCGATGTTGCCCGAGATGTTCTGGTAGCCGAGCGCGTCGATCGCTTCCTTTGACTTCGGATCGTCGACCAGCGACAGGTCGGCGGTGAATTTTTCGGTGTTGGCGGTAAAGTCCATCGCCTTGCCGTCGGCCGGCGGGGTGATCTGGACGGCAAGCCCGTCCATCGCGAACGCCGTCTTGTCGCCGACCTTGACCGTCATGTTGGAGAGTTCCGCCGACTTGTACATCATCAGCGAGCCGAGCGGATCGGTGCCGCCTTCGGCCGGGACCTTCATGTCGTGGACGACCACCGGGCTGAGATTGAGCGTCACGCCATCCTTGCTGTGCTCGAAAGGCGAGGTCGAGAGGGTTGCGATCTCATAGCCGCCATTGGCTTCGCTGACCCCCTCCAGCTTCACGTCGCCGATCGGCAGCGCTTCCTTCTCGGCCGCCGGCTTGATGGAAACACCTTGCAGGACGGCGTTCGAATCGTCGCCGGAGACACCTGTCCAGGAAATCTCGACGCCCTGGGCGGCAAGGGCCGCCTTGATGCGCTCGGCCACCGCCGGATCGGCGGCGAAGGCCGAATTGAGCGGCAGCGTCAGCAGAAAGGTCGAAAAGGCCAGTTTCTTGAGTGTTGAGCGTTGGATTGTCATGGCGAGTTCCCTGTCCTGATTGGCTATTGTGAAATTATTTTTGACATCTGCTCCATCACCATTCCGTGACGAACGGGACGGGAAAAAGGCATTTCCGGGCCCATTTGTCGAAAACGGCGATGAAAAGCAAACGCCGGTCGGCAGCTATTGCCCGATGCGGTGAATTTGTCATGAAGACCGCGGCTTTCCTCCGCCAGCGCGTTGCATTGCCAGATAGCGGCCGCATGTAACGGATTGATGTTGGCCGGCCTCGTGTTGCCGACTAAGCCTGTTTCAGATCGGCGGCAAGTTGCAGCCGCCGCGGGGCCGCTTCCGTGAAATTCTTCACACCGCCGGCTGCGCATCTATAGCCACGGCGAATGCGCCGACGTTCACGCGGCGCTTGCCGCGAATCACCCGCTCGGCTAGTCCAAATTCATGGGAAAAAGGCTTTTGCCGCCTGATGACAATGGCGGCGGCGATAAAATCGAACCGGTCGATCTGAAGGAAGCGCTCGAGCGGCGCTATCTCGCTTACGCGCTGTCGACCATCATGCATCGGGCGCTGCCGGATGTGCGCGACGGACTGAAGCCGGTCCATCGCCGCATCATGCATGCCATGCGGCTGCTCAGGCTCAACCCCGATCAGGGTTTCGCCAAATGCGCCCGCATCGTCGGCGACGTGATGGGCAAGTTCCATCCGCATGGCGACCAGTCGATCTACGATGCGCTGGTACGGCTGGCGCAGGATTTCTCGATGCGCTACCCGCTGGTCGACGGGCAGGGCAATTTCGGCAATATCGACGGCGATAACGCCGCGGCGATGCGCTACACCGAAGCGCGCATGACCGAGGTGGCAAGCGAGCTGCTTGCCGGCATCACCGAGGACGCGGTCGATTTTCGGCCGACTTACAATGAAGAGGACGAGGAGCCGTCCGTCTTGCCGGGCGCTTTCCCCAACCTGCTCGCCAACGGCTCGTCGGGCATTGCCGTCGGCATGGCGACTTCGATCCCGCCGCACAACGCCGCCGAGCTTTGCGACGCAGCGCTCCATCTGATCGAGCATCCCGAAGCGCCGGTGGCGAAGCTGATGGATTTCGTCCAGGGGCCGGATTTCCCGACGGGCGGCATCATCGTCGACAGCCGCGCCTCGATCCTCGAAGCCTATGAGACCGGCCGCGGCGGTTTCCGGGTGCGCTCCAAATGGAGCCAGGAGGACCAGGGCAGGGGCACCTGGAGCATCGTCGTCACCGAGATCCCTTACGGCGTGCAGAAGGCCAGGCTGATCGAGAAGATCGCCGAGCTTTTGATGGCACGCAAGCTGCCGCTGCTCGAAGACATCCGCGACGAGAGTGCGGAGGACATCCGCATCGTCCTGGTGCCGAAGAGCCGCACCGTCGATCCCAGCATCCTGATGGAATCGCTGTTCAAGCTTACCGAGCTCGAAAGCCGCTTCCCGCTCAACATGAACGTGCTGTCGCGCGGTAAGGTGCCGAACGTCCTGTCGTTGAAGGGCGTGCTCAAGGAGTGGCTCGACCACCGCCGCGAGGTTTTGATCCGTCGTTCGAAATACCGGCTCGGCGAGATCGAGAAGCGGCTGGAAATCCTCGCCGGTTATCTGATCGCCTATCTCAACATCGACGAGGTCATCAGGATCATCCGCGAGGAGGATGAGCCCAAGCAGGTGATGATGGCCCGCTGGTCGCTCACCGACAACCAGGCCGAAGCCATCCTCAACATGCGCCTGCGCGCCTTGCGCAAGCTCGAAGAGATCGAGATCCGCAAGGAATTTGACGGCCTCACCACCGAGAAGAAGCAGATCGAGGCCCTGCTGGCTTCCGACGCCAAGCAATGGTCGACGATCAAGTGGGAAGTCAGCAAGGTCCGCGACACGTTCGGTCCGCAGACCGAACTCGGCAAGCGTCGCACCCAGTTTGCCGATGCGCCCGAGCACGACTTGACCGACATTGCGCATGCGATGATCGAGCGCGAGCCGGTCACCGTCGTTGTGTCGGAAAAGGGCTGGCTGCGCGCCATGAAGGGCCACCTGACCGACCATTCGCAGCTCACCTTCAAGGAAGGCGACAGCCTGAAGCTCGCCTTCCATGCCCAGACCACGGACAAGATCCTGGTCTTCACCACCGGCGGCAAGTTCTACACCATCGGCGCCGATCGGCTGCCGGGCGGGCGCGGCCATGGCGAGCCGATCCGCATCATCGTCGACATGGAGAACGACCAGGACATCGTCACTGCCTTCGTCCATGATCCGAAGCGCAAGCTGCTGCTCGTCTCATACGACGCCAATGGCTTCGTCGTTTCGGAGGAAGAGGTCGTTGCCAACACCCGCAAGGGCAAGCAGGTGATGAACGTCAAGGCGCCGGACGAGGCCAAGCGCTGCATCCCGGTTTCGGGCGACCATCTCGCTATTGTCGGCGAGAACCGCAAGATGCTGGTCTTCCCCCTGGCCGAAATTCCGGAAATGGCGCGCGGCAAGGGTGTGCGCCTGCAGAAATACAAGGACGGCGGCGTGCTGGACCTGAAGACCTTCACCCTGGCGACGGGGCTCTCCTGGCAGGATTCGGCCGATCGCACCTTCACCAAGTCGCGCGAGGAGCTGTCCGAGTGGATCGGAGCCCGCGCCGCCGCCGGCCGCATGGTGCCGAAGGGTTTTCCCAGGACGGGGAAATTTGGGTGAAGCAGCACCTTTCCTTCTCCCCTTGCGGGAGAAGGTGTCGCCGAAGGCGACGGATGAGGGGCGTTCCAGCTTTACACGGACGTGAGCAGCGTTGGATGCCGCGATATGGGGTCGCCAACGCCTCACCCTGCTGGAACACCCCTCATCCGTCTCGGCGCTGCGCGCCGATCCACCTTCTCCTACAAGGGGAGAAGGAAAGGCACTATTTGGACTATCGTCACGATTGCTGCACTATGATGGTGCATAAGCATCCATCGAACCATCAGGCAGGGAGCAACGCCGGGTTGAAGCGCGCCGAGATCCAGAAGCCGGGGCAGCGCCTGTTCGGCCTGTCGACGCCGCTGAGGGCGGCCGTCATCCCACCGCTGTCGGCGGCGCGCTGGCTCCTGGTGCTGATCGTCGCTGCCGGCGTCTATTTCTTCCACGGCTTCCTGTTCCCGGTGCTGGCGGCGCTCGTCATCGCCTTTGCCAGTTGGCCGCTGTACCGCCGGCTGCTCGTTGGCGTCGGCGGCAACCGAACGGTCGGCGCGACCTTGGCGATCCTTTTCATCCTCACCTTCCTGGTGGTGCCGATCGCGCTTGCCGGCACCTATGCCATCAACGAGCTGCGCGAGTGGGTCACCTGGGCGATCGAGACCAATCGCCACGGCGCGGCGACACCGGGTTGGATCGCCGCCATACCGGTCGTCGGCCAGTGGCTGAACGAGCAGTGGACGGCCTATCTCGGCCATCCCGGCGGCATCGGCGAGTTGATCCAGCTGATCAGCGGCTCCAACATCGGCAGCATCTATCGCGGCGCCTTGGCCGCCGGTGGCAGCGCCTTCAGCCTGATTCTGACGCTTCTGTTCATGATGATCGCGCTGTTCTTCGCCTATCGCGACGGCGAGTCTTTCGCGGCCCAGGTCGATCGCCTCGGCGAACGCATCCTGCCGACGCGCTGGGAACGTATCTCGCGCGTCGTGCCGGCAACCATTTCCTCGACCGTGACGGGCATGACCATCATCGCCATCGGCGAGGGCCTTGTGCTCGGCATCGCCTATTGGCTGGCCGGCGTGCCATCCCCGGTGACGCTCGGCGCGCTTACCGGCATCATGGCGCTGATCCCCGGCGGTGCGCCGCTCTCCTTCACCCTGGTGTCGATCTATCTCGCCGCCAGCGGCAAGCTTTTCGCCGGCGCGGCCCTGTTCATCTGGGGCGCGGTCGAGCTCTTCATCGTCGACAAGACGCTGCGGCCCAAGCTAGTCGGCGGCCCGATCAAGCTCCCCTTCCTGCCGACCTTTTTCGGCTTGATCGGCGGCGTCAAGACGATGGGTTTCCTCGGCTTGTTCATCGGCCCGGTGTTGATGGCGCTGCTCGTCGCCATCTGGCGCGAATGGCTGCGCGAGGTCGAGATCATGGACGAGCTTCCGCCTGTCGCCGACGAGGCCGGCGCGCCGCCGCAGATCGAAGCTGCGGCCGAGCCGAGGAAAGTTCAGGCCGGGTGAACCACGGCAAGCGCGGCACGGCGCTTGCGGCCCTCATGCAATTGCCACAGCGAATGCGCGACCAGCGTCACGATCAGGATCGAGCCGCCGATCAGGCTGTTGCGTGTGGGCTCCTCGGCGAAGATCAGCCAGACCCAGACTGGCGCCAGCACCGTCTCCAGCAGATAGAACATCGCCACTTCCGGGCCTGAAATGTATTTCGGTCCGTTGGCAAGGCAGAAGAACGAGATCGGCATGATCACGGCGCCGTTGAAGATGATCCACCACGGCGCGTTCACGTGAACGCCTTCGCCTGAAACCATGAAGACGGCGAGCGCCAGCGGCAGGATGACGCCGACCAGCGCGGTGAAGCCCATATCCTTGCCGCTGGCGCGCGAAATGGTGATGGCGAGGGCGACGAAGAAGGTCGAGCACAGCGCCATGAAATCGCCGAACAGATGCCCGGTGCCGACGGAGCCGCCGACGATGATTAGCACGCCGAAAATCATCGCCAGCATGGCGATGACGGTTGCAGGCTGCGGTCTTTCCTTGAGGAAGAGCCATGACAGCAGCGCCGCGAACACGGTGTTGAAGGCCAGGATGAAGACAAGGTCGGCCGTCGAGGTGTGATAGACCGCCGTGACGAAGCATATTCCGGTCATGCCGTAGCAAAAGGCCACGGCAAGTCCCGACCAGCCCGGGATGAGCCGGGGCGCGTTCCGGTCGAACGACCGCCAGACGGCCCACACCACCAGCCCGGCCAGCAAGGTGGTGGCGGTGCGCAACATCATGATCGTCCAGGGTGTGCCGTCGGCGAGCCGGATCAGCGGTATGTCGACGGTCAGTGTGAGGCCGCCTATGGCGGTGATCAGGAGACCTTTTTGGTGGTCGGTGTGGGTGGACACTTGGGCATTCTCGCAAACTATCTTGAGCAGGCGCACAGCGGCCACGCCGCGCTCGTTCCAGCCTGAGGGCCGAAAGACCGGTGTCCTCCTCCTTGAAACAGTTAAGGATGAAGCGTGGGGAGGTTCAGCGACTGACCGCTTCGTGGTCGTAGCGTTCCCAGCCTTTCGGGCCGAGATGCTCCTGCGGCATGAAGCGCATCTTATAATTCATCTTGCGCGAGCCGTTGACCCAGTAGCCGAGATAGACGTGGGGCAGTCCCATCGCCTTGGCGCGGGCGATGTGATCGAGGATCATGAAGGTGCCGAGCGAGCGATCCTCGAAGTCGGGATTGAAATAGGAATAGACCATCGACAGGCCATCGGCCATCTTGTCGGTGAGCGCGACGGCTATCAGCTCGCCATGGCCCTTGCCGGTGATGAACGTGTCGGGGCCGCGACGCCGGTATTCGATGATCTTGGTGTCGACATGGGTGTCTTCCACCATCATCGCATAGTCGAGCACGGTCATGTCCGACATACCGCCGCGGCGATGCCGGGCGTCGAGATAGGCGCGGAAGAGCGAGTATTGCTCGGTCGAAGGCTGCGCGTCATGCATGGCGCCGACGAGGTCGGCATTGTGCTGGATGACGCGGCGCATGTTGCGGCTGGGACTGAATTCCTGTGCCAGGATGCGGACCGACACACAGGCGCGGCACGACTCGCAGGCCGGACGGTAGGCGATGTTCTGCGAGCGCCGGAAGCCGCCTTGCGTCAAGAGGTCATTCATCTCCGGCGCCTTGTCGCCGACAAGGTGCGTGAACACCTTGCGCTCGAACTGTCCCTCCAGGTAGGGGCACGGCGACGGCGCGGTCAGGAAGAACTGCGGCGACTGGGTCGGATGCTGCGTCATCTAATCTTGGAAACGCTCCTGCGAATCGTCCTACCTTTGGCCCGGTCGCCGAAAAATTCAACAGGATTATGCTGCCGCGATGGCCTTGGCCTGTTCATATTTAAGCACGGGCGACGCGGCGGCTTGATGCGTGCGGCCGTGAATCCGTCAGATATCGGTGCGGGTTACGACGGTGCCGAGCAGCAGGTCGTGCAGCGTGCGCTTGCGGTCGGAGAACAGCGTGACCAGGAGCACCAGCGGCGTCAGGATGACGTTGCCGGCCCAGAACAGCACCGAGTGAACCACAGCCGTCATGCCGTCGATGCGGCTGCCGTCGAGCTTCTCCAGGCGGATGCCCATGATCTTCATGCCGGTCGTCGCCTGGTCGCGGCTGCCCAGCGTGTTCCAGATGTAGAGGATGGCGACCATCGGCACCAGCACGGAAAACAGCGCCCAGCCGAGGCCAAAGGTCAACAGGCCGAGAATGGCGACCAGGATGGCGAAGGGAATGGTCAGCAGCGCGACGAAGAAATAGTCGAGCAGGAAGGCGAAAATGCGCCTTGTCCGCACCCCACGATATGCGCGGGTGTCCTCAAACCTCGTCGTGATGATCTCGCCGTCCAATACGCGTGCGTTCATATCCGTTCCTCGATCGCAGCACGCCCATGGGAATGCCTGCCGCCTTTTCAAATGGTGAGGGCGGCCTGGAATTCAAGGAACGTGCCCGCCACCGCCGGGCGCGACGTCAGAAGATGCCGGGACAGAGCCTGAAGCGAACCCGCCCGAGATAGTCGCGATACTCCTCTGTCAGCGCCAGGATGCGCTCCTCGCGCAGGATGCGATGGACCTGGAACAGGGTAATGATCGCGTAGACGGCGAAATTGTAGAGCGAGAAGCTCGACAGCAGGAACAGGATGTGCCCTGCCAGATAGCCGGCATAGATTGGGTGCCGCACGAACCGATAGGCGCCGCCGGTGACGACGCCGCGGTTGGCCGGCAGGATGGCGAAGGAGCGGCCAAGCGACATCTTACCCCAGATCACCAGCCACAGCGCCAGGAATTGCAGCGGCGCCGCGATATAGAGCGGGATGACGGCGATTCCATCCTGGAGCGATACGAAACCCGAACCGAAAGCGGCCGTCACCGAGATGAATACCGTGAAAGGGCTCCAGTCGCGGACAATCGGCCGGCGCGCCAGCAGCAGCCAGGTAAAGGTCAGAACGTCGGAGATCATGAGCAGCAGGATATTCAGCCGGCCCGGATCGATGACGAGGTGACGCGCACCGCGATAGACGAAGACCGCGGCGACCACCAGCGCGATGAAACGGAACAGGCCCTCGCGCAGGTCGGTGAGAACCACGCTGCTCTGAAGGCCGGACCAGAAACCGGTCTCTGCGCCAGGCAGCGCATCGCTTTTGGAAATCGCCAACTCTGTTACCCCGGTGGTCCCCTCGATATGGACCATTGCACGCAAGCCTTGCCGTCCGGTTAAGGTTTCTCATGCTTTTGGTTGCATCGGCGGATTCGCCCGCCGAGGGAATGGTGTTGCCTGTTGAACATGACATTCTTCCCGGTCTAGCTTGCTGCGGCGCACAAAGGGGACGGGACATGGACTACGACATGCTGGTCATCGGCAGCGGCCCTTCGGGGCGCCGCGCCGCGGTGCAATCGGCCAAGCTTGGCAAGTCGGTGCTGGTGGTCGACAGGGGCCGGCGCCTTGGCGGCGTCTCGGTGCATACCGGAACCATCCCGTCGAAGACGCTGCGCGAGACGGTGCTCAACCTCTCGGGCTGGCGCGAACGCGGCTTCTACGGACGCGGCTACCGGGTCAAGCAGGACATTTCGATCTCGGATCTGGTCGACCGGCTGCACAAGACGCTCGATCATGAGGTCGAGGTGCTGCAGCACCAGTTCATGCGCAACACGGTGAAGAGCGCGCGCGCCGCGGCGAAGTTCCTCACGCCGAACAAGGTCAGCCTGACCGCCGATAATGGCGACTACAGCGAAGTCGGATTCGCCAACGCGCTGATCGCCGTCGGCACCAGGCCGCACCGCCCGGCCGACGTGCCCTTCGACAAGAAGCGCGTCTTCGACAGCGACGAGATGCTGGAGCTCCATCATCTGCCGCGCACGCTGACGGTGATCGGCGCCGGCGTCATCGGCGTCGAATACGCCACCATCTTTTCCGCCCTCGACGTGCCGGTGACACTGGTCGAGCCGCGCAACACCATCCTCGATTTCATCGATCGCGAGATCGTCGACGACTTCATCCACCAGATGCGCGACCGCGGCATGACCATCCGCCTCGGCAGCACGGTGAAGGAGATCGCCTCGAAGCCCGACCATGCCGAGGTGACGCTGGCCGACGGCCGCACCATCCGCTCCGAGATGGTGCTCTACGCCGCCGGCCGCACCGGCAATGTCGCCAGCCTCGGCCTCGACACGGTCGGCATCGAGGCCGACGCCCGCGGCCGCATCAAGGTCGATCCGCATACCTTCCAGACCAGCGTGCCGAACATCTACGCGTCCGGCGACGTTATCGGCTTCCCGAGCCTGGCTTCGACGTCGATGGAGCAGGGGCGGGTGGCGGCTTGCCACGCCTTCGGGGTCCACCTGCCGCCGCCGCCGGAGAGCTTTCCTTATGGCATCTACGCCGTGCCGGAGATTTCGACGGTCGGCCTGTCGGAAGAGCAGGTGCGCGACAGCGGCGCAGCCTACGAGGTCGGCCTGGCGCGCTTCCGCGAGACCTCGCGCGGCCACATCATGGGGGTGAGCAGCGGTTTCCTGAAGCTGTTGTTCTCGGTCGAGACGCGCCGCCTGCTCGGCGCCCACATCGTCGGCGAGGGCGCCACCGAGCTCATCCATATCGGCCAAGCCGTGATCAATCTCGGTGGCACGGTCGACTTCTTCGTCAACAACACCTTCAACTACCCGACGCTGGCCGAGGCCTACAAGATCGCCGGCCTGGACGCCTGGAACCGGATGGGACATGGGTGAGGGGATCGGGCGAGGCCGGTCGAGCAGCCCCTCAACACGTGTCTGGACGATGTTCCTATAACATGCCGCGATGGTCTCGATCGTTGATGGCCGCACCGGGCCCCACCTGGCCCAGTCAGGCGACCGCGACAGGCGCTGCCAGCCACTGCCGCAGGATCGCGGCGTCCGCATCGCCAAACTCGTGGCCCGAGGCGACGATGCGCGCGTCGACCTCGGCTTGGCGTTCGCTGAACAGTGTCACCAGGGCAGAGGCGAAAGGGCCATAGGTCTGGTCGGCCGCCCCGGCAATGATCAACACGCGGCTGCCGCCGAGGTTGGCCATCGGCGAGATGTCGAGCACCGGCATCGCCCTCAACAGCGCTGCCTGTCTGACAATGCCGGGATGGAGCAGCATCAGGCTGGAGACGACATTGGCGCCGTTCGAATAGCCAAGGAAGGTCGCGCGTTGCAGGTCGAGCCGCTGCACCTCCGCGACCTCCGTCACGAACTGGGCATAGGCGGCCGTCTCGGCATGGATGGAGACCTGCTCGAAACTGGTCGGCGTGATTCGCTCGAACCAGCGAAATCCGTCCTCCTGTGGAATGCGGCCGCGCGCCGCGACGATCACCGAACGCGGCGCGATCTGCCTTGCCAGCGGCAGCATCGTCGTCTCGTCGACACCTGACCCGTGCAGCACGAACAGGCACTCGCCGCTTGCGTTCGCCGGCCTCAGCAGACGGTAAGGAAAGGCGAGGTCCCGGCGCAGGATACTGTTTTTATCGCTATATTCGGAAGCGCTCATATCGATTTGATTCCATGAGAGATTCGTTGATTTGCCGGCTTCAAAACGGAATATTTTCGCGCTCCGCGAAAGTTGATTGAACCAGGCGCAATTCGGGCCGTTTTTCCGCCGATACACTCCCCCGTGGGAGGAATCGAAGCGGTGCGCCCCGGGGGTCGCATTTGCTGGCTATGAACAACCAGCTTTGAGGCCTTTTGTCGATGACCACCCCTGTTCCCAACGACCGCGATAAGCGTGTCGGAGAGCGCGATACGCGCATCAATGATCGTGACACACGTATCAACGATCGTGACACGCGTATCGACGTGCTGCGCGCGCTCGCGCTGCTCACCATTTTCGTCGACCATGTGCCTGGCACCGTCTTCGAGAACTGGACCTATAAGAATTTCGGCTTTTCCGACGCGGCGGAAGCCTTCGTGCTGATTTCCGGCATCTCGGTGGCGCTGGCTTACGGCACAAAGTTCAAGCCGGGCGGCCGGTTGCTCGCGACCTTGAAGATGTGGCGGCGCGCCGGGGTGCTCTACATCTCCCACATCGTCATCACGATGGTGGTGATCGCGCTGTTTAGCGCCGCCGCGCTGTTCGCGCACCGGCCGGAAATGCTGGCGATGATCAACATAGAACCCTTGATGCGCAACACGCCGCAGGCGCTGCTCGGCATCGTCACGCTCGGCCACCAGCTCGGCTACAACAACATCTTGCCGGTCTATGCGGCGCTGCTTCTGGCGGCGCCTGCGTTCGTCCTGTTCGTCAGCTATCGGCCCGTGCCGGCGCTGATCGTGTCCGGCCTGCTGTGGCTCGTCGCTGGCATTTGGCAGATCGCGCCGCCGAACTATCCGGAGCCCGGCCTCTGGTTTCTCAACCCGCTGTCCTGGCAGTTCCTGTTCAACATCGGCCTTGCCGCCATGCTGCATGTGAAGCGCGGCGGGCGCATCCCGGTCAATCCGTGGCTGCTGGGTGCCGCCGGCATCTATGTGGTCGGCGCGGCGATCTGGGTGCACACTCCGCTCTGGGGTCAGATCACCTGGTTCAACCTGCCGGTGGTGATCGGCGGCTTCGACAAGACCTTCCTGTCGCTGCCGCGGCTCTTGCACATTCTTGCGGTCAGCTATCTGATCGTCGCGCTGCCGACGGTCTCCAACCTCTTCCGCGTCCGGCCCGACAATCCGCTCGCGATCCTGGGCAAGCGCTCGCTGCCGGTTTTCATCGCCGGCACGCTGCTTGCCATGGCGGCGCAGGTGCTGAAGCTGATCAACCCGGGCGGCCCGGCCTACGACACGCTGCTGATCGCGGCAGGCATCGCCATGCAGCTCGCGCTCGCGCTCTACCTCGAATGGCTTGCCAGCCTCGGCCCATCCCGCGCCAAGCCGGTGCGCGAGGAGCCTGCGCGTGCGACATTCGGCGTGCAGCCGCTGCCGGCGCGGGCGGGCGGCTACTAGCCGCAGGGCGAGGAAATGCCTGCGATCTATCCGAATTGCCTGAGCCCGCTCAGGCTTTCGGTGCCGGCCCGGTCGAACCTCTGACGACGAATTCGACGCCCATCGTCTCGCGCCGCACCGCGCCATCATGGTCGAGAATCATGCGCGCGGCGCGGCGGCCGATCTCGGTGATCGGCTGGGCGATGGTGGTCAGTGGCGGCGTGGACAGCGCGCCGTCCGGCACACCGTCGAAACCGACAATGGAGACATCGCAGGGAACGTTGAGGCCGCGTGCTCTCAACCAGTCGATGGCGATCAGGGCCATGCGGTCCGACATCGCCAGGATGGCGGTCGGCGGTTCGCCGCTGGCGAAGATCGCCTCGAGGCCGGCCCTGGTGCTTTTTTCCTCGTTCTCGGTCTCATAGACCGGGATCTTCGCCGTATCGATGCCGAAGCGGGACAGTTCCTCGAAATAGCCCGCAAGGCGATCCCGCGTTCCGGTGTAGACCGCGCTGCGCACCACCTCCGGCGTTACGAAGCCGGTGCGATTGTCGGCAAAGCCCAGCGACAGGACGGCGAAACGGCGATGGCCAAGCTCGGCGAGATGACGCGCGGCGAGCCTGGCGCCGGCGACATTGTCGACGCCGATGGCCGACACGGTGTCGTCCTGGAAGCCGAGCTCAAGCGCGACGAAGGGCAACCTGCGCTCGCGCGTCAGGTCGACAAGCCGCGAGCCGCCTTCGATGCAGAACAGCACAAAGCCGTCGACGAGCGCACTCTGAATGTTCCAGGCGAGCTTTTCCTGGTTGGCGGCCGAGACCAGCGCGATGCCGGCGCCGGTGGCGTCGCAGGCTTCGGAAATGCCGGCCATCATCACTCGGGCGAACGGATCGTCGAAGAAGTAGGAGAGCGGCTCGGTCGTGGCGACGCCGATGGCGTTGACCTTGCCGGCGCGTAGCAGGCGGCCTTTCGGGTCCGGACCGGCATAACCCATCTGCTCCGCCACCGCCTTGACCCGCTCGCGCACTTCGGCGCGCACGATCTCGGGGCGGCTGAAAACATTCGAGGCCGTGCCATGCGAGACGCCGGCGGCCTTGGCGATGTCGGCCAGCCTGATCGGTCTTGCCTGGCCTTCGAGGACTGATGCCATGTCGTTCCTCCGAATCCGGTCACGGGAAGAACATGACCGCTGAATTGCTGCTGGTCATCTAACATTTTTGTTGGATCGATTCAAATCCTGCTTGACTTCGCGTGATTGAGGCCTATGATTTGAATCGATCCAAGTCCGCTCGCTTTTTGACGGAGCGGTTTCAACAGGAGGGTGCCATGCATCCGGTGAGTTACTTGTTCGAGGACATCTACGGCAACGACTGGGGCATCGCCTCGGCGGCCATTAGCCAGAAGCGGCGCGGCAGAGTGGGTCCCTGGCGCCGCGAACTGCGCTTCCTCGTGGAGCGCAAGCGCGGCTGAACCGTGGCCATTTTTCGTGTCCACGCATTGGATCGATTCAACTTGAGAGGAGAAGCAGTCATGCATCCGATTGGTCATCTTTTTCAGGATATCTACCGCAACTATTGGGGCATCACGCGCGGAACCGAGCAGCCCGAGCGGCGCCGCGCCAACGACCTGCCTGCGCGCAAGCGCAAGCGGCGCGCGAGTTAAAAACGCTCGCCGGAAATACCTACGGCCGAGGACGCCACAGCGCCGAGACGGCGATCGCTACCCAGCCGGCGATCAAAAGTGTACCGCCAATCGGCGCCGACATCGGGAACAGCCGCGAGCCGAGAAAGTCGCGGGCGAGCAGATCGCCGCAGAACAGAAGCAGGCCCGCGAGCAGGACGAGGCTGGCGATTCTGAGGCAGCGATTGCCGCCGGCAAGGCCGATGGCAAGGAACGCCGGCGCATGCATCAGCAGGAAATTGGCCGCCGTGCCGGTGAAGGCGCCGCCGCGATGCGCCGCCGTCGCCGACAGCACTACGCCGGCCGCGCCGACGAGGCCGGCTGCCAGCACGAGGATGCGGCTCCCGCCATCTGATGCCTGCCCGGCAATGCTCATCATGGATCTCCATGCTGCGGTTGAGGTGGAGGCGCCGGTTTAGGATTCGCCAGCTTTGAGCAGCATATGCCGCGCCCGGCGCGATTGGACAATCCAGTTGTAGGCAGCACCCAGCGCCATCAGCACCGCTGTGCCCAGAAACACCGAGCGCATACCGAAATGCCCGCCGACGAAGCCGCCGGACAGCGGCCCCGCGACCTGGCCGACATATTGCGCCGAAATCGCCAGGCCAAGCACATTGCCGCCGATCCCGTCAGGGATGTTGTGGCGGATCACGCTAGTGATGCAAGGCAACAGTCCGCCCAGCGCCAGGCCCATCAGGAAGCGCAGGCCGATCAATTGCCAGCCATTGGTGACGTAGGCTTGCGGAATGAGCAGCAATGCCGAGACGGCAAGGGCACCGACCACCACGTTCCAGTGACCGACGCGGTCGGCGAGTTTCCCCAGCCAGGACGAGGACAGGATGGTACCCAGCGCCGCCGCGGACATGACGACGCCTGCGACCATGGTCACCTTGCTCTGGTCCTCGATGAGTTGCTGCACATAGACGGTGATGATCGGCTCGATCGACATGGTGGCGAAGGCGAGCAGCATGCCGGTGGCCAGCATGGCGACGATCGGCCGCTTGTCGGGGATCTGCGACCAGCCGCTTTTCGGCTTCGTCGTCGAGGCGGGCTTGGGCGCCGGCGGGTTCTCCTTGATCAGGAAAGTCGTCGCCAGGAAGGCCAGGAAAATGACGGCGCCGGACAGCAGGAAGGTCGCGCGGATGCCGATCAGCGACGGCAGCAGGCCGCCCAGCAGCGGTCCGACCAGCGAGCCCGCCGTGATGCCCGCCGCCAGCACGCCCAGCGCCCAGCCGGAGCGCTCCTTGGGCGTCTGCATCGCCACCAGGATCGTCGAACCCGATGAATAACCGCCGGCAAAACCGATCAGCAATCGAAGCAGCACCAGCTGCCAGACGCTCTCAACCATGCCGGTCAACGACATGCAGATCGCCATGCCGAACGAAGCGCGTACCAGCATCAGCTTGCGGCCGTAGCGGTCGCCAAGCCGTCCCCACAAAGGCGCGACCAGCGCGGCCGCGAAGAAGGTCGCGCCATAGGCGATGCCCGACCACTGCACGATCGCCACGTGGCCTTCGGCGCCGAGCTGCTCGACGTATAGCGGCAGAAACGGAAGAAGCAGCGTCATGGCGACAAGCGTGCTGAACGAGCCGGCGAAGCAGACGGCGAGATTGCGTCGCCAATGGATATTGAAGCCGCTCTGTTCGGGTTCCTTGGGCGTCATGTCATGCGTGCCAATGCTGGGGTTGTTGCGGATACCAATTTGGGATACCAAGCTGGTATCCGTCATGGACCTGACACTCGCTGCTGTCAATGCGAGCGCCGTCAACGCGGCTTGGAAAACGGGACGACAAATGTCGCAGATGCAAAATGTCGAAAGACAGCTTCGCGAGATGATCCTCGGTTTGGAGATCGGCCCGGGCGAGCGGCTGACCGAGCGCTGGATCGAGAGCCGCTTCGGCGCGTCGCGCACGCCGGTGCGGGCCGCATTGCTGCGCCTGGAGACGGAAGGGCTGATCGGCCGCGACGGCCGCGGCTGGACGGTGGCGCCAATCAACCTTGCCGAACTCGGGCAGATCGCCGTCTACCGCGAGGCGGTCGAAGTCGCGGCGGTTCGCCTCACGGCGGCGCTCGAAGACCGTGGCGGCATCGACGTGATCGCGGCGATGCTCGATTCCTGCGATGCTGAGACGCCGCGCGAGGAGTGGCATCGCGTCGGCCTGGATTTCCACATCGAACTGGCAAGGCTTTCCGGCAACGAGTTTCTGCTCAGGGCAGTGCGCGACGCGATGACCAGGCTGTCGCGTGCGCGCTGGCTGGAGGTGCGCGATGAGAAGGCGCTCGGCCGTGCTTGGGCCGAACATCATGCCATCCTCGCCGCCGTCAGGAGCGCCGATGCCGATGAAGCGGCGCGGCTGCTTTCCGCTCACATCGCCGGCAGCCGAGATCGGCTGGTCACCTCATTGCATGACGACCGGCGCGGTTTGCGCGCACGCGGGTTTGCCGTGGTCGCGGCTTGAGGGAAAGCGTCGACACAACGCCGGTTGCATTAGCGGGCTTGCAACATGGCCGGGAGAATGCTGTAGGAGACGAGGGGAACTTGCTGAACTCGCGGACGTATGGCCACACTCTCTCGAACCGCCGCAAAGCTGTTCTATTACGCGCGCAATTTCGCGCGCGACCGCGCACCGCAGTCCCTGTTTCGCGACCGCCTCGCCAGCCGGCTTGAACAGGCCATGCTTTCGGGCAAGACGGTTCGCGAGCGGCTGAACTACTACAACAAGCTGGAACACCCGTTCGTGCCCAGTCCGGACGCCGTAGCCGTCGGCAAGCTGCCGTCCTCTTCCAGCATGTATTATTACGACC
Organism: Mesorhizobium sp. CA12; assembly: GCF_020165255.1. NCBI lineage: Bacteria > Pseudomonadati > Pseudomonadota > Alphaproteobacteria > Hyphomicrobiales > Phyllobacteriaceae > Mesorhizobium > Mesorhizobium sp. CA12. The sequence goes on from NZ_JAIUHT010000017.1 coordinate 33,388, forward strand.
TCAAGGAATTCGCGCGCTATTTCGATCCCGGCCTGCTGATCGATTTCGAATTCGGCGACGTTGTCGGGGTTCCGGAGTTCCCGAGGATCGTCAAGGACCGGCCCATCGGCGACGACAATGCGAACGGCGTGCTGATGAAGCTGAACAAGTTCCGTCACTTCTACATGCCGCCCGACAACCTGTCTTTCGCCGCCAAGCGTCCGATGGTGGTCTGGCGCGGTCATCTCAACAATCCGATTCGCACCCGCTTCGTCGAAAAAGCCGCCGACCTGCCGATTTGCGATGCGGGTTCCCACAGGGCCGATGCGCCGGACGGATACCGCAAGCCGTTCCTGAACATCGAGCAGCAGCGACAGTATCGCTACATCGTCTCGCTCGAAGGCAATGATGTCGCGACGAACCTGAAATGGATCATGAGCTCCAATTCACTCTGCCTCATGCCGGAACCGACCTACGAAACCTGGTTCGCCGAAGCCCAGGTCGAGCCCAACGTCCACTATGTGCCCCTGCAGCCGGATTTCTCCGACTTGGTCGACAAGGTGGCCTATTTCGAAAAACATCCCGACGAGGCGGGACGGATAACCGCCGCCGCCAATGCCTATTGCCGCAGATTCGGCAATGAGCAGGACGAGCAGGCGATCTCGCTGCTCGTCCTTTATAAATATTTCGTGCTGAGCGGACAGGTAAAGCCCGACGCGGAAGTCTGGCGCTTTATCGCCGGCTGAGCGTTTTAAGCGTGAGAGCGGTCGAGCACCTCGTCGGCCGGCCCGAAACGATCCCTGGCCGTGAACTGCTGGTGCCAGTAGGGATAAAGCACCGGCGGCCGGCTGACGACGTCGAGACGCTGCCGTTCGTCCTCGGTGAGCGACAGGCTTGCCGCGGCGAGGTTGTCCTTGAGCTGCGCCTCGTTGCGCGCGCCGATCACCAGCGAGCTGACGGCCGGTCGGCCGAGCAGCCAGGCAAGCGCCACCTGCGCGCCCGAAACGCCGCGTGCCTTGCCGATGAAGTTGAGCACGTCGACAATGCGCCACAGGCGATCCTCATCGCGGATCGGCGGTTCCGTCCAGCCGCCGATCTGGCGCGCGGTCGGGCTGTCGCGATGGTATTTGCCGGAGAGCAGCCCGCCGGCCAGCGGGCTCCAGACCAGCACGCCGAGGCCCTGGTCGACCGAGATCGGCAGCAATTCGTATTCGGCCTCGCGCGCTTCCAGCGTGTAGTGGATCTGCTGAGTGATGAAACGGGCCTGATGGCGGCTGTCGCTGACGGCAAGAGCCTTCATTACCTGCCAGCCCGACCAGTTGGAGCAGCCGACATAGCGGATCTTGCCCTGATTGACCAAGGTGTCGAGCGCCGCGACCGTCTCCTCGACCGGGGTGAGCCCATCCCATTGGTGGACGAAATAGACGTCGATGACGTCGGTCCTGAGCCGCTTCAGGCTCTTTTCGCACTCGCGGATCAGATGATGGCGCGACAGGCCTTCGTCATTGGGGCCGGTGCCGATACGCATGCGCGCCTTCGAGGCGATCAGCACATCGTTCTTGCGCTTGCCGCCAAGCGCCTCGCCGATGATCTCTTCCGACAACCCGTTGGAATAGACGTTTGCGGTGTCGATGAGGTTGATGCCGGCATCGATGCAGGTGTCGATGATGCGTTTGGCTTCCGAAAGATCCGAATTGCCGACGGCGGCGAACGGACCGGTGCCGCCGAAGGTCATGGTGCCAAGCGTCAATGTCGAGACTTTCAAGCCGGATCGGCCGAGCGTGCGGTATTCCATGTCGGTCCTCGCAATTTGTTTTGAAGAAGCGCCGTGGCGAGCGCCGGAAAGAGCGAGGGATTTGTAGGACAATTCCCGCCGCTTGTCGCCCCGCTATCGATACGGGGTCGATCACATATCTTCCATATCGATGCAGCTGCCGGGCGATTGCAATAAAACCGTCATTGCGCCTCTGTATCTCAGTCGGCTTACGGAGTGTCCGGCCGGGGCTTCCGAAGCGGTGATGGCTGACAGGCAGACGGAGCAGCGCGATGAATGAACTGATACCGAATTCCGGGGCCAAGGACTGGCTGGAGGCCGAGCTCGAGGATACGCTCGACGAGGACTATGAGCTGGAGCTGTCCGAGCCGGCGCTCTCGCTCGAGATCGCCAAGATCTACAAGAAGTCGCATCCGCCCTCCATCGAGCGCATGACCTATTTTCGCGAGCTGCTCAGGCTGCAGTCGGAGCTGATCAAGCTGCAGTCCTGGGTCGCCTACCACAAGAAGAAGCTGGTGGTGGTCTTCGAAGGCCGCGATTCCGCCGGCAAGGGCGGCGTCATCAAGCGCATCACGCAGCGGCTCAATCCGCGCATCGCCCGTGTCGTGGCATTGCCGGCGCCGACCGAGCGCGAGAAGTCGCAATGGTATTTCCAGCGCTACGTGCCGCATCTGCCCGCGGGCGGCGAGATCGTGCTGTTCGACCGCTCCTGGTACAATCGCTCCGGCGTCGAGCGGGTGATGGGCTTTGCCAATGGGGACCAAGTCGAGGAGTTCTTCCGCGACGTGCCCGAATTCGAGCGCATGCTGGTCCGTTCCGGAATCACCCTGGTGAAATACTGGTTCTCGATCACCGACGAGGAGCAGCAGATGCGCTTCCTGATGCGCATCCACGATCCGATGAAGCAGTGGAAGCTCTCGCCCATGGACCTGCAGTCGCGTGTGCGCTGGGAGCAATACACCAAGGCCAAGGAAGAGACCTTCGCCCGCACCAACATTCCGGAAGCGCCCTGGTTCATCGTCGAGGGCAACGACAAGAAGCGGGCTCGGCTGAACTGCATCGACCATCTGTTGCAGCAGATGCCCTATGAGGAGGTTCCGCACGAGGAAATCACGCTGCCGGAGCGCGTCTTCAACCCAGAATATGAGCGCCAGGTCCTGCCGCGCGAACTCTACGTGCCGGAGAAGTATTGAGCGCCCTCCTTCTCCCCTTGTGGGAGAAGGTGGATCGGCGCGCAGCGCCGAGACGGATGAGGGGTGTTGGAAGAAATGAGGCGGTGACGATTTCCAGCTCGTCGCCAAGCTGGAGCACCCCTCATCCGACCTCGCTTCGCGAGGCCACCTTCTCCCATAAGGGGAGAAGGAGAAGCTTGGCCTACGCCCGCCCGATCATCACATGCGTGGCATCCGCCGTGGCAACTTGTTGCGTGCATTGATACCCCAGCCTCAGCATGTCGAGCCCGGCGAACAGATGCTCGCCCGAGCCGAGCAGGACAGGCGAGATGGCCAGATGCATCTCGTCGATCAAGCTCTCCTGCAGGTATTGCCGAACGATCGAGACGCCGCCGCCGACCCGCACATCCTTGCCGCCGGCCGCTGCCTTTGCCTGTTCGAGCGCCGAATGGATGCCGTCAGTAACGAAGTAAAAAGTCGTACCACCTTCCATCTCGATCGGTGCGCGTTTGTAGTGCGTCAGCACGAAAGTCGGTACATGATAGGGCGGGTTGTCGCCCCACCAGCCTTTCCATTTGTCGTCCGGCCATTCGCCGCGGCTCGGCGCGAACATGTTGCGACCGAGGATCCACGCGCCGATATTCTCGAAGCTGCGGACCGCAAAATCGTTGTCGGTATCCGTGGTCCCGCTATCTTTGCCGATCATCTGGTGGAAAGAGCGGGTCTTGATCATCCATTTGTGCAGATTTTCGCCACCGACGCCCAGCGGCGTGTCGAGGCTTTGGTCGGGACCGGCGCCGTAACCGTCGAGCGACAAGGTGAAAGCGTTGACACGCAACTTGGACATGGCTGCCTCCTAAACCAGTTGTAATTCGAAATCAGTCTTTGGGATAGCTTAACTGATTGCGTATTGCAAGCAGTTTATTCCAGCGGGCTGACGACTTTCAGATGGGCCATCCTGCCGACCCGGTTGTTCCTCGAGGCGATCTGTGACAGCGTTTCTCCGGTCAGGGTAACGTTATGCCTGCGCGATGACCGCTCGACCCCAGGATCAGAAGTTTGCCATACGGGTGCTCACACCGCAGTTGTGGCCCGCGCTCGAGGACCTGTTCGGCGAAAAGGGCGCGGCGGCGGGATGCTGGTGCATGTACTGGCGCATCGGCGCCGGCTACCGCAAGCAACCGGCTGATCGCAACCGGTCGGCGTTCAAGACGGTGATGCAAAGAGGACCGCCGCCAGGTTTGCTTGCGTTCGAAAGGGAAAAGGCCGTCGGCTGGTGTCAGATAACGCCGCGCAGTGCCTTGCCGCATCTGGGCAGGGTCTGGCGGCTGAGGGCTGGCGACGATGTGCCGGTATGGTCGCTGTCTTGTCTCTATATCCGCATCGGCTATCGCAGGCGGGGGATCGCCACCGCATTGATCGAAGGTGCGGTGGCGCTTGCGTTCAAGAGCGGCGCGCCAGCCGTGGAGGCCTATCCGATAGACGCGGAGCTGTCGCCCAGTGCGTCAAGCACCGGCTATGTCTCGACCTTCGAGCGCATGGGTTTCGTCCGCGTGCCGTCTCAAACGAGGGAACGGCCAATCCTGCGGCTTACCCGCACGAAAACGGAGCGGGCGTTCGAGGCTAGCCCCTCAGCATCTCCGCCACCACCGGCGCGAAATAGGTGAGCACGCCGTCACAGCCCGCCCGCTTCAGCGCAAGCAGCGATTCCAGCATCGCCTTTTCGCCGTCGATCCAGCCATTGGCGGCCGCTGCTTTGATCATCGAATATTCGCCCGACACCTGATAGGCGAAGGTCGGCATCCGCAGTTCGTCCTTCAGCCGGCGGATGATGTCGAGATAAGGCAGGCCGGGCTTGACCATCAGCATGTCGGCGCCCTCGGCGAGGTCCTGCTCGGCCTCGCGCACGGCCTCGTCGGAATTGGCATGGTCGATATAGTAGGTCTTCTTGTCGCCCTTGAGCAGGCCGGCCGTGCCGACCGCCTCGCGATAGGGTCCGTAGAAGGCCGAGGCGAACTTCGTCGCGTAGGACATGATCGCCACGTCCTGGAAGCCGTTGGCGTCGAGCGCGTCTCGGATGGCGCCGATGCGGCCGTCCATCATGTCGGACGGAGCGATGATATCGGCGCCCGAGGCGGCCTGAATGACGGCAGCCGCGGCGACCTGCTCCACCGTCTCGTCATTGACGATGATGCCGTCGCGCAGGATGCCGTCATGGCCGTGGCTGGTGAACGGGTCGAGCGCGGCATCGGTGATGATGCCGATCTCCGGCACCGCGTCCTTGATGGCGCGCGTGGCGCGGTTGATGACATTGTCGGGGTCGAGGATGTGCGATCCGGTCTGGTCGCGCAGCGCAAGCTCGACATTGGGGAAGGTGGCGATGGCCGGGATGCCCAGCTTGGCCGCGCGCTCGGCTTCCTTCACCGCGAGGTCGATGGACAGGCGATAGACGTCCGGCATCGCGGCGATCGGCTCGCGCGTGTTCTTGCCGTCGATGACGAAGATCGGCCAGATCAGGTCGTCCACCGAAAGCTGGTTCTCCTGCACCAGCCGTCGCGACCAATCGGCCTTGCGCATGCGCCGCAGCCGCCGGCTGCCGGTGATCTCGTCGACGCTGCGCGCGCCGGCGGGCTTTGCGGGAGTGAATTTGTTCATCGCCGAAACTCTCTTTTGCGCCGGCTTTTACCACGCGTCTCCGCTGCTGACCAATGCGACACGATTGTGCCAGCGTCGAAGCGCGAGTTCCTCGCCCCTGCCAAAGGCGGGGGAGAGGTGGCCGCGAAGCGGACGGAGAGGGGGCCTTCGTAGGGCGCTCTCCTCTCCGTCTCGGCTTCGCCGAGCCACCTCTCCCCACTGCGTGGGGCGAGGAACCCTCACGGCTGCCCGTGCCCCGACAAGATCTGCGCCGCGCCCCTGATCGCCACACGGAACGCCTCGTCGAAGCTGACGCCGCGCACCTGCCAGCGATAGGTCTTGCCGCGGTCGGCCAGCCGCCAGTCGGCGATCCAGCCGAGTTCCTTGTCGCTCCATACGATGCTGCCGGCGAGCGCTCGGCCCGCTCCCGCTTTTTTTGCGAGCTTATCGAGTCTTGCCATATCGGCGGCCGCGAGCGCCTTTTCCTCAAGGCCGCCGAGCTGGCTGGCCTTTGGAAAGACAATGCGCATCAGCAGTGGACTTGTGGCGTTGGCGAAGGATTCCCTCATGGTCTTGCCCAGGTCCTCATCCGCCGTCAGCACGAAATGCCGCGAGCCCTGCTCGGCGGTCATGAAGACGGCGATAGGCGGCCGCTCGCCGAGCCAGGGCCGGCTGCCGAGCTGCGCCAGCAGCTTGTCGATGACAGCTGGCTTGTAGAGGCAGGTGAGATCATGCGGCCTGTCATGCGTGCCTTGCTCGTCATGGATCGGGATGCCTTCGAGCCGGTCGTGATAGCGGAAGGACTGCACGAAGTCGGCCGCCTTGTCGCGCAGAGCCAGCATCTCCGTCTTCTGCGTCAGGCGCTGGTCGCCCGAAACCTTGACCAGCACCTTGTCGAGGCATTCCTTGAAGCCGATCTCGCGATTTGCCTCGCCGGTGCCGGTGACGATCGCCTGCGCCTGGTAGAGCTCGGCGATTGTCGCGGCGCGGACCGGCAGTCCCAGACATAGGAGACCGACCAATCCAACCGCAAAGCGGAAAATTCCAGGCATGTCGATCTGCTCGAAACCTGTCGGGCGCGGGCACAGTGCTTTGCCGGTTACCTAACATCTGGCGCTGCCGCCCGCCAGCGCAAGGAGCGCCCCCCAGTAACCGCCGCCATTGACGCGTCTCCATGCCGCCTTTAGCACTTCTCTCCCCCGGCGGGCGGAGAGAGGGATTCTCTGGTGATGGATTTTGGCGGAGGCGACGAGATCCGCTTCGAGCGGCTGGGCAGAGCGGGTGTGGTCACTTTGACCCGACCCAAGGCGCTCAACGCCGTCACGCACAACATGGTCAAGGCGCTCGGCAGGGCGCTCGACGCCTGGGAGCAGGACACGGGCCTAGGTTTTGTCGTCGTCAAGGCCGAGGGCAGGGCGTTTTCCGCCGGCGGCGACATCCTGCATATCTACGAGGCCGGCCGCGCCGGCGAACCTCCGGTCGATTTCTTCGCCGACGAGTACCGGCTCAACGCCCGCATCGCGCGCTTCAAAAAACCTTATATCGCTTTGATCGACGGCATCGTCATGGGCGGCGGCGTCGGCATTTCCTTCCATGGCTCGCATCGCGTGCTGACCGAAAACGCGCAGTTCGCCATGCCGGAGGTCGGCATCGGCTTTTTCCCGGATGTCGGCGCCAGCCATTTGCTGCCGGATCTCGGCGGCTCCTTCGGCATGTATCTCGGGCTGACCGGGAATCGCATCCGCCACGGCGATGCGCTTTGGTCGGGGCTTGCGACGCACACAATCAAGGCGCAAGACCAGGCGGGCTTGCTCGACGAGCTGGCGACCAGCAACGATCCGGATGCCGAGCTGCGCAATTTCTTCGTGCCGGCAAAACGCGAGACGGAGCAGCAGGACCTGGATTCGATCGCACGCCATTTTTCGCAAAGCTCGCTTGCCGATATCATCGCCAGCCTCGAGGAAGCCGCCGCCGGCGATGCTTTCGCCGCCAGGACGCTTGCCACGATCAAGACCCGTTCGCCGACCAGCCTAAACGTCGCCTGGCGCGAGATCAGCGCCGGCTCGACACTGTCGATGGACGAATGCATGAAGATGGAGTTCCGCATCCTCAACCGCATGCTTGCCGGCCATGATTTCTATGAAGGCATCCGCGCCGCCATCATCGAAAAAGGCTCGAAGCCCGAGTGGCGGCCCGCACGCCTGGATGAGGTCCGGACGGCCGACATCGACGCCTATTTCGCGCCGCTCGGGGACAAGGAGCTTGCCCTGTGAGCGAGGTCACCTCCAGGCGCGTGGTGCTTCAGCCCTCGACCACCGAGGTCATCTTCGCCTGGTTCCAGCGCGTCATCGCCGGCTACTGCCTGTTGTTCGGCATCCTCTATTGGATCCGCCTCATCGGCATTTATCCGGGCGAGATGTGGCGCTTCGACCTGATGCCGGTGCACTGGCAGGTGGCGGCGGCCATGCTCGCTGTGTTCTTTCCCTTCGCCGCCGCCGGCCTCTGGATGCTGGCATCGTGGGGGCCGGTGATCTGGTTCATCTGCGCCGCGACCGAGACGGTGATGTATGCCGGTTTCCCCGATCTCTTCGGCCACCGCCTGCTGATCGTGATCTCGCACGCCTGCGTGGCCTTGCTCTACATCGTCTTTCGCGTCACCATCTGGCTGCAGAAGCGCCGGCTCCGCCAATGAGCATGATGCCGAAAAGTGTGAAGCGGTTTTCGGACGACATCATGCGCCACCCATAAAGCCGGCCGAGGGCCGGCCTTCGGGGCCGATTTCGCGGCCCCGTTTCACTGGAAAATCAATTGGCTAAATCTTTAGGTTAATTGTTCTTGCTCGGGTGACCGATCGTTAAGCGTCTTCCGAAACCTCTTACCGGTAAGCTCTTGTTAGCCCTGACGTTTAAGTCGAATTTTATGAGTATTCGATAGTGTCGCGATCAAGGTGAAAAACAAAAAATCACCAAGGCGACAAACGAGAGGCAAAGACAATGATCAATTCGCGTCCGGCGGCGAAGACCGCAAACGTATCCGACGATCGCCGCGAGGCTATCCGCTCGCTTTACATGGAATCGCTGCAGCTGGTGGAGCGTCTGCACCGCCGCCTGCTTGACGTGATCAAGGACGAGTTCGACCGCAACGGCCGTTCCGACATCAACGCCATCCAGGCGCTGCTGCTCTTCAACATCGGCAATTCGGAACTGACCGCCGGCGAGCTGCGCTCGCGTGGCTATTATCTCGGCTCGAACGTCTCCTACAATCTGAAGAAGCTGGTCGACCTCGGCTTCATCAACCACCAGCGCTCGCGCATCGACCGCCGTTCGGTCCGCGTCTCGCTGACGCCGAAGGGCAACGAGGTGGCCGACGTCGTCGCCGGCCTATATGAGCGCCATGTCGGCTCGATCGAGGCGGTCGGCGGCATCAACACCGACGAGTTCAAGCAGATGAACCGCGCGCTGCAGCGGCTCGACCGCTTCTGGAACGATACGATCGCTTACCGGATGTAAGAACTAAGCGACTGATATTGCTTGGTGTACGGGCATATTGGGCACGCAGAAGGATAATGGGCGGCAAAATGCCTACCGGCGCGCTGATTGCGTGCTCACTGCGTGCCATATTCTACCGAGCAGCGAGTGGAACGAATCCTGCTCGGGGAGGTGGTAGCTGAGGAGCCGACGCCGTTCCTCTGCCAGGATACGGCTTTGGTGAAGCGCAGGCGTCGGGGCTTTCCTTGGCCTTCCCTTGCAATCGCCGTCAGACGGGAAATCTGGTCATCCGTCAGCGCATCGAGCGGCGGTTTGGGTACATCGAAGTCAGCGTTGACGTCGCGGCTCTTCTGTGCGCTCCAGGCTGTAGCCGTCTCCGCGCTTTGCCTGGGCGACCTGTTCGGCCCACCACTGGTCGACTTCTGGCACGATTCCGTCGGTGCCGGTTACCTGTTCAACGATTTGCAGCAGTTCAGTCAGGATGGTCTTGCTGTTGCGCAAGCCCTTCGGTCGGCCGCGGCCATCCGCCTGTTTGTCAGCGGTGAACGGGGTCCCAACGGCACGACATTGGGCCGGGTTTTACCCGGGTTTTTCTGATGAAGGGTTTTGCGGCTAGTCACCTTAAAGTATAGGCTGCGTCACAAAGAAGAGGCAGCAGATTGCCTCGGGCATTGTGGGGGAATGTGCATGCCAACCGAATTCATCGTCGGAAAGATTCCAGATCGAAGCATAATCGAGCTTTTTGATGCGATCATGGAAAAATTCGGAAAGAGCAATCACAGTTATAATATGGCGGATCTGTCATTTCAGGATCCGCCAGAGATCCTGAGAAATGCCAAATATCCAAGCTACGCAATTAATGCCGGGCATGTATCCACTGCGGACGATAAATTCACGATCCACGTCAGTAGGAACCACAACAGTTCTCCCTATTTCGATTTGATTAGGGTCAATACCGCGACCAATGCGAACCGTCCAACTCCTCAACAATTTCTGGAAATGGAAGAATTGGTCCGGGCCAAGGTAAAGTTCCCCGACGCGAGTATCCAGTTCGCAAAGGACAACCAGCTCACTGGAATCTTGGAGAAGGAGGTGTCTTCGCTGGCCTCTCTGCATCAGAAGCTCATCGCCGATGCCATCGAACTCAGGCAGAAACTCGATTCGGAAGACGCGGAGCGCCGCAAGGCATTGGAGGCCAGAACGCTAGAGGTGGAAACAGATCTGGCGACGAAGGAGAATGACAGCATTACGCGAATAGCACACGAACGAAGTGAGCTCGATGCGAAACTCAAAGAGTTCGACTTTTCTGACCATATGCGAGCACGTCGACAACTCCGTGAGCAAATCACGGGGCAGGTGCAGGAATTTCTGGTGCGAGACCCATCGACTTTTCAATCCTCGCGAAAGCTCCTGACTGTCGTGCTTATCTGCATTGCTGGTGCCTGCGCGTCTGGGCTGCTGGCGTTTGAAAGCTTCCAGTCGTTCATTACGCTGGCGGGAGCAAGAACATTGCCCGCTGTATCCGAACAACTCGGGAATAGCTCTCCGCCACCACTTTCGGGGCAAATGAGCTCAAAATCACAGTCTGGAATTAGCGAGGAGACTTCGAAATCAGCCCCTAAAAACATGGCAACGGTTGAAAGTGGGAGCGTGATCCGGGATGCGGACCACACCTTCCTGCTGTGGATGCTGGCGTTGCGCGGGCTGGTATTGTCGGCAGTAACGGTCGGATTCCTTGCCTACCTAATAACCTTCCTTCGCAAGTCATATGAGAGTGAAGTGACGACACTTCGCGATCTGCAGCGCTATGGAATGGACATAAACCGCGCAAGTTGGGTTATTGAGACTGCAATGGAGATGACCACTAAGGAAGGCGCTCAGTTGCCGGAGATATGGGTCGAGGGAGCCTGTGCCGGCCTATTCCAGAATGGGCGGGGAGATGACAAGGAAGTAGGGTCACTCGCTGCGCTTGGGGCGGTCATGGGCCTCGGCCCGGAGGTTTCAATCGGTCCAAATGGAGCGAGTTTAAAACTCCAGCCGAAGGCGGCAAAGAAGGCCGCGAACGAAGGTTAGGGGTCCTCGCAACCTTGTAGCGATTGTCGTCATCCGGCACGCAGTGACGGAAAGACGTGTCGCAACGTCATGGCGGGGCAAAGCGATGGATTTCGTCCCACGGCAGCTTGCGGCTCTCGCGAATGTAGTCGTCGTTAAGAGCGCTACCGTCACGAGAGTTGAAGGCCAAGCGAACGTCCTTGTAAATGACATTGGGTGCTGGGGGGTAACCCTGCTTGAACCAGTTCATGAACCACGTCTTCCAAATTTTGCAATATCCGACCTGCTTCAACATGGAGCTGAAATGGCGCGCTTCGCTCTCTGAAGTGTCAACCCGTGATAGCATAATCAGATTTGCCATAACTGCGTTGAAGCCCATCGTGTTGATCCTCTCACTCGGCAGCCATAAGGTGAGCTTGTCCTGAGCGGCGACCGCTTTGTCCATTGCCTTGATGACGTTCATCCGCTGAAACGGGTTGTCCAAGGGCTTGAAGTCGTAGCCAAGATCAGTTGCCTCAACGATAATCATCTGAAGGTTCTGTGTCGACCTTACGTCGAAGCCTATGTACCCGCCCGTGAGATCGATTGTATTGCAAAGCGCCGTCCAATCATCGAGAAAGCCCTCAAACGTGTGATTAAGGTCGGAGGCGGTTAATGCTTGCAGCGCAATTTTGGCCTGCGCCGCCGTTTGCCAAGCGGCATAAGCAGAAGCCACTGCAGAGATCGCGGACAAGGCTATGCCAGCAACAATCGAATACCTCTCAAATTTATTCACGCCCATGTCTCCCCAGAGCCCCCCGCAATATAGATGTCGTTCGGGCTGGGGATAACTTTTAGTTGCTGGAATCCACAACCTGCGTTGGCATTGTAAGGGGTGCGGTCCGATTGGCCAGCCCCGGGAGGTTGGCGCGCAACTGAGACGCGAGGTCGGGGCGGGGGCTTCGGGCAAACCAGCATCGCGCGATGCAAAAAAGCATCGCTGCCATTTCTTTCACCTTCCCACCGCAGGCAAATCGCGGGCCAAGGCCACGTTGCCGCCATAATCGCGGTCAATGCGGTTTGTGAGTGACGCTGCGGGCCTGTGCCTTGCGCTCCTTGGAATCTGCGTTGCGGCAGCGCGTTTCTGGCGGCCGACCGATGCGGGTCATGGTTGGCGAATTGTTAAGTTTGCCACCCCTAGAGTGCGGACAAGCCGCCCGGCAAGCGATTGAGCGAGAGCGATTAAGCAAAGAATGTCTGCCATGAGAACCAGCCGCCGTTTCTTCCTTACCGGAGCCTCCGCGCTCGCCGCCGCATTGGTCGCCGGCCAGGCGAGCGCCCAGGACGTGATCGGGGACATCCTGAAATCCTCGACACGCGGCAATTGGGACGATCAGTTTGACGCGCGCGGCACCGACACCAACAAGGTCGCTTCGACGCTGCCGATCTTCAGCCTGCAGACGGTGGCCTTCACCGAGCAGGCGGTGGCGCAGTACCAGAACATCGTCTCCCAGGGCGGCTGGGAGCAGGTTCCGGCCACCAAGAAATTGCAGCTTGGCGACGACGATCCGGATGTCGTGCCGTTGCGCAAGCGCCTGATGGTCTCGGGCGACCTGCCGCAGAGCGCCGGCATTTCGACGGCCTTCGATTCCTATGTCGACTCGGCGGTAAAGCGCTTCCAGCTCCGTCATGGCCTGCCGGCCGACGGCGCCATGGGCAAATACACCTACGCCGCGATGAACGTGTCGGCGCAGGTCCGGCTCGGCCAGTTGCAGACCAACCTGCAGCGCCTGAAGGAAAAGGCCGGCACGCTGGGCGACCGTTACGTGCTGGTCGACATTCCGGGCGCCCAGGTCGAAGCGGTCGAGAACGACCGCGTCGTGCTGCGCCACACCGCGATCGTCGGCAAGATCGACCGCCAGACGCCGATCGTGAACTCGAAGATCAACGAGATCATCGTCAACCCATACTGGAATGCGCCGGTCTCGATCGTGCGCAAGGACATCATTCCGCTGATGCGGAAGGACCCGAACTACCTCAAGGACAGCCACATCCGCCTGTTCGCGCCGGATGGCAGCGAGGTCGATCCGATGACCATCGACTGGTCGACGGACGACGCCGCGAAATACCGTTTCCGCCAGGATCCCGGCGCCGGCAACGCCATGGCCTCGGTCAAGATCAACTTCCCGAGCCCGGACGGCGTCTACATGCACGACACGCCGCAGCAGAGCCTGTTCGGCAAGCTGATGCGCTTCGATTCCTCCGGCTGTGTGCGTGTCCAGAACGTGCGCGACCTCGTCACCTGGATCCTGCGCGACACGCCCGGCTGGGACCGCCAGCATTTCGAGGCGGCGATCAAGACCGGCGAGAACACGCCGATCCAGGTCGTCAACCCGGTGCCGGTTCACTTCCTCTATCTGTCAGCATGGTCGACGGCTCCGGGCGTCGTGCAGTTCCGCGACGACATTTACGGCCTCGACGGCGCCGCCGAGCTGCAGATCAGCTCCGCGCTTTAAGTGTCTGATCTAAAAAGAAAAAGGCCGCTCTTGTAGCGGCCTTTTCGTTCGGGTCAGCCGCAACTGCCAGCAAGCAGAACGACAGCCTCGGTGCTGGACGGCGCGCCTTCAATTGCGCATGATCGGATTAAATCAGCGATCGAACCGGCTTCAGGTTTGCCGGCATCGAGGCCGAGCGCGCCGAACTGTAGGGCATACTCCGCCGTGGCGACATCAACGACCATACGGCGCGCAACCTGTTCACTGAAATCACCTTCTCAGAGGCGATGCGGAAGCCGCGAACCGCGCGATTAGCACCCACTCGACTTGTCCTGACGCAAACCGGCCAGCAAATTTCGCGCCGCAAACGTGGCGGGCCGAAAACAACTGTGTTAATGCGCGGCGACCTCGCAGACCTCCGGCCCCAAGGGAAAGCAAGCCATGTCTAATGCCGCGGCAGCCTCCGCCAAATTCGAATCCTTCTTCGAGACCACGCTTGCCGATGCCGATCCGGAAATCTTCGGCGCCATCCGCAACGAGCTCGGCCGCCAGCGCCATGAGATCGAGCTGATCGCTTCCGAAAACATCGTGTCGCGTGCCGTGCTGGAGGCGCAGGGCTCGATCATGACCAACAAATACGCCGAGGGCTATCCAGGCAAGCGCTACTATGGCGGCTGCCAGTTCGTCGACGTGGCCGAGGAACTGGCCATCGAGCGCGCGAAGAAGCTGTTCGGCTGCAACTTCGCCAATGTCCAGCCGAATTCGGGCAGCCAGATGAACCAGGCAGTGTTCCTGGCGCTGCTCCAGCCCGGCGACACTTTCATGGGTCTCGACCTGAATTCGGGCGGCCATCTCACTCACGGCTCGCCGGTCAACATGAGCGGCAAGTGGTTCAAGGTCGTCTCCTACGGCGTGCGCAAGGACGATCACCTGCTCGACATGGACGCGATCGAGAAGACCGCGCATGAGACGAAGCCGAAGCTGATCCTGGCCGGCGGCACCGCCTATTCGCGCATCTGGGACTGGAAGCGTTTCCGCGAGATCGCCGATTCGATCGGCGCTTACCTCATGGTCGACATGGCGCATATCGCCGGTCTCGTCGCCGGCGGCATGCATCCGTCGCCGCTGCCCCACGCCCATGTCGTGACCACGACGACCCACAAGTCGCTGCGCGGCCCGCGCGGCGGCATGATCCTGTGCAATGACGAGGAAATCGCCAAGAAGATGAACTCGGCGGTGTTCCCGGGCCTGCAGGGCGGGCCGCTGATGCATGTCATCGCCGCCAAGGCGGTGGCGCTCGGCGAAGCGCTGAAGCCGAGCTTCAAGGCCTATGCCGAAAGCATCGTCGCGAACGCCAAGGCGCTGGCCTCCAGCTTGCAGGAGACTGGCCTCGACATCGTCTCGGGCGGCACCGACAATCACCTGATGCTGGTCGACCTTCGTCCGAAGAACGCCACCGGCAAGCGCGCGGAGGCAGCCCTTGGCCGCGCCAACATCACCTGCAACAAGAACGGCATCCCATTCGATCCGGAAAAGCCGTTCGTCACCTCTGGCGTGCGCCTCGGCACGCCGGCCGGCACCACGCGCGGCTTCGGCCAGGCCGAGTTCCGCGAGATCGGCAAGCTGATCGCCGAGGTGCTGGACGGGCTGAAGGCGGCGAATTCCGATGAGGGCAACGCGGCGGTCGAGGCTGCTGTGAAGGCCAAGGTCACGGCGCTGACCGATCGCTTTCCGCTCTATCCCTATCTCGGTTGACCGGGCGCTGCGCGTCATCTTTTATCCTGCGCTTGCGCCGCTCCTGTGGGCGGCGCGGCTTACTGGAGATCCGATGATGCGTACTTCCCGTCTCGCTGCGGCTTTGCTTGGCCCGCTTGCCGCCTTCGCCACCTCCGCCGCGATGGCTCAGGACGAAACCAAGCCGAATGCTGATCTGCCCGCCACCAGCACCTTCGGCCGGTGGACCACCATCATCGATACGCTCGATACCGGGCAGGACGCGCACAAGACCTGCGCCGCCTCGACGGCTTTCCTCGACGGCAACGGCAATGCCGGATCCCTGACGCTGTCGATCTCGACCGGCGACGCGCTGCCGCCGGATGCCTATCCGGCCATCATGTTCATCATCGACAACAAGACCTTGCCGACCGGCGACAAGATCGCCGCGACTTTCGGCGACCCCGGCGTGAAGGTCGCCGCGACGGTCACCTCCAACGCCGCCGCCGGCGGCCGCCCGAGCTGGATGGTCGACAACCAGGCCAAGACCAGCCTGGCCTTGCTGCGCGCCATGCGCAAGGTCACCTCGCTCGATGTGACTTTCGGCAAACAGGCCGTCGCCAGCATTCCGATGGATGGCTTCACCAAGGCTTATCGCAATCTCGGCACGTCCTGCGGGTTTTCGACCAAGGACGTCGCGCCCTGACGTTGCCGGCCTTGGCAGGGCGCTGGCAATTGTGCTTGCGCCTCGCTATCTCTGATAGGAAGGCTCCGCGCTTTGCCATAGCGGCAAAACAAACTAAGCCTTCCGGCATCCTACAGAATCGCCAAACCGAAAGCTTCCCATGCGCTGTCCCTATTGCCAGTCCGAAGATACGCAGGTGAAGGATTCGCGTCCGGCCGAGGATGGCGCCGCCATCCGCAGACGCCGCGTCTGCCCTGATTGCGGTGGTCGTTTTACCACCTTCGAGCGCGTGCAATTGCGTGACCTCGTGGTTATCAAGAAGTCCGGGCGCAAGGTGCCGTTCGACCGCGACAAGCTGCTGCGCTCGGTCGAGATCGCGGTGCGTAAGCGCAATGTCGATCCCGAGCGCATCGACCGCGCCGTCACCGGCATCGTGCGCCAGCTCGAAAGCTCCGGCGAAACCGAGGTTGCCTCGGGCGAGGTCGGCCGGCTGGTCATGGAGGCGCTGAAATCGCTCGATGACGTTGCCTATGTCCGCTTCGCCTCGGTCTACCGCAATTTCCGCGAGGCCAAGGATTTTCACGAGCTGCTGGGCGAATTGAAGGGCGACGAGGAGAAGACCGAAGAGGACGCCGGCTGATCATGGCGGGACAGCGACTGGACGAGGCCGCGCAGGCGGCCCTTGATCGCCGTTTCATGGCCGCGGCCATCAGGCTGTCGCGCCGCAATGCCGGCCGCACCTCAACCAACCCTTCCGTCGGCACCATTATCGTGCGCGACGACGGCGCCGGCCCGATGATCGTCGGCACCGGCGTGACGGCCGTGGGCGGCCGCCCCCATGCCGAGACCGAAGCGCTTGCCGAGGCCGGCGAGCTTGCGCGCGGCGCTACAGCTTACGTGACTTTGGAGCCCTGCGCCCATCACGGCCGCACGCCGCCCTGCGCCAACGCGCTGGTCAATGCCGGCATCGCCCGCGTCGTCGGTGCGGCGAGCGATCCCGATCCGCGCGTCTCCGGCAAGGGCTACGCCATCCTGCGCGCCGCCGGCGTCGAGGTGGCGGAGAAGGTGCTGGCCACCGAGGCCGCCGAGCAGATGGCCGGCTATCTGATTCGTTCTCTGAAAAAACGCCCGGAAGTGACTCTGAAGCTTGCGCTTTCGAGCGACGGCAAGATCGGCCGCAAAGGCGCCGGACAGATCGCCATCACCGGCGAGATCGCCCGGCGCGACGTCTATCTGATGCGCGCCGAGGCGGACGCCATCCTGATCGGCATCGGCACCGCGCTCGAGGACGATCCGGCGCTGACCGTGCGCCTGCCCGGACTGGAGAACCGTTCGCCGGCGCGCATCGTCCTCGATCGCCAGATCCGGTTGCCGGAGACGTCGAAGCTGGTCTCGGGCGTCGACCGCGTGCCGCTCTATGTCGCTGCTTGCCCAGAGGCCGATGCGCACCGGCGGGCGTCGCTCGAACGCGCAGGCGTGCACTTCATCGGCACGGAAACCTATGAAAGCGAGATAGCCTTGCCGGAGTTGCTGGAGGATCTGGCTGCACTCGGCATGGCGAGCGTTTTGGTCGAAGGCGGCGCCAGGGTGGCCAAGGCCTTCCTGGAGGAAGACCTGGTCGACCGCATCGTCCTGTTCCAGGGGCCGGAGGCGATCGGCGAGGACGGCATTGCATCGCCCATCGACGCCGACCATATCCCGGCAGGCTTTCGCAAATTGCGCGACATGCGGTTTGGCGAGGACAGCTATGCCGAATGGGTAAGACTATGATCGCGAAAAGCGCAAACGGGTCTTGGACGAGATCATGGTCAAAATGAAAGACACTCTGTGATGTTTACAGGAATTGTCACGGATGTGGGCGCTATCGCTTCGGTGAAGCCGCTGGCGGAAGGCATCGGCCTGCGCATCGACACCGCCTATGATCCCGAGACCATCGCGATTGGCGCCTCGATCTCTTGCGGCGGCGTTTGCCTGACGGTCACGGCGCTGCCCGAGCACGGCTCGAATGCGCGCTGGTTCGAGGTCGAGGCCTGGGAGGAAGCGCTGAGACTGACCACCGCGTCGAGTTGGAAGCCCGGCACCAGGATAAATCTCGAACGCGCGCTGAAGATCGGCGACGAACTCGGCGGCCACATCGTCTCCGGTCATGTCGACGGCACCGCCGAAATCGTCGAGCGCAAGGAGGAGGGCGATGCCGTGCGCTTCACCCTCGAAGCGCCGCGCAATCTGGCGAAGTTCATCGCGCCCAAAGGGTCGGTCGCGCTCGACGGCACCTCGCTTACCGTCAACAAGGTCGAAGCGACCCGCTTCGACGTGCTCCTCATCCATCATTCGCTAAGCGTCACCACCTGGGGCGAGCGCCAGGCCGGCGACCGCGTCAACATCGAGATCGACACTATGGCCCGCTATGCCGCGCGCCTGGCGGAGGCCGCGAAAGAGGGGCTGTGATGGATCCCAAAGGAGCTGAAGAGACCGTCGAGCGCCGGCAGATGACTCTCGACGCGTTGGCGGATGTCGATGCCGGCAGAGTGATAAAACACCAGGAAGTCGAGGCTTGGGTCAAAAGCCTGGTGGATCGCGCGGATCTCGCAACGCGTCAGCCTGAATAGGTCACAGAACGTCGCGCCGCAGCATCTTCCGCTTGCGGTCAACACGGCTTCGGCCTAAGTCACCGGCAACCCCCCGGAGACTTTTATGGCTGGCACATCCCAACACGGCAAAGCGTTCATTCGCCCGAAGGCGAAGGCGCATCTGCTCATTGTCGAAGCGCGCTTTCACGACGATCTCGCCGACGCCCTGCTCGAAGGCGCGACAGGCGCGCTCGACGAAGCCGGCGCCACTTATGACGTGGTGACGGTTCCCGGCTCACTCGAAATACCGGCCGTTATAACCTTCGCGCTCGATGGAGCGGCCGAAGGCGGCACGCATTACGACGGTTTTGTTGCGCTCGGCACCGTCGTCCGCGGCGACACCTATCATTTCGACATCGTCGCCAATGAATCGAGCCGTGCTCTGATGGATCTTTCGGTGCAGGAGGCGATCGCGATCGGCAACGGCATCCTGACGACCGAGAACGACGCGCAGGCATGGGCGCGCGCGCGCAAGACGGAAGGCGACAAGGGCGGCTTCGCGGCGCGCGCGGCGCTGACCATGATCGCGCTCAAAGAGAAATTCGGAGCCCAATCGTGACCGATCCCGCCTCGACCGGTGCGGTGCGCCACGCCAACAAGCGTGGTGCCGCTCGTCTTGCCGCCGTCCAGGCGCTCTATCAGATGGATGTGGCCGGCAGCGGCGTCTTCGAGATCACGGCCGAATACGAAGCCTTCCGCCTCGGCAAGGAAGTCGACGGCGCGCTCTATCGCGAGGCCGACGCGCAATGGTTCCGCGCCATCCTGACGGGCGTCGTCGAGAACCAGAAGACCATCGATCCCGTCATCCGCCAGGCGCTCACCGAGGACTGGCCGCTGTCGCGGCTGGATTCGACGTTGCGCGCCATCCTGCGCGCCGGCGTCTATGAATTGATGAAGCGTGACGACGTCCCGGTGGCCGTGATCGTCTCCGAATATGTCGACATCGCCAAGGCCTTTTACGAGGAAGACGAGCCGAAGCTGGTCAACGCCGTACTGGATCGCGTTTCGCGCCGGGTTCGCGGCGAGGGGCGCGGCAAGGACGCTTCGTGACGACCGCAACGGCCGCGGTCGCCGAGACCGGCAGGGAAGGGCGTCGCACGGCGGTGCTGCTTGCCGCAGCGCAGGCGATCGTCGGTTCGGCCGCGCCGATCGCCATTTCGCTGGGCGCGCTTGCCGGGCAATATCTGCTCGGTCCAGACAAGTCGCTCGCGACAGCGCCGGTCACCGGTTTCAATATCGGCGTGGCGCTGGGAGCCTTGCCGGCCGCCGCCATCATCCGCCGGCTCGGGCATCGCGGCGGCTTCATGACCGGCACCATCGTTACCGCGCTCGGCGGCCTGATCGCGACGCTTGCGCTCTTCCAAGGGAGCTTCTGGCTGTTCGCCTTCGGCCTCTGCGTCATTGGCGTCGGTGGCGCCTTCGTCCAGCAATTCCGCTTCGCGGCCGCCGACAATGCGCCGCCGGAATTCAAGGCGCGCGCCATCTCCTTCGTGCTGGCGGGCGGCATCATCACCGCCGTCCTCGGGCCGCAGATCGTCATCTACACGCGCGAATTGCTGGCTCCGGTAATGTTTGCCGGGTCCTTCGCCTCGATCCTGCCCCTGGCGGCGGTTGGCGCGCTCATCCTGTCGTTCCTGCGGGTTTCCTCCCGGACCGGCACCGTCACTGAAACCGCTGCAAGCGATGCCCGCCCGTTGATTGAAATCGTCGCCCAGCCGCGTTTCGTCGCCGCGTTGTTCTGCACCGTCGGCAGCTACGCGCTGATGAGCTTCGTCATGACCGGCGCGCCGCTCGCCATGGTCGGCTGCGGCCTGTCGGAAGACAATGCCACGCTTGGCATTTCCTGGCACGTCATGGCCATGTTCGGGCCGAGCTTCTTCACCGGTACGCTGATCCATCGCTTCGGCGCCGAGCACATCGTCGCCACGGGCCTTATCCTGCTGATTGGCTGTGCTGCCGTGGCGCTTTCCGGCTTGGCGCTGTGGCAGTTCTGGACGGCGCTGATCCTGCTCGGGCTTGGCTGGAATTTCGGCTTCATCGGCGCCACGTCGATGGTCGCGGCCAGCTACCGGCCCTCCGAGAAGAGCAAGGTCCAGGGTTTCCACGACTTTGCCCTGTTCGGCTCCGTCGCCTTTGCCTCGCTGATGTCGGGCGCGATCTACAACGCCTGGGGCTGGACCATGCTGAACTGGATCGTCTTCCCGGTCGTCGCGCTCTGCTTTGCCGCGCTCGGCACGTTGAAGTTGGTGGGCGCTCCCAAATCTTGAAGAAGGCGCCCGACCAGCTCTTCCGGCCTCTTGAACAACCTGCCTGAACGACCGGCGTCAGGCATCCGGGGGGAGCACCTGCAGGACCCGCGCGATGAACATGTGGAACTCCTGCATATAGTTGCGCAGGAATGTCTCTGTTGACGCCACCGTCACCTCGCCATCGTCGGTGATCAGCCCCGGGGCGAACTGAATGTAGGCTTCGGGCGAGTTCATCTGGGGCGCGTTGCAGAAGCTGAGCACGCTGCGCAGGCTCTGTTGGGCGACCGCGGTTGCGATCGCGCCCGGCGATGTTCCGATGACGGCAGTCGGTTTGCGGGCAAAGGAGTTCTTGCCGTAGGGCCGGCTGGCCCAGTCGATTGCATTCTTCAGGCCGCCGGGGATCGATCGGTTGTACTCCGGCGTGACGAAAAGCACCGCCTGGACGGATGCGATGGCTTTCTTGAACTCCAGGGCGACAGGCGGGAAGGCGGCGTCATAGTCGTAGCTGTAGAGCGGCAAGTCCTTGAAGGGGATTTCCGTCATCTCAAGTTCCGGCGGCGCCAGTTTGACGAGAGCCTTCGCAAGCTTGCGGTTGATGGAGCCCTTGGCGAGGCTGCCGATGAGGTAGCCGACTTTGTGCTTGGCCATGACACACTCCTGTTTTGGCCGCCGACCCGCCTTTCCCAATATTTCGCAAAACAGGGTAAGCCGCCAGCCGGCCTTAGGTCGGCATCGCGCTATGTTGGGTGGAACAGTGCTTTTGTCGGATCGAACAAAATTATTGCGCCTGTCCCCCAAGTTATGAAACCGTGTACCCCGACTGCCCGTCATAGCCGTGCTCATATACAGCCACCGATCAATCGGTTCACAGCAAGGGATTTCACAATGTTTTCAATCGGAAAGCTCGCCGTAGCAGCCATTGCGCTCGGCCTTGCCACTGCCTCGGCCAGCGCCCAGGTGGTCGTCTCCTCGAAGATCGATACCGAAGGCGGGGTGCTGGGCAATATCATCCAGCTCGTGCTCAACGCCAACAACATCAAGACGACCGACCGGATCCAACTCGGCGCGACGCCCGTGGTGCGCAAGGCGATCACCGCCGGCGAGATCGACATCTATCCCGAATATACCGGCAATGCCGCCTTCTTCTTCCAGAAGGCCGACGATCCGGTCTGGAAGGACGCCGCCAAGGCCTACGAAACCGCCAAGAAGCTCGACTATGACGCCAACAAGATCGTCTGGCTGTCGCCGTCGCCGGCCAACAACACCTGGGCGATCGCGCTGCGCAAGGAAGTGGCCGACGAGAACAAGCTCGTCACCTTGACCGACTTCGGCAAATACGTCGCGGGCGGCGGCAAGGTTGTGCTGGCGGCCTCCGCCGAGTTCGTCAATTCGGCGGCGGCGCTCCCGGCCTTCCAGACGACATACGGCTTCACGCTGAAGCCGGACCAGCTGATCACGCTCTCCGGTGGCGATACCGCGGCGACCATCGCAGCCGCCGCCAACCAGACCAACGGCGCCAACGCCGCCATGGTCTATGGTACCGATGGCGGCATCCAGCCTTCCGGCCTCGTCGTGCTCGAGGACGACAAGGCTGTGCAGCCCGTCTATCAGCCCGCACCGATCATCCGGGAAGAGGTCCTGAAGCAGCATCCCGAGATCGAGACGCTGCTGAAGCCGGTCTTCGCCAAGCTCGATCTCGTCACGTTGCAGGGGCTCAACGGCCGCGTTCAGCTGGGCGGCGAGCCGGCGAAGGGGGTCGCGGAGGATTTTTTGAAGAAGAACGGGTTTTTGAAGTAAGATAAGCCCGCCTTGAAAAGCGAGAAGTCGTTGCGAGGCGCCCCCCTCTGTCCTGCCGGACATCTCCCCCTCAAGGGGGGAGATTGGCTGTTGCTGCGCCTCGCTCCCTTCTCCGGCCTTGGTGATTGGCGAAGGCTCTCGCGACATCTGATCTCCCCCCTAGAGGGGGAGATGGCCGGTAGGCCAGAGGGGGGCGCCTCGCGCAAACGCGCGTCATGATCCTGCGCCTCGACAAGCTCGGCGTCGTCATTGCCGCGATCGTGGCCTATGCCGCGTTCCTCGCCCCATTCGCCACGTTCCGCGCCAACCGTATCGTGCCCGGGCAGGCGCGCTCGATCCTCGAAGCGCTGCCGTCCATGCTTGGCATGCTATTGCTGGCGATAGTGACAGGGGCCGCGATCGTCGCCCTGCTCAGGACGCCGCTTTTGCTCAGGCTCATCGCCGGCGTCGTGGCGCTGGTCGCGCTATCGGTCCTGATCGGTGTTGCCGGCGGTTTTCTGACGCCCGCCGGCAACACCTTCGCTCGCGTCTCGCCGGCTTCGGGTTTCTGGCTGCTGATCTTTGCCTTCACCTTGCTCCTCGCCGATGTGCTGACCAGGCTGAACCTGTCACCCAGGGCGCGCGTCGGCGTGCTCGTGCTTGCCGCTTTGGCCATTGCCGCGCTGCTCGTTTCGGGACGTTGGGACAGTCTTTCCATCCTCAAGGAATATGCAGGCCGCGCCGACAGTTTCTGGGCTGAAGCTTCCAAGCACGTCACGCTCGCGCTTGGTTCGCTGGCCGGCGCGGTCGTGGTCGGGATACCGCTCGGCATCTTGTGCCATCGCGTCGAGAAGCTGCGGGCAGGGGTGCTCAACGTGCTCAACATCATCCAGACCATTCCGTCGATCGCGCTCTTTGGCCTGCTGATCGCGCCGCTCGGCTGGGTCGCCCTGCACGTGCCGGGTGCCGCCGCGGTCGGCATCAGGGGCATCGGCACCGCGCCGGCCTTTGTCGCGCTGTTCCTCTATTCGCTGCTGCCGGTGGTGGCCAACACCGTGGTGGGACTCGCCGGCGTGCCACGCGCCGCCAACGACGCCGCGCGCGGCATGGGCATGACCGATCGCCAGCGCCTCTTCGATGTCGAGTTCCCGCTCGCCTTTCCGGTGATCCTGACCGGCATCCGCATCGTGCTTGTTCAGAACATCGGGCTTGCCACTATCGCCGCGCTGATCGGCGGCGGCGGCTTCGGCGTGTTTGTTTTCCAGGGTGTCGGCCAGACGGCGATGGATCTGGTGCTGCTCGGCGCGCTGCCGACCGTGGCGCTGGCCTTTGCTGCGGCGATCATCCTCGACGCGGTCATCGAGATGACCGCCACCAAGCGCAGGGTTGAAACGGCATGATCGAAATCGAAGGCATTACCAAGCGCTATGACGAGACGACGGTGGTCGACAATGTTTCGATGGTCATCGAGCCTGGAACCGTCGCCACCATCGTCGGCACGTCAGGGTCCGGCAAGACGACGCTGCTCCGGATGATCAATCGGCTGGTCGAGCCGACCTCCGGCGTCATCAAGCTCGACGGCGCCGACAACCGCTCGGTGCCCGGCTATCAGCTGCGCCGCAGCATCGGCTACGCCATCCAGGGGCATGGCCTGTTTCCACACCGCACGGTAGCGCAAAACATTGCCACCGTGCCGTTGCTGCTCGGTTGGGACCGAGACCGCATCAAGGCGCGCGTCGACGAGTTGATGACGCTCTACCAGCTCGACCCGCAGGCTTACGGGCCGCGCTACCCGCACGAGCTTTCCGGCGGGCAGCAGCAGCGCGTCGGCGTTGCCCGCGCTTTGGCCGCCGAGCCAAACGTGCTTTTGATGGACGAGCCCTTCGGCGCGCTCGACCCGATCATCCGCACCAAGGCGCAGGAGGATCTGCTGGCGATCCAGAAGCGCTTCGGCACCACCATCATCCTCGTCACCCACGACATGGAAGAAGCGGTGCATCTGGGCGACAAAATAGCCGTCATGGATGCGGGCAAGCTGGTGCAATACGCAAAGCCGGCGGAGATTCTGGCCAGGCCTGCGAACGGCTTCGTCGAGACACTGGTCGGCGCCAGCGAAAGGCCGTTCCGGCTGCTGTCGCTGGGGCCAGTGCGCGACGCCGTGGAGCCCGGCAGTGCCGAAGGCGAGGCGATCCGCGGCGAAGCCACGCAGCGCGACGCCCTGGCCGAGCTGTTGTGGTCAGGACGCCCGGCGCTGCCGGTGAAAGGCGCCGACGGCAAGCTGCTCGGTCGGGTCACCATCGAAGGCCTGGTGAAACGCGCGGCGAGGCCGCAATGAAAGCCCGCCTGCCTGCGATGCTGAGGCTGGCTGTTCTCTTGCTGCTGGCGGTCTTCATCACCAGCCCGAACTGGTTCGAGCCGCTGCTGAAACCGCTGACCGAGAATGGTGCGCCGGCGATCTACAACCAGGGCAGCCTGCTGACGCTGACATTGCAGCATCTGCGGATCGTGCTGATGGCGACAGTGGCGGCGACGATCGTGGCCGTGGCTTTAGCCATCCTGGTCACCAGGCCGGCCGGCGCCGAGTTCCTGCCCTTGTCGCGCAGCCTGGTCAATATCGGCCAGACCTTCCCGCCGGTTGCGGTGCTGGCGCTTGCCGTGCCGGCCGTCGGCTTCGGCGAGAAGCCGACGCTGATCGCGCTCTTCCTCTACGGCCTGCTGCCGATCTTCGAGAATGCGCTGACGGCGCTCACCACGCTGCCCGGCAACGTGATGGAAGCGGCGCGCGGCGCAGGCATGACCGGCTGGCAAAGGCTGATGAAGGTCGAGCTGCCGCTGAGCGCCCCGGTGATCCTCGGCGGCATCCGGCTCTCGGTGGTCATCAGCCTCGCCACCGCGACCATCGGCTCAACGGTTGCCGCCAAGACGCTCGGCGAGGTGATAATCGCCGGCCTGATCTCGAACAACCTTGCCTTCGTGCTGCAGGGCGGCCTGATCGTCGCGGCGCTTGCCGTGCTGATCTATGACGGCCTGTCGGCGATCGAACGCTACGCCGCGCGGCGTATGGGGCAGGGGGCGGAGTAGCTGGTTGGTCGGCAATACCCGGCGTCATTTCAATCGATCTAATTCGAAGCCTGCGCCGACACAGCTATTGGCACCATCGTCTTTTGGGCGAAAGCCGGGCAAAAACCGAACAATATCTTGACGTTCCAAGCCCTGTTTCGCATACACCCCAGCCAAGGGGTGGATTCCGCATGCGGCATCCATCTCCGTTCCAACGGCCCAGGGAGGGGTTCTTTTGGGCCATCAATCGAGGAAAATCCGGCAATGACCATCATTACCGCCGTCATCGCCTGCGGCCTGCTGTCAGTTCTGTACGCCATCTGGGCGACACGTTCGGTCCTTGCGTCCGATCAGGGCAATCAGCGCATGCAGGAAATCTCCGCCGCCATCCGCGAAGGCGCCCAGGCTTACCTGGCGCGCCAGTACACGACCATCGCGATCGTCGGCATCGTCGTTCTCCTGCTTGCCTGGTGGCTGCTTTCGATCACCGCCGCCATCGGCTTCCTGATCGGCGCGGTGCTCTCGGGCGCCGCCGGTTTCATCGGCATGCATGTCTCGGTGCGCGCCAATGTGCGAACCGCGCAAGCCGCTTCGAACAGCCTTGCCGCCGGCCTCGACATCGCCTTCAAGTCGGGCGCCATCACCGGCATGCTGGTAGCGGGCCTGGCGCTGCTTGGCGTCTCGATCTACTACTTCATCCTGACCGGCCCGATGGGCCTGCAGCCGAACGACCGCGTCGTCATCGACTCACTCGTCGCCCTCGGCTTCGGCGCCTCGCTGATCTCGATCTTCGCCCGTCTCGGCGGCGGCATCTTCACCAAGGGCGCCGACGTCGGCGGCGATCTCGTCGGCAAGGTCGAGGCCGGTATCCCCGAAGACGATCCGCGCAACCCGGCCACCATCGCCGACAATGTCGGCGACAATGTCGGCGACTGCGCCGGCATGGCCGCCGATCTGTTCGAGACCTATGCGGTGACCGTCGTCGCCACCATGGTGCTCGCCGCCATCTTCTTCGGCGGTACCGCGATGCTGGGGGCCGCGATGCTCTATCCGCTGGCCATCTGCGGCGCCTGCATCCTGACCTCGATCGTCGGCACCTTCTTCGTCAAGCTGGGTTCCAACGGCTCGATCATGGGCGCGCTCTATAAGGGCCTGATCGTCACCGGC
Organism: Mesorhizobium sp. CA12; assembly: GCF_020165255.1. Taxonomy (NCBI): domain Bacteria; kingdom Pseudomonadati; phylum Pseudomonadota; class Alphaproteobacteria; order Hyphomicrobiales; family Phyllobacteriaceae; genus Mesorhizobium; species Mesorhizobium sp. CA12. The sequence goes on from NZ_JAIUHT010000017.1 coordinate 60,241, forward strand.
CTGCTGTCGATCGTCGGCCTCGCCGCCGCTACATCGGCCACGCTCGGCTGGGGCGAGGTCGGCACGGTCGCCGGCATCGTCATCACCGGCAAGAACCTGTTCATCTGCGGCCTGATCGGCCTGCTAGTGACCGGTTTGATCGTGGTGATCACCGAATACTACACCGGCACCAACAAGCGCCCGGTGAACTCGATCGCCCAGGCCTCGGTGACCGGCCACGGCACCAACGTCATCCAGGGCCTCGCGGTCTCGCTGGAATCGACGGCGCTGCCGGCCATCGTCATCGTCGGCGGCATCATCGCCACCTATCAGCTCGGCGGCCTTTTCGGCACAGCGATCGCGGTCACCACCATGCTCGGGCTGGCCGGCATGATTGTGGCGCTCGACGCTTTCGGCCCGGTCACCGACAATGCCGGCGGCATTGCCGAAATGGCCGGCCTGCCCAAGGAAGTCCGCCACTCGACCGACGCGCTCGACGCCGTCGGCAACACCACCAAGGCGGTGACCAAGGGCTACGCCATCGGCTCGGCCGGCCTCGGCGCGCTGGTGCTGTTCGCCGCCTACTCGAATGATCTCAGGTTCTTTGCCGCCAATGGCGATAAGTACCCCTACTTCCAGGGCATGGGCGAGATCTCGTTCGATCTCTCCAACCCGTATGTCGTCGCCGGCCTCATCTTCGGCGGCCTGATTCCCTATCTGTTCGGCGGTATCGCGATGACCGCCGTCGGTCGCGCCGCCGGCTCGATCGTCGAGGAAGTGCGCAAGCAGTTCCGCGAGGACAAGGGCATCATGGCCGGCACCTCGAAGCCGAACTATGCGCGCGCCGTCGACATCCTGACCAGGGCGGCGATCCGGGAAATGATCATTCCGTCGCTGCTCCCGGTGCTGGCGCCGCTCGTCGTCTATTTCGGCGTGCTGCTGATCTCGGGCTCGAAAGCCTCGGCCTTCGCGGCGCTCGGCGCCTCGCTGCTCGGTGTCATCGTCAACGGCCTCTTCGTCGCCATCTCGATGACCTCCGGAGGCGGCGCCTGGGACAACGCCAAGAAGTCGTTCGAGGACGGCTTTACCGACAAGGACGGCGTCAAGCACCTGAAGGGTTCGGAAGCGCACAAGGCCTCGGTCACCGGCGACACCGTCGGCGATCCCTACAAGGACACCGCCGGCCCGGCCGTCAACCCGGCGATCAAGATCACCAACATCGTCGCGCTGCTCCTGCTCGCCGTGCTCGCGCACGGCTGATCGCGGCGGCTATTCCATGACAAAGCCCGCGGGAGCGATCCTGCGGGCTTTGTGTTTCGGCATGACATCATGCATTCCGGGGCACTCAACCGGCTTCCGGCCTTTCGCCGTCACGGCGATAGCGGGCCAGCAACGCGTTGGCGTCTGGTTCTCGTTCGGGCATCGGCGGCAAGCCGCGTGTCCGGCGCAACATGGCAATGAACGCGCCGCGGCGATATTGGCGACGGAAGGACCGCGCCCGCGGATGTATGCCAAGCATCGCCAGAAGCCTGCGTTTGAGATAGCGGAAGCGCTTGAGGGGGGCGGGCTCCTCGGCGTTGCCGAGAATCCTGACCCGCAATGCGTCTGGAGCATCCATCGCGTCCATCAGTTCTTCCTGTTCCCGCGCCGTATCTCGCGCGTAGCTGCCTTCGCGCTTGCCCGAATGCAGCATGAGCACGGTCAGATGGGGCATTGTCGCAATCACCGCACCCTTGCGCCAGGCACGGAACAGCCAGTCCTGGGAACTCTCGCAAACGCACTGGCTGGCCGGGCGCCATGGCCCAAGCCTTGGCAGCGACGCGCGCCGGATCATTTGCGCGGAGCCGAACCCGACAGTGGTGACTGGGTCGTAGAAGCCGTCCCGACCCATCCCGAGGATCATATGCCTGGAGCCTTTGCTCGCGGACGACTCGATGACTGCACCTCGGGCGATCACCACATCGGCACCGGTGGCGTCGATCCAGCCGCACATGGACGCCAGATGGTCGGGGAACCACAGATCGTCATGGTTCAAGATGGCGATGAAGCGGCCGCGGGCCCGGGCAAAGCCGATATTGTTCGGACCCGACTGCTCGCCGAAGTTCACGGGAAGATCGATATAGCAGATGCGGGCGTCTTCGAACGCAGCGACCGTGGCCGCGGTGTCAGGGCGGCACGCGTCGCCGATGACCATAGCCTCCCAGTCCTGCAGGGTCTGACCAATGAGGCTCTTCAGGGCTTGATGCAGCACCGCGGGACGATTGTGCGTCGCTATCACGATCGAGACCAGCGGTTCGATCGGTCCGATTGGCGCGCCTTGACCGGCCTGTTCCACACTACACCAGCTTGTAGGGGATTTGTTCCGTATCGGGCGGCAGGCGCCAATGGTCGGGCGCGTCATAGGCGTATGCCTTGTCGACGAGGTTGAGCAGCAACGCTGTCTCCGGTCCGAGGGCGACGACACCGTGCCAGACGCCAGGCGGAATGGTAACGATTGCCGGTCGCAGGGCGCCGACGATCTTGTGCCAGACCGTGCCGAAGCTGGGCGAGGCCTTGCGCCCGTCGAAAAGCGATATCCGCACGCTGCCGGCGCAGCAGAACAGGCGGTCGAGGGTCGCCGCATGTGCGTGCCAGCCCGTCACTGCGCCCGGATACATGGTGCGCTGGAACACTTGCCCGACCGGCGATTGATCGAGAGCCCATTCCTCGCGAAAGACCTCGGTCAGGTAGCCGTTGGAAGTCGCGACGGGTCTGATTTCCTTGAATGTGACGCCCTCGATCGGCGGCGCATCGACGACGAGCCAGTCCGGCGTCACCGTCTGTTGGTCAGGCGTGCCGGTGGCCATCCAGCCCTGCGGTACGGTACGATCGTTGTTGCTCATATCCAGCCCCCCGGAAATCGCCAAAGCGTCATACGTGGCTATGCGGGCATAGGCAAGCGCAGTCGGACGGTCGCCGGCAGGCGACGAAAGACCGTCGATCGAAGTCTTTCGTTCAGTCAGGTTGCCGGGCCAGCGAACTCAGGGCGTACCGCCGCTACCGCCGCCGGGAATGCCGGGCGCCAGCTTGCTGGCGCCGCTGATGACTTGGCTCAGGAAGTTCTGGTCCTTGCCGCCGGTCGGCGTCGTCCGCGAGATGAAGTCGAAGACCTTGCCGTCCTTGAGACCGTAATTGGCGATCTGGGTGACGCGGCCGTCAGCGCCGAAATAGACCGCCAGCACGTGCTGGTCGATGATGCGCGGGTTGTCGAAGGCGACGTAGCGCTTGCGCGTTTGCGAGATGTAGTAGAAGGCCTCGTTGTCGAAGGTCGCCGTCGTCGACGGCGTGCCCAGCGCCAGAAGCACCTGCTCGCGGCTCGATCCGACCGGCACCGAATCGATCGCCTGCTGGTCGATGACGTAGCCTTTCGTCAGCGTCTCGCTCGGATGGAGATCTCCGAACATCTTGGACGAATTGCAGGCGGAAAGCGCTGACACCATTACCAGCAGCGAAGCCGCGCCCACTGGGGCGGGCGCAAAGAACGACTTGAATTTCAGCGCACCCAACAACAAATCTCCATCACATCCCCGCAACTTGCGCTGGGCCGCAAAACCGGTAAACCAGCTTGCATGCCGATGCAACAAGGCCAAATCAAACAACAGGTCCCCGGGAGACCGCCCTCAATGTTCCAGCGCCTTTTTGGCCGCGAACGCAATGCCAACCGCGCTATCACCGACGCGCTCTACGCACAAATCGTGGCGGCGGCGCGGCAAACGGTGTTTTATTCCGACTGGAATGTGCCGGATACGCCGCTCGGCCGCTTCGAGATGCTGTCGCTGCATATGTATCTCGTCCAGCACCGGCTGCATGGCGGGCAAGGCGTGGCCGCCGAGGTCGCGCAAGTGCTGATCGACGAGTTCTTCCTCGATGTCGAGCATTCGCTGCGCGAACTTGGCATCGGCGATGTCGGCGTGCCCAAACGCATGAAGAAGCTGGCAAAGATGTTTTACGGCCGTACGGCTGCCTATGACCAAGCGCTCAAGGAAGACGATCGGGTGGCGCTTGCGGCGGCGCTCGCCCGCAACGTCAGGCCGGACTCCGGCCCCTGGCCGCAGGCGCCGCTGCTGGCGGACTATGTCTGCGAGGCCTCGCACAAGCTTGCCGCCCAGCCGACCGAATCGATCGCCGCCGGCACCGCCGCGTTCCCGGCGGCCGGGGCAGCGTGAAGGAGGCCGGCATGAAAGGCGCCGAACTGCGCAGCCCGGTATCCTTCGTCGCCAATGTCGCGCGCCTGCCGCAAAAGGGCTTGCCTGTCCTTGTCGAGGCCGATGAGCGCCAGCGCGAGGCGCTTGCCGCCGACTATGATCTGCTTTCGGTCGAGAGCTATCGCGCCGAACTGCTTGTGGTTCCCTGGAAGCGCAATGGCGTCAAGGTCACCGGTCGCGTCGCGGCCGACATCACGCAAGCTTGCATCGTCACCCTGGATCCGGTCGCCGCGCATATCGACGAGCCCGTCGAGGCATTGTTTCTGCCCGAGCAGTCGAAGCTTGGGCGCGAAGGTTTCGAAGGCGGCGGCGAGATCGTCCTCGACGCCGACGGGCCGGACAGTCCGGAGACATTTTCCGGCGACACCATCGATGTCGGCGGGCTGGCCGAACAGTTTTTCGGTCTGGCTATCGACCCTTATCCGCGCAAGTTGGGAGCCTCGCTCGACGTTGCCGGCGACGATCAGACCGAGGAAAGCGAATTCCAGAAAAAGCTGCGTTCGCTGCTTGGGAAATCCTGAGGGTGGTCCGGATTTTGGAAAAGTTGGTTGTGCGCAGGCACAAAACCGTTATTTTCGCCGAACCTTCGCGAGGCCCCTTACCTCGGCAGGCGTCCGCCGCAAGCCAGGCAAACCGTGAGAAAAGCACTACGTGATCAGGATTTCCATCGATGCCATGGGCGGCGATCACGGACCAAGCGTGGTCATCCCGGCGCTGATGACCGTCGCCATCCGCCGCCCTGACATCCGCTTCGTCGTCTATGGCCGCGAGGACGTGGTGCGCCCAGAGCTCGCCAAGTTCCCGAAACTCGCCGAGATATGCGAGTTCGTCCATTGCGAGATCGCCGTGCGCATGGATGACAAGCCGAGCCAGGCGCTTCGCCACGGCCGCTGGAAGTCGTCGATGTGGAAGGCCGTCGAAGCGGTCAAGAACGGCGGCGCGCAGGCCTGCGTCTCGGCCGGCAACACCGGCGCGCTGATGGCGATGTCGAAATTCTGCCTGCGCACGATGGCCACCATCGACCGCCCGGCGATCGCGGCGCTCTGGCCGACGACGCGCGGCGAAAGCGTGGTGCTCGACGTCGGCGCCACCATCGGCGCGGATGCGCACCAGCTTATCGATTTCGCCATTCTGGGTACCGGCATGGCGCGCTCGGTGTTTGGCGTCGAGCGGCCGAGCGTCGGTCTGCTCAATGTCGGCGTCGAGGAGATCAAGGGCCAGGAAGAGGTCAAGGAAGCCGGCCGCATGTTGCGCGAGGCCAACATGGCCTCGATGAATTATCGCGGCTTCGTCGAGGGCGACGATATCGGCAAGGGCACGGTCGACGTGGTGGTCACCGAGGGCTTCGCCGGCAACATCGCGCTCAAGACCGCCGAGGGCACCGCAAGGCAGATCGCCGGCTATCTGCGTGCCGCCATGAGCCGCACGCTCATGGCCAAGATTGGCTACGTCTTCGCCAAGGGCGCCTTCGACAGGCTGCGCGAGAAAATGGATGTCGGTCGCTCCAATGGTGGCGTCTTCCTGGGGTTGAACGGCATCGTCGTGAAGAGCCATGGCGGCGCCGATTCGGACGGATTCGCGGCCGCCATCGAGCTCGGCTACGATATGGTACGCAACAATCTGCTTGACCGGATCGAGGCCGACCTTGATCTGTTCCATGCGCGCAACCCGACCGCGCAGGCAAACAGGAAGTCCGGCGTCGCCGACGCCGAGGAATAGGAAAGAGCCTTGATCAGATCAGTCGTGCGCGGCAACGGTGCCGCGCTGCCCCGCCGCATCATGAAGAATGCCGACTTCGAAGGCATGGTCGAGACCTCCGACGAGTGGATCGTCCAGCGCACCGGCATTCGCCAGCGCCACGTCGCCGCCGACGACGAGACGACTGCCTCGCTTGGCGAGGATGCGGCGCGGGCCGCGCTCGACAGCGCCGGCATGACGCCCGCCGATATCGATCTCATCATCTTGGCGACCTCGACGCCCAACAACACGTTCCCGGCGACGGCTGTCGAAATCCAGAACCGGCTCGGCATGCATCACGGCTTTGCCTTCGACATGCAAGCCGTGTGCTCTGGCTTCGTTTACGCCGTTGCCACTGCCGATCTCTATATCCGCGGCGGCCTGGCCAAACGCGTCCTGGTGATCGGCTCGGAGACATTCTCGCGCATCCTCGACTGGAGCGACCGCTCGACCTGTGTGCTGTTCGGCGACGGCGCCGGCGCGCTGGTTCTCGAAGCGGAAGACGGAGCCGGCGCGATCACCGATCGCGGCGTGCTGGCCGCGAGCCTGCGCTCCGACGGCGTGCACAAGGACAAGCTCTTCGTCGACGGGGGTCCTTCGACCACGGGAACGGTCGGCCATCTGAGGATGGAAGGCCGTGAAGTGTTCAAGCATGCCGTCGGCATGATCACCGACGTCATCGAAGCGACCTTCAGCGAGGCCGGCATAACGGCCGAGGACCTCGACTGGTTCGTGCCGCATCAGGCCAATAAACGGATTATTGACGCTTCCGCCAAGAAGCTCGGGATTGCCGAGCAGAAAGTGGTGGTCACCGTCGATTTACACGGTAACACCTCGGCTGCTTCGGTGCCGCTCGCTTTGTCGGTGGCCGTCGCCGACGGTCGCATCAAGAAGGGCGACCTGGTTCTTCTCGAGGCGATGGGTGGAGGCTTCACCTGGGGCGCGGTGTTGCTCCGCTGGTAAGTGCCGAACTCGCCGGTTCGGTCCTTGACCTTGCCGGATCAATTACTTAGGCTCAGCCTTTGCCTGTATCGATTTACGTTTTTGCGAGCAGATGGGACGGTCGCATGGGGGGAAAGACACTTACGCGTGCCGACCTTGCTGAAGCCGTTTACCGGAAGGTTGGTTTGTCGCGAACGGAATCGGCGGAACTCGTCGAGGCTGTCCTGGACGAAATCTGCGAAGCCATCGTTCGCGGTGAGACGGTCAAGCTGTCGTCCTTCGCCACCTTCCATGTCCGCTCCAAGAACGAGCGCATCGGCCGCAATCCCAAGACGGGCGAGGAAGTGCCGATCTTGCCGCGCCGGGTGATGACGTTCAAGTCCTCGAACGTGCTCAAGAACCGGATCCTGCGTTCGCATCAGAACAGCAAGGGCAAGGGCGGCAAGTAGTTTGCTGGCGAATGCGGTTGAAAACCGCCGGCCGTTTTGAAGCTGGGCTTGAATATCGTTTCATAAATCGCTGAAATAAGGCGCGATTCGGCACCATGCCAGGATCGTGGTCCAGTGTGGAGGATTGGCCCATGGACAAAAGCCCCGAAGCTTTCCGCACCATCAGCGAAGTCGCGGAAGATCTTGACCTGCCGCAGCACGTGCTGCGTTTCTGGGAGACCCGCTTCACCCAGATCAAGCCGATGAAGCGTGGCGGCGGCCGGCGCTACTACCGGCCGCAAGACGTCGAGCTCATCAAGGGCATCCGGCATATGCTCTACGATCAGGGCTATACGATCAAAGGCGTGCAGAAGCTGTTGCGCGAGAACGGTAACCATTTCCTGGTCGCCATCGGCAATGGCGACATGGCCGCGGTGGAGGCCATCGCCCAGCGCCGCCAGGCCGAGCAGGTGCCGCTGACGGCGGCCGCGCAGCCGCGCGGCGACGAGGACGCGCTGGTCGGCCAGCCGAAAGTGAAGCCCAGCCGCCGTTTCTTCGGCCTCGGCAAGAGCGACGACGAAGGTCCGGTTCAACCCGACTCGTCGAGATTGTCGCGTGACAATCGCGCCTTGCTGCAGGAGGCGCTGTTCGACTTGCTGGAATGCAAGCGCCTGCTCGACCAGGTTCGTTGAACGGTCATATTCGACTTGACAGTGCTCGGTCGGTCGGCCGGAACGGGCTCTTCGCCCGTGCGTTAGGCCTTCTCGAAGAGAAGGACAACAAGCATGGCATCGTTTTCGACCCTCTCCGACGTTGATATCGACAAGCAGGTCGCGGCACTTTCGCGACAACTGCACGACCTGAAGAAGATTTTGGCCAGGCGCGGCGACGCCTATTACGAGGATGGCCGCGAGGCGGCGTCCGACTACTATTCGCAACTTGCCGATCGCCTCCACGAGGCGCTTCCGACAATAAGGCGCAGGGGCAGGGCGATCGAGCGCACGGCGCGCGATCATCCGGCGACGGCCGCCGTCGGGCTGGTCGTGGTCGGACTGCTTGCCGGTCTTTTGATCGGCCGGCGCTGATCGATCGACGGGATAAACAGCAATGGCGGCCGTCCTCGACGGCCGCCATTTCCGTGCCGCTACAGGTGATCAGTTCGCAAGCTTGAGCCGCGTCTTCGGGTCGACCTTCATGACCTGGCTGCACTTGCCGTAGACGGTGCCGTTCTTGTCGGTGGCATCGGTATAGGTGCCTTTGCAATCCAGCTGCAGCACCAGGCAAGAACCATGGCCCTTACAGACCGCGCCGCCGTCGCCGGTCGGATGCGTGCCAGCAAAAGCCGGAGCCGAGACCGAGCCGAAAGCCGAGACGACAAGAGCCGCGGCCAGGGTGATACGCTTGAAGTTGGTCATTTGAGCATTTCCTTCCATTGGTTTTGGGATCGCCGTCCTGGCGTCCCGTTGGGGTGAGGAGCACCTCGCGGCGCCCATGACCGCTTGGTGCTGCGGCCAATGGAAAGGTTCATATGATGCGCGATTTTTTTCATTTGGCCGGCCATATCGGCGGATTGGGAAAGCCGGGCGCGGCTCTCCTCGGCGCGCCACGCATCCGGCACGCGGCACCTCGGCATGGAAGCGGCTCGCTTCGCGATGCCGCCGCCTCAGATAGGCCGAGTGTTCAAGCGGCCAAAGCTGTTGGAGCCGCTCGCTGCCTCCTCACATCGGCGGCGCGATGCCGTGATTCCCGACAACGACCCGGTTCGCGACCAGCTTGCCGTCGCCGCCGCGCTCGGCATTGACGAACACTGCGATGCCCGGCGTGAGATCTGCCGGCGTGGCGGTGGCGAATGTCACGATCGGTGTCGTCTGCGGGATAGCGATCTGCTTCTTCTGGCCGTTGTCATAGGTGAGCGTGACGGTGCGGCCTTCGATCTCGCTGACATCGGCGACGGTGCCGTTGGTCATGCGGCTGTTGGGCTGCAGGTCCCAGCCGCGATCGCCTTCTCCGGTACCCTTCAGAGCAGCCGGAAAGATCACGACTTCCAGCGCGCCGCTGCCGCCGTCGGCCTTGGATATCGAGGCGATGCCGAGAAAATCGCCCTGTTTAATGTCGGCTGCCGAGGCCGTGGCTACGCCTGAAATCTTCCACCCGTTGCCGAGCGTGATCGCATTGGTTTTGCCATCGCGATCCTTGACCGTCAGCGTCGATCCGGCAACGCTGACGACAGTGCCTCGAACACGTATGGCATCCGCGGCCCACGCTTGCGTCGCGCCGATGACGCTTGAGACTGTGCCGAGCACAATTGCGAACGATTTCAAATTCATGGCATCCGATCCTTCTGAGAAACGCCTGGCGTCGGCCTGACTGCCGCCGGTGACGGCAAGCTAACGAATCGAGACGTCGAAAATGCCGGCGGATCCGGCCGCGGACCTTCAAAAGAACTTGATTGAGCGCTGCGCGACCTTACATGTACGCAGCCCGAGGCATCAGCCGAAACGCAGCTTCACGAACGCGTGACGCCGCATGGGTGCTCTTGGCAAATCATTTGTTAACGAGCATTCTCCCGCCCGTCTCAGGCAACACCACATTTCATCCGACCCTGTTTCATCTCAAGGAGTTGCCATGCCCAACACCGTACGAAACGCTGTTTCCAACGACATTATTGCCGCGTCCGGCCTCAACCCGTTCAAAGCCGCGCGCGAAACCAGGGGATACACGATCGAGGAACTCTCTTTGACCTGCGGCCTCGCCGTGGGCGAGATCGTCGACATCGAGGACGGCAAGGATGCCGACCCCGCCAAGCTTCGGCGCATCGCTTCCGCCCTGCAGGTGCCGGAAGAGGAATTGATCAGAGTGCCGGCCGCCGAGAACCGGCCCACGCAGCAATAGGACGCAAGCAAGCGTCCATGTGAAAGCCCGCCAAGGCATGCCTGGCGGGCTTTTTGATGCATGTCGCCCAACTATGCGCTGCGGTTTTGGGGAAACGGCATGCGTCAAGACAAGGATGCGCAACGCACGGCCGTGGCTCTTGTCAATGACCGCGCCGCCATGCGATTCGCCAGCCGGTGTTCGACAGGTCTGACGAGGGGTCGCCATGAGTTTGGAATCGGTTCGCGCCTTTTTTGCCGAGCATGCGCCCGATATCGAAGTCATCGTCACCGAGGCAAGTTCGGCCACGGTCGCGCTTGCCGCCGAAGCCCATGGCGTCATGCCGGCGCAGATCGCCAAGACGATCTGCCTGCGCGTGGGCGACGAGGCCATGCTGGTCGTGACCAGCGGCATCGCCAGGCTCGACAACCGCAAATTCAAGGACAGCATGGGCGGCAAGCCGCGCATGCTGGGCGGCGAGGAGGTGCTGGCAATCACCAGCCATCCGCCTTTCGGCGTCTGCCCGTTCGGCCTGCCGTCGCCGCTGCCCGTCTATTGCGATCTGTCGCTCAAGGCCTTCGACGAAGTCGTTCCCGCGGCCGGCGCCACCAATGCCGCGGTGCGTATCACACCGCAGCGCATGGCCGATCTGGTCGGCGCCGGATGGGTCGACGTTTGCCAGTAGCAATTGCTGCCTAGATATCCCGTCATGGTTCGTCGCGGGCCGTAGCGCGGCTTTGACCGACGGGGCCCGCTCGCTTCCATTTGGTTTGGTATAGGCATCCGCGCCTTTCGCCGTCGCGCGTCAACCGACTCGAAAAGCGTCGAGGATGGTCAAAGATTTGGACATTAGTCTTGACAGAAATACAGATGTTCAATACCCGTCAAGCGATCAAACAGCATGCGATGTGGGAGGAATAAGCGGCATGGCTTCCAATATTTCGTTGACGGGCCTTGCCCGTGACCTCGAGGAGCGCGCCAAGTCCGGCAAGCCCATTCGCATCGGCCTGATCGGCTCGGGCGAAATGGGCACCGACATCGTCACCCGCGTCGCCCACATGTCCGGCATCGAGATCGGCGCCATTTCCGAACTCAACCTGCCGGCCGCCGGCAAGGCCGTCGATATCGCCTTCCAGGAGACCGGACACGCGCGCGAGGTTTCGAGCGCATCGGCCATGACGTCGGCCATGGAGGCCGGCAAGATCGCCGTCACCAACGATTCCAGCCTTGTTATCGGCAACGACCTCATCGACGTCGTCATCGACGCGACCGGCGTTCCGGCGGTCGGCGCCGAGATCGGCCTGCGCGCCATGGAGCATGGCAAGCATCTGGTGATGATGAATGTCGAGGCCGACGTCACCATAGGCGCCTATCTCAAGAGCGAAGCCGACCGCCTCGGCGTCACCTACTCGCTGGGCGCCGGCGACGAGCCGTCTTCATGCATGGAGCTGATCGAGTTCGTCTCCGCCATGGGCCACCCGATCGTTGCCGCCGGCAAGGGCAAGAACAATCCGCTCAACATCGACGCCACGCCTCCGGACTATGAGGAGGAGGCGAAGCGCCGGCACATGAACGTGCGCATGCTGGTCGAATTCGTCGACGGTTCGAAGACCATGGTCGAGATGGCGGCGATCGCCAATGCGACCGGGCTGGTGCCCGACAAGCCCGGCATGCACGGTCCGGCGGCGACGCTCGGCGAATTGTCGAAGGTGCTGGTGCCCGAGAAGGACGGCGGCGTGCTGTCGAAGGTCGGCGTCGTCGACTATTCGATCGGCAAGGGTGTGGCGCCCGGCGTCTTCGTCGTCGCCGACATGTCGCATCCGCGCATCTCGGAGCGCATGGAAGACCTGAAGATGGGCAAGGGTCCGTATTTCACCTTCCATCGTCCCTATCACCTCACCTCGCTGGAAGTGCCGCTTACCTGCGCCCGTGTCGTGCTTTACGGCAAAGCCGACATGGTGCCGCTGGCCAAGCCCGTGGCCGAGGTCTGCGCCGTCGCCAAGAAGGATCTGAAGCCCGGCGACAAGCTCGATGCCATCGGCGAATATTGCTACCGCGCCTGGATCATGACTGCTCCGGAAGCCCATGCGGCGCGCGCCGTTCCCTGCGGCCTGCTGCAGGGCGGCTCCGTGACTGCACCCATCAAGAGGGGCGAGCTCATCACCTATGCCAACGCGGCGCCCGCGCCGGGCTCGAAGATCGCCGAGCTGCGTGCCCGCCAGGACAAGCTCGTTTACGGCGCCGTGGAGGCGTGATCATGGCTGGAGCCAGCAAAGCCGCCGTCGTGGATAGCCGGGCCAACCTGCCTTTCGTCTATCGCCAGTACAGTCCGGAGCAGCTGAGGGAGGTGCTTCATAAGATGTACCTCATCCGCCGCTTCGAAGAGGGCGCGGAAGAGTGCTACACGCGCGGCCTCATCCACGGCACCATGCACCTGTCGATCGGCCAGGAAGCCAGTGCCATGGGCATCTGCATGCCGCTCGCTGCGGATGATCAGATCACCTCGACGCATCGCGGCCATGGCCATTGCATCGCCAAGGGCGCCGAAGTCAGCCGCATGTTCGCGGAGTTCTTCGGCAAGACCACCGGCTACTGCAAGGGCCGCGGCGGCTCCATGCATATCGCCGATGTCGCCAAGGGCAATCTCGGTGCCAACGGCATCGTTGCCGGCGGCATCCCGATTGCGGTGGGCGCCGCGCTCTCGTCCAAGATGATGAAGACCGGCAAGGTCGTGGTTTCCTTCTTCGGCGACGGCGCCAACAATGAGGGCGCCTTCCACGAGGCGCTGAACATGGCGGCGGTCTGGAAGCTGCCGGTGATCTTCGTGTGCGAGAACAACGGCTACGGCATGTCGACCTCGACGGCGCGCTCGACCGCGGTCAAGAACATCGCCGAGCGCGCGGCCGCCTATTCGATGCCGGGTGTCATCGTCAACGGCAACATCTTCTCCGAGGTCGCCGAGGCGTCCTTCAAGGCGGTCGAGCGAGCGCGCGCGGGCGAGGGGCCGACGTTGATCGAATCCAAGACCTACCGTCATCGCGGCCATTCCAAGAGCGACCGCAACCGTTACCGCACCAAGGAAGAGATCGAGGATTGGATGGCGAACCGCGATCCGATCACGCTCTTCGAGACGGAACTCCGCGATTTCGGCTTCATCGACGACCAGGGTATCCAGGCGATCCGCGACGCGGTCGCCAAGGAGATCGCCGACGGCATCGAGTTCGCCAAGGCGAGCCCGGCGCCCGAGATCGCCACCCTTCAGAACTACGTTTACACGGAGCCTGCGTGATGGACGCCACGCTGCGTGAACTGAGCTACGCCCAGGCGATCCAGGAAGCCATGGCGATCGCCATGGACATGGACGAACGTGTCTTCCTGATGGGCGAGGATATCGGCGTCTATGGCGGCGCCTTCCAGGTGACCGGCGACCTCGTCGAGCGCTACGGCGCCGAGCGCGTTATAGACACGCCGATCTCCGAATTGGGCGGCGCCGGCGTCGCGGTGGGCGCGGCCGTCACCGGCATGCGGCCGATCTTCGAATTCCAGTTCTCGGATTTCGCCACGCTCGGCATGGAGCAGATCGTCAACCAGGCGGCCAAGATGCGCTTCATGCTCGGCGGCGAGGTCTCGGTGCCGGTAGTGATGCGTTTCCCGGCGGGCTCGGGCACGGGCGCCGCCGCGCAGCACAGCCAGAGCTTAGAAGCCTGGCTCGGCCATGTGCCCGGCCTCAAGGTCATTCAGCCGGCGACGCCGTACGATGCCAAGGGCATGCTGCTTGCCGCGGTCGCCGATCCGGACCCGGTCATGATCTTCGAGCACAAGCTGCTCTACAAGATGAAGGGCCATGTGCCGGAAGGCCATTACACTGTGCCGATCGGCAAGGCCGAGATCCGCCGCGAAGGCCGCGACCTCACCATCGTCGCCACATCGATCATGGTGCAGAAGGCGCTCGACGCCGCGGCTGTGCTTGAAGGCGAGGGCATCGACATCGAGGTGGTCGATCTGCGTACGATCCGCCCGATCGACAGGCAGACCGTCATCGACAGCGTGAAGAAGACATCGAGATTGCTCTGCGTCTACGAAGCGGTGAAGACGCTCGGCATCGGCGCGGAAGTGAGCGCGCTCGTCGCCGAAAGCGAGGCGTTCGACTATCTCGATGCGCCGATCGTGCGCCTTGGCGGCGCCGAGACACCGATCCCCTACAATCCGGATCTGGAAAAGGCCACGGTGCCGCAGGTTCCCGACATCATCGCCGCCGCCCGCGATCTGGTGAAAGGGGTCCGCTGAGCGATGCCGACCGAAGTCATTCTTCCCAAGGTCGACATGGACATGGCGACCGGACAGATCTCGCGCTGGTTCGCTGAGGAGGGCGCTCGCGTCAAGAAGGGCGACGTGCTCTTCGAGATCGAGACCGACAAGGCGGCGATGGAGATCGACGCGCCGGCCAGTGGCACGCTGCGCAACGTCACCGGCAAGGAGCGCGTCGACATTCCGGTCGGCGAGCCCGTCGCCTGGATTTACGCCGATGACGAGGTCTATGAATCAGGAACGACGCCGCAGAACAGGGCGCCAATCTCCCCCCTAGTGGGGGAGATGTCGGCGAAGCCGACAGAGGGGGGCGCTGTCCCGCCAACGTCTCGTTCCTTCGCGCTCCCCTCTGACCTGCCGGGCATCTCCCCCACGAGGGGGGAGATCGGCCAATCGCAGGGCGAGCGCGCAACGCCGCTGGCGCGCCGCTTGGCTCGCGAAGCCGGTCTTAAGATAGCCGAAATACAAGGCAGCGGTCCGCGCGGCCGTGTCGTGCGCGCCGACGTTGAAGCCGCAGTCGCAGCGAAAGGCGCGGCCACCCTTGGTCAGCCAGCCGCCGAGATTCCGGTCGAAATCCCGTCCGCTCCGGCCGCAGCACCCAAGCCGATGTCGGACGACCAGGTGCTGAAGCTGTTCGCCGAAGGCTCCTACGAGCTCGTGCCGCACGACAACATGCGCAAGACCATCGCGCGTCGCCTGGTCGAGGCGAAGTCCACCATTCCACATTTCTATTTGACGCTCGATTGCGAGCTCGACGCGCTGCTTGCGCTGCGCACGCAGCTCAATGCCGCAGCCCCGATGCGGAAGACCAAGAAGGGCGAGGTTCCGGCCTACAAGCTCTCGGTCAACGACATGGTCATCAAGGCCATGGCGATGGCGCTGATGGCGGTGCCGGATGCCAACGCCTCGTGGACCGACAGCGCCATGGTCAAGCACAAGCACGCCGATGTCGGCGTTGCCGTCTCGATCCCCGGCGGCCTGATCACGCCGATCATCCGGCATGCGGATGAAAAGACGCTGTCGGTCATCTCCAACGAGATGAAGGACCTGGCAAGCCGCGCCAGGAGCCGCAAGCTGAAGCCGGAAGAATATCAGGGCGGCACGACGGCGGTATCCAATCTCGGCATGTTCGGCGTCAAGGACTTTGCCGCCGTCATCAACCCGCCGCATGTGACGATCCTGGCGGTCGGCGCCGGCGAGGAGCGGGCGGTGGTGAAGAAGGGCGAGATCGGAATAGCCACCGTGATGTCGGTGACCTTGTCGACCGATCACCGCGCCGTCGACGGCGCGCTTGGCGCGGAACTCCTCGGCGCCTTCAAGCGCTTGATCGAAAACCCGATGGGCATGCTGGTGTAAGCCAATCCCTGCAGGGCCTTGATCCGGCTTGCTTACGCCACAGGCCCTCCGATCACCGACTTGTCAGGCCGGCAGCTACCGCAAATCCCTGCCGGCGCTTGAAGCCGCCGTCATTTCGTTCCACATCGGGCGCAATGAACGGCAAGATGTGGGAATGGTTTCGGAATTGGCGGTGGGCCTTGGCCGCATCGCTATTCCTGCATGCTCTGATTGCAGCGTTCCTGTTCTTCGGCTTGCCGAGAACAGACCAGCAGCCGGATCAGCAGGAGCAGCCGGTCAATGTCGCGATCGTGCCGCCGCCCGATCAGCCCAAGCCGAAGCCCGCCCCAAAGCCACCGGAGCCGACGCCTGAAAAGAAGGCCGAAAAACCGCCTGAGCAGGCCGTGCAAAAGCCACCGCCTCCGCAACGGCCGAAACCGCAGGACATCCCGGTTCTGAAGCGCGTTTTCCAATATGGCGAGAAGGATACCGGCCCGGAGAAATCTCTCAACGGCGGCAGCGCGCCGGCCAATGCGCCGTCGCCGGCCAAGGATGAACCCGCGAAGCCGCCTGTCGCATCGCAGCCCGCGCCAAGCCAGCCTACTCCGCCTGCGGCACCCGAACAGCAGGCGGACACCAACAAGGCTCAAGAGAAGCAGGTAGCCGCCGCGCCGGACGAAAAACCCGCGCAAAGCGAGGAGAAGCAGGCAACCGAGGACACTGACAAACAGCAGCCGCAAACCGCCGAAAAGCAAGCTGCCGAAACGCCAAAGCCGTTGACGGCCGAGGCCGGCGACAAGCCGGCGCCGGCCGAAAAAGTAAAGCCCAAGCCTTCCAAGGCGATGAAGTTCAAATCCGCAAGAGCTCTGAGAGCGCCAAGCGGGAACCCGGGAAGGTCAAGCCCCACCGACAGCGAGGTTGCGGGATCGCCGATCTATTCCGGCCTTCCGGGCGTCAGAAAGCTTTACTCGCCAGGTGCGACCGGCAACGCGTTTGCCACAAGCTCAATGGAGAATGTGCCGCGCGATCAGCGCGTAGCCAACCTGTGCGCCAACGTTCTGAACCAGGAATTGCAAAGTGCCGATTACTCGCCGAAATGGCTGCCGACCATTCCGCTGAAGCAGGGCAATGTTCTTAACCCTCCGCAGGCCGCCTTCAGCACCACAACCCAATGGTACGATCTAAGCTTCCGCTGCGAGGTCGACGCCGATGCAACGAGGGTCCTGTCCTTCAACTTCCGCGTGGGGGGATTGGTCCCGCCTGGGGAGTGGACGCGGCGTCGCTTCCCAAGTCTCCGCTAGTTCAGGCCGGGACACCAAGACCGGCCAACTGCCGGCTGACGTCGTGCCAGTCGGCGCAGACGAAATCCGCGCCTGCGGCCTTCAGCCGGGCGCCGTGCTCGGGATAGGTATGCCCGCCGCCGGTATAGCCGATCGCGATCATGCCGGCCGCAACCGCGCCCTGGACGCCAAATGGCGAATCCTCGATCACGACGCAGTCGGCGGGTTTCGCGCCCATCTTCTCGGCGGCGTAGAGGAAGATATCGGGCGCCGGCTTGCCGTTCTTGACCATCGAGGAGGAAAAGATCGCCTCGCCGAAGAAGCGCGACAGTCCGGTCACCGACAGGCTGTGGTTGATGCGTTCGACCGAAGATGACGAGGCGACGCAGCGGTCGCCAGCAAGCGCGCTCAGGAACGGCAGGATCCCCGGTGTCGGCTTCAGCTCCTCCGAAAAGAGCAGCTTGGTCTCGGCCCAGATGTCGCCGTCGGCGGTGGGCGGGAACTGATGGCCGGTCAGTTCCTTGATTTTGATAATGATGTCGGCCTGCTTCATGCCGATGCATTGCGCGATGATGCCGCCATGGACGCCGGGCATGCCATGCTTCTCATAGACGCGCTCATAGGCCTTGGCGGCCAGCGGTTCGCTGTCGACGAGAACGCCGTCGCAATCGAAAATCAGTCTAGGTTGCGCCACGCGCTTCTCCCGGCCTCTGTGCCAATACGCACATCGCTATCGATAAAAAGTCAGATGTTCAATAGTGAGGCGGATGCATCTCCTGCCCATCAAAGCTGGCGCAGCGCCTCGCTGACCGGCGTGGATCCAAGCGCGCGCTGCATGGCCTGGCGCGACTGCGCGCGGTCGGGTGTGATCCAGTTGGGCTCGGCGCCGAGGAAGCGGTCGAGGAAGGCCACGGCATAGGCGGGCATTTCCGTCGCGTTCTCGCGGTAGGACCACCAGGTCCGCAGGTCGTCGGCGCATTTGTCGATGCTGGGCGCCGTGCCGAACTCCTGCTCGTGCACAGCCAGAATCGCCGACACGCAGTAGTTGGTATAGAGAAAACCTTCCGGCCAGAAGCGCACGATTTCCGCCGTGCCGGCATTGGCTTCCGTCTCGATCATTTCGGTAAGACCGGAGACCTCCCGTGCCGGCGCCTGGCGGATCAGCTCGCGCAGCACGAGCCCGGCGGCGAACACGATGAAGTCCGCGCGGTCGACAGCTGCGAATCGCTTCTGCGCCTCCATGACGTCGATCCAGTCGAGAAAGGCGCGCGTCAGCTTGGCCTCGTCGATCTCGAAACGAACGCCGAAGGTTTCCGACACCACCTTCGCGCTGCTGCGGAAGGTGGCGCGAAACCAGCGCAGCTGCCGCAGCCGGTGACGAAGGTCCGGCATAAGCGCCAGCTCGTGCCTGAAAGGCAGATCCATGTCTCATATCCCGTTTGGCGACAGGCTACCACAGGCGCTGCCGTTGCCGAAATCGGTCAGCCGCCTGTGGAGCGTTACGGCGGCTAATATAATACATGTTGACATTCTAGGAAACAAATGTTCTCACTTTCGGGTCATCTCGCCTCCGTCCAATATGTGCCGGAGGAAGAGAATCGGGAGGAAACCGAAATGGCGATCTGGCAGTGGGCGCTGCTTCTGCTCTTTGTTGTCTGGGCGCTGCAATCACTCGGCGTCTGGCTGCAGATGCGGCATTATGCGGACGTCTTCAAAGGCGTCACCGGAGAGTTCAAGGACGGCTTTGTCGGAGCCGGCAATTTCCGCGGCCGGCTCGCTAAGGGCACCATCGCGCTCGTCGTCGTGACGCCGGACCTCATCGTGCGCCGCATGATGGTCATGAGCGGCCGTTCGGTGCTCACCAAGTTCAAGCGACATGAAGAATTCGAGGGGATCCCCCTCGATCGACTCCGGTCCAACCCTGCGATCATGGGGGAGGGGGAACCCGGTGTGGCCGAGGCCGTGAAACGGGCGATCGAGCAGATCGACCGCGCACGGTCGGAGCCGGGGAAGAAGCCGGGCCTGTCCGGTTTGAACGTAGCAAGGGCTTAAGCGACGCCGGCAGCCGGCTGGGAATGACCGGCGGGGTCATAAGGAGGAGAAATGTCTGTAATTTCGTTATTGGCGCAGCATGCCGATCTGGCGGTGCACAACCTGCATATCGCAGGCACCATGGTCTCGGATGCTGCCTGGCACGGCAAGCTCGGCGTCGAGCATGCCACCGATCATCTCGTGGTCCTGGCGCAGGCGACGACCGACAATGCGCCGGTCACCGCCGATCAGCTCAAGGAACAGCTGAAGAATGTGCAGCAGGAAGAGCAGCTCGGCTGGCTGACTGCGATCGGCAAGTATTTCATCGGCATCTTCCAGAAGGGCGGCGAAGTGTTCGCCGGCTTCGTCACTGGCATCATCCCGACGCTGGTCGTGCTGATGACCGCCTTCTACGCCGTCACCGAACTGGTCGGCGAGGAGCGTGTCCACGGCCTGGCGCGCGGCGCCGGCCGTATCGCGCTGACTCGCTACACCGTGCTGCCGGTCCTGTCGGTGTTCTTCCTCACCAACCCGATGGCCTACACTTTCGGCTCCTTCCTCGAAGAAAAGCACAAGCCTGCCTTCTACGACGCGGCGGTGTCCTACGTGCATCCGCCACTCGGCCTGTTCCCGCATATCAACCCCGGCGAATATTTCGTCTGGGGCGGCATGCTGGTCGCGCTGCTCGATCTCGAGAAGCGGGGCGTCATCGCCAACGGCTATCACGTCAAGGTGGCCATCTGGTATGCCATCGTCGGCCTCGTCGTCATCCTGCTGAAGGGCATCCTGACCGAACGCATCACGGCCATCATGGCACGCCGCCAGGGCGTCGAGCTCTAAGGGCGGGAGGACACCATGGCCAAGACATACAAGGCAGTAAAGATCTCGAAGGGTTCGACCGGCTGGGGCGGGCCTCTGGTGATCGAGCCGACCGAACAGCGCAATAAGGTCGTGTCGGTAACCGGCGGCGGCATTCATCCGGTGGCGCAGCTCATCGCAGACATGACCGGCGCCCAGGCCGTCGACGGCTTCAAGTCGCCGCCGATCGAAAGCGAGATGGCGGTCGTCGTCGTCGACTGCGGCGGCACCGCGCGCTGCGGGGTCTATCCGCGCAAGCGTATCCCGACCGTCAACCTGACGCCAGTCGGCCAGGCGGGTCCGCTCGCCCAGTTCATCACGGAAGACATCTACGTTTCGGGCGTGAAGCCGGCCAACGTCACAATGGCGGACGGATCCGAAGCGGTCACCACTGCGGGGGGAGCAGCATCGATGAGTTCAAGCAACAACACCACTGCCAGGGCGGCCGAGCCGCTGCCGAGCGAAGGCGGGCTTATCGGCCTGATCAGCTCGATCGGCCGCGTCATGGGCCGTGTGGTCGGCATCTTCTTCAATTCCGGCCGCCGCACCATCGATCAGGTCGTCCGCAACGTGCTGCCCTTCATGGCCTTCGTGACCATGCTGATCGGCCTGATCCTCTATACCGGCATCGGCGACGTGCTGGCGCAGCCGATGGGGCCTTTAGCCAACAACATCGTCGGCCTGCTGGTCATCTCGGCCATCTGCGGCCTGCCGTTCCTGTCGCCTATCCTGGGACCGGGCGCCGTTATCGCCCAGGTCATCGGCGTCGCCATCATCGGCCCGCAGATCGCCAACGGCACCATCTCGCCAGCAATGGCCCTGCCGGCGCTGTTTGCCTACAACACGCAGGTGGGCTGCGACTTCGTTCCCGTCGGTCTGGCGCTCGGTGAGGCCAAGCCGAAGACGATCGAAATCGGCGTGCCGGCGGTGCTCATCAGCCGCCAGATCATGGGCCCGGTTTCCGTGCTGATCGCATGGATCGTCTCCCTGATCGTGTTCTAAAAAGCGTAACAACGAGGTTCGCCATATGTCGGTTCTTCTCAAGACACGGGTCACAGCAATAGGACCCGAAGTGGCGGACCTCGCCGAGGGCGGCGTGGTCATCCTTTTCGCGGATGGCTCGCCTCCCGAACTGGCCGAAGTTTCCGTACTGCATAGGACGGAAGAAGGCCCGAGCGACGATGCGCCGGCGACAGGCGCCTCGATCACGCTCGGACCGGTTTCGGCGACGATAACGGCGGTTGGCTCCACGGCCTGGAGCAAGGTCCGCGAAATGGGTCATGTCGTGATCTCCTTCAACGGAGCATCCGAGGCCGAAAGGCCGGGCGAGGTTTGCGCATCCGCGGTCGATACCGGGGCGCTCGTAGCGGCGCTGACGCCAGGCGCTGTCATCACCATCGCCGCCTGATAATATCCGCGCTGTCTGTCGACGGCGCCCAAACCTAGAGTATTGCCATGGAACGCTCGACCATCGTCAGAGTGCACGAAGGTCTGCACGCCCGTCCCGCCACGCGGTTCGTGAAACTCGCCAAGGGTTTCGAATCCGATGTCGAGCTCGTCAAGGACGGAAAGGCGGTCAGCGCCAAGAGCTCGGTCAAGCTGATGCTCCTGGCTGTCAAGGAAAACCAGGAAGTCACCGTGCGCGCCAACGGCGCCGACGCGATCGAGGCGATTGAGGCGCTGATCGGCTATCTTGAGAACCCGCGCGCCGGCCTCGACGACGAGGGCGAGGCGGGTGATGAGGGCTCGCAAGCCGCAGCCCCGGCGCCCGCTCGTGAGGCCGCGCAGCCTTCTGCCGCAGCGGTGGATGGAACCCCGAAACTTCAAGGCGTCGCCGCAAGCGAGGGCGTGGCGATCGGGCCGGCCTTTGCCCATTTCCCGCCGGAGATCGAGGGACCGGGCAGACGCCTGCCGGCCGATGAGATCGACGGCGAGCTCGAGCGCTTCCGCGGCGCCGTCGCCAGCGTCCAGGCGCGCATGGACCGCACGCTTGCCGAGAACAATCTCTCCGCTGGCGACCGCGGCATCGTCGCCGCTTTGCGCGACATCGCCGCCGACGACAGCCTGACCGGCGAGGCGGAGAAGCTGATCAAGGAAGGCGATGACGCGGTGTCCGCCGTCATCGGCGCGGCGGCCACCATTGCCGCCGATTTCAGCGCGGTCGACGACCACTATCTCAACGCCCGGGCCGACGACGTCCATGCCGTCGGCAGGCAGATCTGCCTGGCGCTGCTCGGCCAGGACGAAGTCAGTCTGGAAACCATCCCGCAGGGCGCGATCCTGATTGCCGACGACATCGGCGCCTGGGATCTGGCGCGCGCGCCGCTGAAGCGCATCGGCGGCGTGGTCTGCGGCCACGGCGGCGCCACCTCGCATATTGCCATCATCGCCCGCTCGCACGGCATTCCGGCGGTGCTCGGTCTGGGCGACAAGGTCAACGAGCTGCGCGCTGCCAGGGAGGTGGCGATCGACGGCAGTGCCGGGCATGTGATCGTCGATCCGGACGAGACGGCGCGCGCCGATTTCACCCGGCGTGTCGAAGCCGCGGCGCAGGAGCGCGCCGGGCTGAAAGTGTTCAAGGGCGTGACGCCTATTCGCGCGGACGGCACGGTGATCGAGGTCGCGGCCAATATCGGCTCGCTGGAAGAGATCGAGGCGGCACAGGAAGCCGGCGCGATGGGCGTCGGCCTGTTCCGTACCGAGCTGCTTTTCATGCGCCATATGCATCTGCCGTCGGAAGACATGCAGGCCGAGACCTACAGCGCGCTGGCCAAGGCGTTCGCTCCGCATTCGGTCATCGTCCGCACGCTCGATATCGGCGGCGACAAGCCGATCGCGGGCATCGAATTTCCCGACGAGGAAAATCCCTTCCTCGGTTGGCGCGGCATCCGCATGTGCCTGGACCGCCCCGACATCTTCAAGAAGCAGCTGCGGGCGCTGTTGCGCGCCGCCGTCCACGGCAACATCAAGGTGATGCTGCCGATGGTTTCGGAGATTGCCGAGGTCACGCGCACCCGCGCGCTGGTCGCCGAATGCGCGGCTGAATTGAAGGCCGAAGGCGTGCCGCATGCGAGCTTCGACCTCGGCGTGATGATTGAGACGCCAGCCGCCGTGCTGATCGCGCCCGCGTTGGCGAAGGAGGTGGCGTTCTTTTCGATCGGCACCAACGACCTGACCCAGTACATCATGGCCGCCGACCGACTCAATCCGACGGTCGCCAAGCTCAACGACGTCACCAATCCGGCCGTGATGTCGGCGATCGAGCTGACGGCGAAGGCGGGTGTCGCCGCCGGCATCATGGTGGGCATGTGCGGCGAGGCCGCCGGCCGTCCGGACCTGATCCCCACCTTCATCGGGATGGGCCTGACCGAGCTCAGCATGAGCCCGGCCTCGATCCAGCGCGCCAAGAAGACGATCGCGGCCATGGCGGCCGAACGGTAGCGGATAATTCGCGGCGGTTACGCTAAATGCGCGAGCAGGGTGGCGAGAACCGGTGTCAGTTCCTGGACGGCATTGGCCTGGGCGCAGGCCTGCCGGATGCGGTCCTCCCGCACTTCGGCAGCCAGCACCGCGATCTCGAGAATGTCGGGCTCGGGCGTTCCGTCCGCCTTGGTCGCCAGTCCGCAGGCAAGCGCCACAGGCGCAAGGCTCCTGATGTCGAGAGACCGGTCGCCGCCTATCGCCGGGCCTGTTCCGATCTCGCTAGGCTGAACCGGACGGTGGTTGAGGCATTCGATGAGGAGAGCCGCGCAGGCCGCCGCGACCTGGTCCGTCGATGCCGCGTCCGCCGTCGCGCCGGCCAGGAGATCCGCGTGGCGCTTGCGCATCGCGACATGCACGGCGGAAAAACTCGCCTCGTGGATGCGCGGATTGTCGATGCCGTAGCCGGCGAGGACCGCGCGGGTCAGATAATACATGTCGCGCCTGAACTGACGCTCGCCGCCGATCTGCCGGTCTTCATCGCCATGCGGGAAATAGATCCGCAGGCTTTTGACGGTCGTGCCGTCGACCTTGAGCGGCCGGGAATGCGGTACGAAGGATTCGGCAATCGTCAGCGCCCCGTCGACGGCGCTCGCGGCGTGGCCGAGCAGGCTGCGGCCCGGGAAGGGAGGCAAATTGCCGGCGATATCTTGCGAGGCATCGCCGGCGCTGTCGTGGCGGTTCTGGCGGATGGCGTCGCGCAGTTCCCGAAGCCGGTCCTTCAGGTTGGCGCGGACGTCTTCGGAAATTTGTCGCAGCATCGCCAATTGCCTCGAAATGCTGAAGCCTGTCACGGCTTTGGGCGCCAGCCGCCCTCTCTAGATTGTTCGTCTCGATTGGTAGATCAATAGGCGATATTTAACCAGCATGCAGAATCGGCGACGGCAGTGTCACCGCCGGGGTTGGAGGGGAATTTGGGCAGGCGACGGCAGGGTGAATCCGAAAACGGCAGGGCGGCGGCCGAGGCATCCGAGCAGGTCGTCAGCGAAAGCCGAACCGACCGCCTCAGGATCCGCGCCGCCTGGATGTATTTCGTCGAGCAGATGACGCAAAACGAGATCGCCGACGTGCTCGGCGTCGGCCGCGTCACCATCGTGCGCATGCTGGCCGAGGCGAGGGCACGCAACGAGGTGAAGATCACCATCGAGAGCGAGCTTTTGGAGATCGTGCGGCTGGAGCGCGCGCTCGAACAGACCTTCGGACTACAGCAGGCGCTGGTGGCGCCGCTCACCGATCCCAATGCCGACCCGATCCCGGCAATCGCCGCCAAGACCGGCATGTTCCTGTCTGACGCGATGAAATCCGGCATGCGGGTCGGCGTCGGCTGGGGAGTCACGCTGTTCAACACCTTGCCCTTCATCAGCGCCAAATCGCTAACCGATTTCAGCGTGATTTCGCTGCTTGGCGGCGTCGGCGTCGCGCGCCGGGTCAACCCGGCCGAGTTCGCCTGGCGCTTCGCCCAGATCTTCCAGGGTGATGGCTATCTGATGCCGACGCCTGCGGTCGTCGACAGCGTCGAGACAAAAATCGCGCTGGTCGAGCGCTGCGGCCTGCAGGAGATTTTTGAGATGGCCGATGCGCTCGACGCCGTGCTGCTCAGCGTCGGCGGGATCGCTTCGGCCACCACCTTCTCGCGCGGCGGCTTCCTGAAGGAAGCGGACCGCGAGGCGCTGCTTGCGCGCGGCGCCGTCGGCGATCTCCTGTTCCATTTCTATGACCGCAATGGCGATCTGGTCGACCATCCCGTCAACAGCCATGTGATGTCCGTGGATGTCGACCGCCTGCGCAAGGCGCCGATCCGCATCCTCACCTCCGGCGGCGCGGAAAAGACCGAGGCGCTGCTCGGCGCCATGAACCTGATCGCGCCGACCATCCTGATCACCGACGAGGAAAGCGCACGCCGCATGCTCGCGGCGCATGGCGCTTGAATCATGCGACGGAAGGGCTCGCTCGCTGCGGAATTGAGGAGCGCAGGTGCTTGCGGGCAGGTTCCTCCACCAGAACGAAGACGGCGACCGAAATGACGATCAGCAAAGGCTGGTACAAAAGACTTCCGACCCAATCCCATTCTCCGGTGAACAGCACCGGAATCCACTTTCGCACCGGGATTTGCAGGATGTAGAGGGCATAGCTTGCATTGCCCAGCAGCACGAGCGGCTTGTACGACAGCACGCGTTGGGTCTTGCCGTCATTCACGGCGCATGTCGCAATCAGCGCGACAAAGCCGATCGCCGCGAAACCCCCTGTCGTCACCATGCGTGTCGCGACAAGCGTGGCAACCGTGAACGCCATGGCCAGAATGGCGGCCAGGTCGCTGCGGAAGCGATCGAACGCGCCGGCCCTAAACAGCAGAGCGCAAATGATGCCGGTCATGAATTCGGGCAGCCTCAGCAGCGGGAGAGGCACCAACTCCATCCAGTCGAACGCAAGGTAGCCGGTCGGTCCGAGACCCGGCAGACACATAACTACGAAAATCAGCACCAAAGCTGCCAGGCTGATCCACAGGACTCCGGCCGTAAGCCTTGAAAGGACGGGAAGCAATAACGGGAACACAAGATAGAAAAAGAACTCGATCGAGAGTGTCCAACCCGGAGGATTCCAGAAGAATCCGAGCATTGTCGTTGGCGCGCCCCATGCCTGAACAAGGCCAAGTGTCGCCAGTGATGCAAGCGGTTGATCTAAGGGCATGCTTGTCAGCGGCAGAGCCACAATGAGGGCAAGGAGATGGATTGGATAAATTCTGGAAAATCTCGCTAAGGCGAACTGTCGGATCTCGTACCAGTCAGACATCTTGTCGAAGTAGGAATGGGTGAGGATGAAGCCGGACAGCAGGAAGAAGAACGAGACGCCCAGATAGCCGTTCAGCACAAAATTGGCGATCGGGGGCGGCGCTCCGTCGATGTCTGCCGAATGGAAGGCAAGCACATAGAGAGCGGCGAAAAATCGCAAGCTGGTCAGCTGTGTGAGGCTCGATCCCGCTGAAGAAGGCTTCGGTTTCATACAGAGTGCCGTTGCTGTAAGCGCGAAGCGGTGCTCAGAACTGTCGATACTGCTTGGAATCCTATACGCCGAGCCGCATTAACAAATCCGTTAACGCTCCACGCCGGTGTCAGCGCCCGGCGCCATGGGGAGAACGGAGGCGCTGCTCGGCGCCATGCACGTCACTGCGTCGACGATTCTGATCGCCGATGAAGAAGCGCACCGCATGCCCCACTGGCGGACGGACAACGATCTTCTTGTTCTTCGGCCTCCTGGCCAGATAGATCTTCCGCTCGCGTGACAGCCCCCAAGCTTCTGCCGATAAGTCGCGGAACTACTCTAAAATCAACGAGAAGCTGTTTTTGGACCAAACGGTTGCCCAAGGAGCGGAAGCCTTCGGCTCAACCTAAGAACTTGGGGGGAAGTTCTCTTTCAAATGGTCGGAGTGGCCGGATTCGAACCGACGACCCCTTGACCCCCAGTCAAGTGCGCTACCGGGCTGCGCTACACTCCGGACCGGGTGGCGATGTATCGTGATAAGGCGGTGCGGGTCAACCGAATTCGGTGCCTATCGCAAAGGTGAAATTGCAGGCAGGGATGCAGACCTCGTCAGCCGCAATTCCCGCTGGTGCCGGTACTCCAGCGCGATCGCGCCCCAGACCAGGCCGAGCAGCAAATAGAGATGGCGCCAGTGGTCGATGTCGATGAAGGTGCCGAGGCCGATATTGCCGAGATAGGCGACATAGGCGCAGAGCAGATAGGGCTGCCATGGCCGGTCGCGCAGAAGGATGCGGAAGCCGGCGCCGATCGTCCATAGCGTCAGCGTCAGGAACGAGACGAAGCCGAGCCAGCCATAATCCATCAGCGCCTTCAGCCAGATGTCGTGCGTGTCCTCGCCATAGATCGTGCCGAAGACCAGCGGGCCGATGCCGAACGGGTGCTCCATCGCCAGCTGGAAGCCGATCGAATAGCGGGCGAAGCGGCCGAGCCGCGCCGAATCATAGCTCTGCTCAAGCTGCGCGCGCTGGGTGAACATGTCCGACACGCCGGGCAACTGCAGGATGACGATGAGGGCGATGACCAGCAGCGCCGCGGCCGCGATCGTCATTACCACCACGCGCAGCCGGAACTTGCCGCTGGCGCTCTGCAGGAACAGGCAGGCGGTAAGCAGCACCGCCGACACGGCGAACATGCCCCAGGCGCCGCGCGAGAAGGAGAAGAAGATGCCGGCGCTGATGATGAGAAGCGGCACCGCCAAAAGCGGCATCCGCGACACCGGCCCGGTCAAGAGCAGATAGAGCAGATAGGTGCCGGGCAGCACCAGGAACGGCCCGAACACGTTCGGATCCTGGAAGGCACCGGCGGCGCGGTCGTATTTGGTGAACATTTCCGCGCCTGGAAACGCATGAAAGTAACCGGCGATGCCGAGCAGCGACGTCGCCACCGCCGACACGACATAGGCGATGAAGATCAGCCGGTAGAGGCTAGGCTGGACCGAAGTCACCGAAGCGAAGAACACCGCGCTGAAGGCCAAAAAAAGGGAGACGGAGAGATAGAGCGGGGTGTTGGCGAGGTCGGCCATCTGGGTCATCGCGATCATGCCGCCGATATTCATCGCCACCAGAAGCACCAGCAGGGGCACGATCGCGCGCGAAATTCGAAGGCCGAACAGCGCCCAGACCGCGATCAGCCCGGCCATGTAGATTTCATAGGGCGCCGGCTCGCTGATGACGAAGCCGGAAAGCAGGATGCCGACGCCGATCGCAGCCGATGCGATCAGCGAAATCAACTTGGCGTTGACCGCCCCAGGCGGCAACTGGTTGACAGCCGATGGCTGCAACTGGTTGACAGCCGATGGCTGCAACTGGTTGACAGCCCGCGGCGGCAACTCATGGGCGACGGCGCTCAATAGGCGTTTTCCGTGTTGAGCAGGCGGATCGGTGTCAGGAACAGGATGCGCAGGTCGAACAGCATCGACCAGTTCTCGATGTAATAGAGGTCGTATTCGGTGCGCATGCGGATCTTTTCGTTGGTGTCCATCTCGCCGCGCCAGCCGTTGATTTGCGCCCAGCCGGTGACGCCGGGCTTGACCTTGTGGCGGGCGAAGTAGCCGTCCACCACCTCGTTGTAGAGGAGGTTGTGCGACTGCGCGGCGATGGCATGCGGGCGCGGCCCAACCAGCGACAGCGAGCCGAACAGCGAGTTGAAGAACTGCGGCAGCTCGTCGATCGAGGTCTTGCGGATGAAGCGGCCCACGCGGGTGACGCGCGGATCGTTCTTGGTCACCGTCTGCTTGGCGGTCGGATCGGAGCGGTCGGTGAACATCGAGCGGAACTTGTAGACTTCGATGATCTCGTTGTTGAAGCCGTGCCGTTTCTGCTTGAACAGCACCGGACCCTTGCTGTCGAGCTTGATGGCGATCGCGGTGACGAGCATCACCGGCGAGAAGACGATGATCCCGATGAGTGAAAAGACGATGTCGAAGGCGCGCTTGGCGACCGAATCCCAGTCGTTGATCGGCTTGTCGAAGATGTCGAGCATCGGCACCGAGCCGATATAGGAATAGGCGCGCGGCCGGAACTGCAGCGCGTTGGAATGTGCCGAAAGCCGGATATCGACCGGCAGCACCCAGAGTTTCTTCAGAAGCTGCAGGACGCGCGATTCGGCGGTCAGTGGCAACGACACGATCAGCATGTCGATGCGCGCGATGCGGGCGAATTCGATCAGCTCGGAGATGGTGCCGAGCTTCGGATAGCCGGCGACGATCGGCGGCGAGCGCTTGTCGTTGCGGTCGTCGAAGATGCCGCAGATGCGGATGTCGTTGTAGGGCTGCTTCTCGACCGAGCGGATCAGCTGCTCGGCCGCCTTGCCGCCGCCGACGATGAGCGCGCGGCGCTCCATGCGGCCGTCGCGCGCCCAGCGCCGGATGAGGCTGGACATCACGAGTCTCAGGCCGAAGATCAGCGCGAAGCCGGCCACGAACCAGGTGCCGAACAACAGGCGCGAATAGTCTTCCGACGCCTTGATGGCGAAGGCGGTGAGCGCCATCAGCGCGAAGCTGCCGGCCCAGACCAGCAGCACGCGGCCGAAATTCGCGAGGGGGCGCATCAGCGCCGCGATCTGGTAGCAATCGGTCACGTCGAGCAGCACCACGGCCAGGAACGACGTAGCCGCGATCGCCAACGGATACTGCCAGGCCAGATAGCTGAAGAAGCCGACATAGTAGAAATAGACGCCGAGCCCAGACAGGAACAGCATCGCGAACTCGACCATGCGCAGCACGCCGCTGACCATGATCGGCGACATGGTATCACGCCGGTATTGCGAAGCGACCTGGCGCGCCACATCGTTGATGCCGCCAGGCTTTTCGCCATCGGCGGGAGCATCGTAGTTGCGCACCGCATCCATGGAAAAGCGGTGCGCGGGGTCGATCTCATTCATGGGAACTGTCCGCGAGCTTCGCGCAACTGCATAGCAAAAGAGAGCTAAGAAAGCCTTGAAACAACCGGCGGTTTTGGAGTTGTTGCGGCCCGCGGCCTATTTGTTCAGTGCGGCGAAATAGGCCTTCTCGATATCGGCGGCCATGACGTCAGCACCGAATCGGGCCTTCAGCTCATCGGCTTGCGGCATCAGTTTTCGATAGCCGTCAAAGTCGCTGAGCGCCGCCCCCATTTTGGCGGCGAGCTGGGATGCGTCGGGACGGATTAGGGCAGGGGAGTCTTCGCCGAAAATTTCCGGAATACCTCCGACAGCGGTCGCGATCATCGGCATGCCGGCGGCTAAAGCTTCGAGCACGATATAGGGCATCGCCTCCGCGCGGGATGGCACCACAATCAACTCGGCCAGAGCGAAAGCCTGTCTCGCCGGCATGGGCGGCAGGAATCTGACGTGGCTTTTCAGGCCGAGTCGCTCCACTTGCGCGTGGTAGCGCGGCAGGTCGTCGCCGTCGCCGACCATCACGGCGCTTAAGGGGCGTCCGAGCTCGTCGCCGGCCATAGCCAGCGCATCGATGAAGATATCCGGGCCCTTCAGGTCACGCATCATGCCGATGTACAGGAAATCGGCGGCATTCGCCGCCGCCGTCACCGGTTCGAATTCGGTGGCGCGCAGGCCGTTATAGACAAGCGTGTTGGGTATGGGCGGCTCGCCGACCTTGCGGCGATAGGTGTTGCGCTCGTAGTCGGAAACGAACAGCAGGCAATCGGTGAAGCGCGCCATGAAACGCTCCAGGCCGAAGAACAGCTTTCCCATCGCCGTCGTTTCGTCATAGTGGAGGGAGCCGCCATGCGGCGAATAGAGGCGGGCAACGCGAAACCTTGATACCCGCAACAGTGAGCCGAACAGCCGGGCATAGGCGCCACCCTTGGCGCCGTGCCCGTGCAGCACGTCCGGCCGCAATTCCTGGATGATTCGATAGGTGCGCCAGGCCGAGGCGAGGTCGCCCGGCCCGACATGACGCTGCATCGGCGTGCGATGGATGCCGAGCGCGAGGCTGTCCTTCATCGCCTCGAACAAGCGCTCCTCATAGTCGCCGCCGGTGGTCGAGTCGCAGACGATTCCCACCGCATGGCCGGCGGCGACCTGCGCCTCGGTCAGGTCGCGCACGTGCCGGAAGATTCCTCC
The DNA here is from genome assembly GCF_020165255.1 of Mesorhizobium sp. CA12. NCBI lineage: Bacteria > Pseudomonadati > Pseudomonadota > Alphaproteobacteria > Hyphomicrobiales > Phyllobacteriaceae > Mesorhizobium > Mesorhizobium sp. CA12. The sequence goes on from NZ_JAIUHT010000017.1 coordinate 91,336, forward strand.
GACAGGTGAGCGAAAGCAGTGCACGATCCTGAGGTTCACCGCCACGACGGGTTTTTCAGAACAGCCGTTCGCGGACGTAGACGGTGTCGCCGGGCAGGAGTGGATCGGATGTCAGCACCCGCCCGGTCATCACCTTGCCGTTGATATCGCGGGTGATGTCGACGCTCTCCTGATTGGCGCGCGGCGTGAAGCCGCCGGCAATGGCGACCGCCTTTTGCACGGTGAGTCCCGGCACGTAGGAATACTGCCCGGCAGCGCCCACTTCGCCCATGACGAAGATCGGCCGGTAGCGGTCGATTTCGACCGAAACGTCGGGATCGCGCAGATAGCCTTGGCGCAGCTTGTCGGCGATCGCCTTTTCCAACTGCTGCGCGGTGTGGCCGCGCGCCGGCACCGCGCCGACCAACGGAAAGGAGAGATAGCCGGACTGGTCAACGCTGTAGGTGTTGGTCAACCCGTCCTGCTCGAACACCGTGACACGGACGCGGTCGCCGGCGCCGAGTCGGTAGGGCTGATCGAGCACTTCATGAAAGGCGGCGGGTGTCGGGCGGTAGCTCGAGCAGCCGGTGAGCAGCGACAGGGCAAGCAAAGCGCGAAAGAGGGAAGCAGTGCTTTTCATGACCGGCCAGGAACCTTCATCGCTCTTGCCGCAAGCCGCGGCACAACCCCAGGAAAGTGCGACCGTTATCATCCTGTTAGGGTTAATGGGCGGTAAAGGAGCTCGGTCCGGGAGAGCGGAGATCGGTAAAAAGCCCAATTGTTCTATTGCTTTCGAGCAATCTTCTTTGAGCGCCCTCTAATAAGCATTCATTCTGATCTTAACGGGTGAGTTACCATAGTTCTTTACGGTCCAGCTTCGACTCAAAGTTCGGAGCAGGATGCATGTCCGTTCAGTCAGCGGCCGCAGACGTCGATGTCGATCTGAGACAGCTTTTCGCCAGCCTGGCGAGGAACTGGCTGCGCATTGTTTTTGTCACGCTTTTGGTCACCGGGCTGGCCTTCGCCTTCGCCTGGCTCGCGACGCCCTATTATAAAGCGACAGCCAAGCTGGAGATCGGCTCGCGCGAATCGGAATACACCCGGCCTCCGGGCACCAACGACGACGATAAGCCGATTCTCGACGAGCAGGGCGTGGCCACCCAGGTCCAGATCATTTCCTCGCCCGACATCCTCAAGCAGGTGGCGACCAAACTCAACCTGGACAAGTTGCCGGAGTTCGACGAAACGCTGAAAATGTCGTCGCTCGGGCGTGTGCTTGTGCTCGTCGGCTTGAAAAGCGATCCCTTCGATATCCCGCCGGACGAGCGTGTGCTGAACGCCATGCACGACAAGCTCAATGTTTACGCCGTTGAAAAGACGCGCGCGATCGCGATCGAGTTCGCCTCGAAGGATCCCAAGCTTGCCGCAGCGGTCGCGAATGGCATTGCCGAGGCCTATATCGCCTCGAAGAGTGACGCCAAGCTCGAATCGAACGCCGCCGCGACCAACTTTCTGGCGCCGGAAATCGCCGATCTGCAGAATCGCGTGAGGGAAGCCGAGGCCAAGGTCGCCGCGTTCCGCGCCCAGTCCGACCTGCTGATGGGCGGCAACAATTCGGTGCTTCCGACTCAGCAGCTCTCTGAGCTGTCGAGCGAATTGTCGCGTGTGCGCGCCAGCCGCGCCGCCGCCGAGGCGAGTGCCGAGAGCGTGCGCCGGGCGCTGCGGAATGGCGGTTCGCTGGACAGCGTGCCGGAGGTCCTGTCTTCCGAGTTGATCCAGCGCCTGCGCGAGCGCCAGGTGGAGCTGAGGGCCAATATCGCCGATCTTTCCACAACCCTGCTGGACAATCATCCGCGCATCCGGGCGCTGAAGTCGCAGCTTGCCGACCTCGACGGCCAGATTCGCAACGAGGCGCAAAAGATCATCCGGGGGTTGTCGGCTCAGGCTCAGACGGCGAAGGCCCGCGAGGATCAGCTGATCGCGGACGTCAACACCTTGAAGGCCGCGTCGGCGCGCGCTGGCGAGCAGCAGGTGCAGCTGGATGCCTTGCAGCGCGACGCGAACGTTCAGCGCCAACAGCTTGAATCCTATATGGCCAGTTACAATGCGGTAGCCTCGCGCAAGGATCGCAGATACTCGCCTGTGGCGGCGAGCCTGATCGCGCAGGCCCAGGTGCCGTCGCAACCTTATTTTCCGAAGATCGGGCCGATCACCGGGGCCGCCGCCGCCGCTTCGCTGCTGCTGATGGCGATCGGCACGCTGCTTGGCGAGCTGTTCTCGGGCCGTGCCATGCGTCCGGCCGCCGGCGCCCGTTTCACCGATATCGAGCAGGTGGCGATGCCCGCTGCGCGCACCGAGCCGGTTGTAGCCGAAATCGAGGACGACCACAGTCCTTTCGCGTCCTATGAGACGTCCATGGCCAGCGAGCGACGTCCGGAGAGACAGCCGCCGATCGCGCAGAATGAGACATTTGAAGCCGACACCGTTGCGGCAGAGCAACCAATGCCCGAGCCGGAACCCAAGCCGGGTCCGTCCAGACTCGGCGAGATAGATGTCGACAGGGCTGCCGAGAAGTTGATCGGTTCCGGCGCCGCGCGCGCGATCTTCGTATCGCCGGAAGGCGACGAGGCGGCCGCCTCCGCCGTGCTCGTGGCGCGTGAAGTAGCTGACGCCGGCCTGCGCGTGCTGCTGCTTGACCTCACGGCATCGGGCGCCGCATCGCGGCCGATGCTGGACTCGAGCCTTTTCCCGGGTATCACCAATCTGCTTGCTTCCGAAGCGCAGTTCAGCGACGTCATCCACCCCGATCTTTATTCCGACGCGCATGTCATTCCGGTCGGCACCGCCGACCCCGTCCGCGCGATGCGCGCCGCCGATCGGCTGCCGATCATCATGCAGTCGCTGACCACGGCCTACGATCTCGTCGTGGTCGAATGCGGCCCGGCCGACGCGCAAGGCATCGGCCGCCTGGTCGGTGACGGCACCGAAGTCTTCCTGTCCATGCTAGAGGCCGACGACCAGGTGACGCAGGCCGCGGTCAAGCTGATCGAGAACGGCTATCCCAACCTGACACTGGTCACACCGGTCGGCCATGAACCGGGAGACCCATTGCCCCGACGCCGGTCGGCCGCATAAGACCGGAGGCCGGCACCGCGACGAATGGGACACGGCTCAGTCCCGGGGCAATTCTTAGCTACAAGGGCGAACCGCGGCATTTCTCGGCGACTCCTGCACTTTACATGGGCGGCGAGGCACCTAGTTTTGATGCTTCGCGCTGCGCATTTTCGTGCGTGGATGCTCGAGAGCGGGACCGTGAACCCTAGGCCGGCCCCTCAACTCCCAAAGGATGGCTGTTATGACACAGGCCAAGAACGGCGACACCGTGCGCATCAACTACATTGGGCGTCTGGTCGACGGCACCCAATTCGATTCTTCCGGCAATGAACCGTTGCAGTTTACACTGGGTGAAGGACAGATAATCGCTGGTCTCGAAACCCATGTCGAAGGCATGGAGGTCGGCGCGAAAAGCACCGTCACCGTCCCCGCCGACGCCGCTTATGGCCCACATCGCTCTGAAGCGGTCGTAACCATCGACCGCGCCAGCGTGCCGGAAAACATCAACGTCGATATTGGCACCCGACTGCAAGCCCGCACCCGCGAGGGACGTGCCATGCAAGTAACGGTCATCGGCGTGGACGATGCCAGCGTCAAGCTCGACGGCAATCATCCGTTGGCCGGAAAGGACCTAGTGTTCGACGTTGAATTGGTCGAGATCGTTCAGGCGGCATAGTTAGGCAATTCCAGGAAAAGTGTGAGCGGTTAGGTTCGGCAACTTCGCCGCAGCCTTCCGGCTGGAATTGCGTCAAAGACAAAGAGACAGCGCGGTTCGCCGTTTCCGTGAAACGGTGCAACCGCTCCAGAACTGAACGACTGCCGCAGGGTCGCGGTCAAGGGCGCGTTCGAAAAGGCATTCCCGCGTGGCCCGAAGGGGCAGCGGAATCGCGATTGTCACGGCGCGCGATCGGTCAGAGCGTTGGCCCCTTCCTGCCCGGCGCAGTGCGCGCAGCAATAGATGACATCGCCCTGCTCGACGCCATGTCCCATGATCCGCACCCTGCAGTGAGGGCAGGTCGGCGCAAGCTTCTGGACCGCGCACTCGAAGCTGTCGAACGTGTAGGTTTGCCCGCCCAGGCTCACAAGGAATGCCTTGTCATAGTCGTTGCCGCACTGGTCGCACTTAGCCATGGCCATTCTCCTTCTGGGTGCGAGAACCTCCCGGCGCTCGATAGGTTCCGTTGAGTCACTCAGGGTCCCGCTTGCGCGCATCGCGCCGGGAACACGACGGCGATTGTGCGACTCTGACCAGGCCTAGCTGTCGTCTTCGGCCGCGACAGGCGCCACCTGTCCGGCAGCCTTGCGACGCAGCACCTTGGTCAGCTTCCAGACCGTCGGGTTGTTCTTGATGAAGGCCTTGGCGCGCGCGCCTTGCCGCAGCCCTGCCGCCAGCACCCGGCCCTTCAGCGTCAGCGGCGCAAGCACCTCGAAATGCTGGACCTCGATGTCGCACCAGAGCCGCTTGTAAGGCTCGTCGCCGACTGAGAAGTCATACACATCGAAGCCAAGCTCGCAGGCTTCCTGGATGTTGTCGAAGAACAGGAAGTCGCCCGGGCTGGCGGACGAGAGATCGTCCTCGGCGATGGCGCCGAACTCGCAGATCAGCCGCTTGCCGGACCGGCTGGAGCCGGTCACCGCGCGCAGCTTGCCCGCCACATCCAGGCCGTGCAGCAGGAATGGCGGCTTTTCCTCGGCCAGCGCATCGGCGAACAGTGCCCGGAAGAAGTCGCGTATTTGTCTGTCGCCGAAGACATTGGCGATGCCCATCTTGGCGAAACGCACCTCCTTCATCGAGAGGAAGGCATCGAGCAGCCTGTCGACCTCCTCGGGTGTGCGCGCCTCGATGCGGCGGAAGGTGCCGACCGCCTCGAACTTGCGCGTCTGCGAGCGGTGCTTCTTGCGCTTGCGCTTGCCGCTCGCGCGCGACAGCAGCGCGTCGAACCCGCCGCCGAGATCGACCGCAAGCGCAAGGTTCGGACTTGGAAAGCCGGGCAGCGCGGCCAGCGGGTTGGCGACGCCGTCGAGGTCTGGCAGCAGCCTTTCAAGCGAGATCAGGTCGATATCCGGCCGCGCCCGCGCGATTGCCTTGAACATCGAGCGGATCGCCTGGCCGTCGATAGCAGGCAGGAAACGCGGGTCGGCGGCGGCGAAATTGCCGTTGGCGTGGCGCCCGCCGGCGAAACGGGCAACCTTGAACGGGCCGCGTCGCACGATCTCCAGGGCCAGCGACAGCACGGGGCGGCCATCGCAGGACAGCGTCGCGACAACCATGTCGGCGCCGGTCGCGGCCGCCCAGTTGCTCACCCAGGATGCGCTTTGCGCCGGCGCGAACAGCGCCGAGGCGCAGAATTGCACATAGTCGGCAAGGCCGGTGCCGCCGCTTGCGGTCGCAATCCACCGGTCCTGGTCGGCTCGCACCGGGCGCGCGGAAGCCTCGTCGGCCGCGACCCGATTGCCATCAAATGACGCGGTGGCGTCAACCATCCCTCAATCCTTAAGACGTATTGGTTGCAACCTGGGGTTCGCATAGGCGAATGTCGTGCTTGAATAAGCCTAGGCGCAAAAGGTGAAGGAATGATCGACGGGGGCGATGCAATCCGGAAGCTGGCGCTGAACCTTGCCCGCTACTCCGGCCTTGCTCCTCTGGCGCGGCCGTTTGTCGGCGGCATCGGCGCTATCCTGATGCTGCACCGCGTCACCGCGACACCGGAGAAGCCGAACAGCGTCAATCGGCATCTGAACATCGCTCCCACTTTCCTCGACAAGCTGATCTCGGACATGAAGGGGCAGGGTTATGCCTTTGTTTCCCTTGATGAAGCGATCGAACGCATCAAGACGGGCGGGAAAGGCGGCCAGTTCGCCACGATCACGGCCGACGACGCCTATCGCGACAACATGACCGAGGCGCTTCCGATCCTGGAAAAACACGGCGCGCCGATCGCCATCTACGTCGCCCCCGGCCTGATCGACGGCGCCGTCGATCTCTGGTGGGACGTGATCGAGGACATCGTCGACACCAGCTCGCGCCTGACGCTGACGATGGGGGGCAAGTCGACGGCGATCGATTGCTCGACACAAGGCCGAAAGATCCAGGCCGTCGCGCGGCTGAACGCCTGGCTGACCTTGGAAGTCCCCGAGGAAGAGCAAGGCGCAGCGCTGCGCGAGCTCGCCCGTTCGACTGGGTTCAAAATCGGCTCGGGCCGCCCATGCACGTTGATGAACTGGGATGAGCTTCGCATCATGGCCGCGCACCCGTTGGTGACCATCGGCGCGCACACCGTCAATCATCGGAACTTGAAGCGGCTGTCCGAGGCCGATGGGCGCCATGAGATCGGCGACGTCCGCCGCGTCCTCGCGGAAAAACTCGGCGAGGAGCCGCGTCATCTGGCTTACCCTTATGGCTATGCCAGCGCGGTCGGCTGCCGCGAGGTGGGCTTTGCCCGCGACGCAGGCTATGCCTCGGCGGTGACCACGCGGCACGGCGTGCTGCGCGCCGAGCACGCCGGCTTCCTGCACGCGCTGCCGCGCATCTCCGTCAACGGCCGCTATCAGAGCCTTGCGCATATTCGCACGATGCTGTCCGGCATCACGACACCGCTGGCTAATGCGGGCAAGATGGTCGTGACGATCTGAAGTCTGCCTCGCTCTGCGCCTTGGTCAGCACTATGGCCTGATGCCTTTGAGGTCAGCCCTTCGGGCGCGGCTCGATAATCAGCCATTTGATGATGGCCATGGCCGGCAGAACCCAGAGAAAGCCGCTGAGCAGGAAGAACAGGAGATGCGCCGTGGGCCCGTATTCGGCGAGCCTGGTGACCGCGACGGCGGAGGCGATCAGCGCGTAGATGACGACCAGCGCCACCAGCAATATGGTTCCGATCAGCTTTTTCAGGCGAATGGGCATGTCGCGGTTCCGTTGACCCGCCCCGCTTAGGCCGAATGACAAGAGCGCGCAACCGTCGCGACCCGGCGCGACGGCGTGCCGCGCTGTCCAGTCTTGCCAGTTGAGCGGCCTTGGTCCACCAATCTCGCGTTTCAACCGCCGGGAATGCGAAATGGCTGCCATCACCGCCACAGCCCCCTATGCCACACGCGACCGCGACCTGCACAACCGCGCTTTGGTGCGCGGCTGGCTCTACGTCGTGCTGCTCGTGCTGGTCGCGCTGGTGCTGGTCGGCGGTTCCACTCGTCTCACCGGCTCGGGTCTGTCGATCACTGAGTGGCAGCCGATACACGGCGTCATCCCGCCGCTCAACGACGCCGAATGGCAGGAAGAGTTCCAGCGCTACCAGCAGATCCCGCAATATGCCGAGATCAACAAGGGCATGAGCGTCGAGGATTTCAAATCGATCTTCTGGTGGGAGTGGGCGCACCGCATCCTGGCGCGCGGCGTCGGGGTGGTCTTTGCCTTGCCGCTGCTGTTCTTCTGGGCGACGCGCCGCATCGAGCGCGGCCTCGGGCTGAAGCTCCTCGGCATCCTTCTGCTCGGCGGACTCCAAGGTGCCATCGGCTGGTGGATGGTGGCTTCGGGCCTGGTCGATCGCGTCTCGGTCAGCCAGTACCGGCTGGCGACGCATCTGACGCTTGCCGCGCTGATCTTCACCGCGACAATGGTGGTGGCGCGAGGCTTGGCGCCGCATTCCGAGCCCGCCGCCGACCGGTCGACGCAGCGGCTCGCCGGCGTCATCGTGCTTTTGGCGCTGATCCAGATCTATCTCGGCGGGTTGGTCGCCGGGCTGCACGCGGGCCTTTCCTACAACACATGGCCGCTGATGGATGGAAAGGTGATCCCCTCCGATCTGCTTCTGCTGAAGCCCGCCTGGCTGAACTTCTTTGAAAACCCGAAGACGGTGCAGTTCGTCCACCGACTGGGCGCCTATGTGATCTTTGTCGTGGCACTCTGGCATATGGTCGCGACGTGGCGGCGCCAGCCTGGCACCACCCATGCCCGCCGGGCCACGCTTCTGTTCGCGCTAGTGGTCGTCCAGGCCTCGATCGGCATCGGCACGCTAGTGATGCAGGTGCCGCTGCACATGGCATTGACGCATCAGACGATCGCGCTTGTGTTGCTTGGCTTCGCTGCCGCGCATTGGCGCGGCACCAAGGGCGCCTATCCGCTGCCGACCGATATACGCGTCAGAGGCTGAGCGAACCTTGCGGATCGCCTCGGCGGCAGCAAGCTCCAGGTTCACGACCGCTCAATGCTTGATGCCGAGCATCAGGTCGAGGTTCTGCACCGCGGCGCCCGACGCGCCCTTGCCGAGATTGTCGTAGACGGCCATCAGCAGTGCTTGCGCCCTCTCATCATTGGCGAAGACGTAGACCTTCATCCGGTTGGTGCCGTTATAGATCTCCGGATCGATCTCCGGCATGCGCTCCATATGGGTGTAGGGCGCGACCTCGACCACGCCGCCATCGATCGACGCATAATGGTCGGCAATCGCCGCGTGAAGCTCGGCGCCAGTCGGCACGCGGTCGAGACCGCCGAGTTGCAGCGGCACCACGGTGATCATGCCTTGCGCGAAATTGCCCACCGCCGGCTGCATGATCGGGTCGTGCGACAGCTTTGCATAGGTGCGGAGCTCCGGCACATGCTTGTGCTGCAGCGTCAGCCCGTAGGGTAGGAACTCGGGCGCGTCCTCGCCCTTGCCGACATAGTCCTCGATCATCGGGCGGCCGCCGCCGGAATAGCCGGAAATGCCGTTGACGGTGACCGGGAAGTCGGCAGGCAGCAGGCCCGCCGCAACCAGTGGCCGCAGCGTCGCGATCGGCCCCTGCGGCCAGCAGCCCGGATTGGCTATGCGTTTCGCGCTGCCGATCCTCTTCGCCTGGTCCTTGTCCATTTCGGCGAAGCCATACTCCCACCCCTCGGCCACGCGATGCGCGGTCGAGGCGTCGATCACCTTGGTCGTATCGTTCGTAATCAGCGACACGCTTTCCTTGGCCGCCGCATCCGGCAGGCAAAGGATCGCGACATCCGCCGCGTTGAGCATCTCGGCGCGGGCGGCAGTCTCCTTGCGGCGTTCCGTCGGGATGGAGATGATCTCCAGGTCGTCACGGTCGGCCAGCAGCGCCCTGATCTGCAGGCCTGTCGTGCCGTGCTCGCCGTCAATGAAGATTTTCGGTTTCATCCCTTGCCAAATTCCTCGCGATTCCAATGTCATATGCCGTAGGCGTGATTTGCCGCGGCATGATTGCCGTTGCTCAGTTCGTCGAGCCGCGCCTTTCGCTCTGCCAGCAGACCGAGATAATGCATGGCGATGATCGATCCGGCGATCGCCGTTATATCGGCATGATCGTAGGCCGGCGCAACCTCCACGATGTCGGCGCCGACGATGTCGATCTGGCCGAGTTGGCGCAGTGTCGACAGCATCTTGGCCGAGGAGGGGCCGCCTGCCACCGGCGTGCCGGTGCCCGGCGCGAAGGCCGGGTCGAGACAGTCGATGTCAAAGGTGAGATAGGTCTTCTTGCCACCGGTGCGCTCGACGATCGCATAGGCGATATCGGAGGCGCGCATCTCCTCGACCTCGTGGCCGTAGAGGATCTTGATGCCGAACGTGTCGGGTGCATGCGTGCGGATGCCGACCTGGATCGAGCGATCGGGGTCGATGATCCCCTCCTTCACCGCGCGGGCGACGAAGGAGCCGTGATCGATGCGCTTGCCGTCGTCGGGCCAGGTGTCCTGGTGCGCGTCGAACTGCACGAGCGCCAGCGGCCCGTGGATCGCGGCATGCGCCTTGAGCAGCGGCCAGGTGATGAAATGGTCGCCGCCCAGCGTCAAAAGGAACGCGCCTGATTTCAGGATCTTGGCCGCCTCGCGCTCGATCGTGCCGGGAGTTTTCTGGTGATTGCCGCTGTCGAGCAGGCAATCGCCATAGTCCACCACTGAAAGATGCTCGAAGAGGTCGCGCGAGAATGGATATTGCGGATCGTTGTCGAGGATCGCCGAGGCGCGGCGGATCGCCTGCGGTCCGAAGCGGGCGCCGGGCCGGTTGGTGACGGCGGCGTCGAAGGGAATGCCCCACACAACCGCGTCCGCGCCCTTCACGTCCTTCGTGTATTTGCGCCGCATGAACGACAGCGCGCCGGCATAGGTCGGCTCGAACGACGCGCCCGTCTTGGAGCGGGCGGTGAAGGCGTGGTCGATCTCATTGTTTGCCATTAGGAATCCTCGGTTTCGTCGGGGCAGCCACAACTACAGAACCGGCACGCAACATGCCAGTCACAGCTTGCGGAAACGAAGCGGCGCTCGGCGAGTGCCACGGCAACACAGGATCTGTATCATTATGGCTGAGACAGCCTTGCTCAATCTTGCATCCGCGCCCGCCGCGACCCGTGTCGGCACGACGGCCGGAGAGCGTTTCCTGGTGCTGGATTCCTGGCGCGGCATCTGCGCGCTGCTGGTGGCGCTGTTCCACTTCCCGACCACCTCGATAGTGTCGCAGAGCGCCTTTGTCGGCGGCTCCTATCTGTTCGTCGATTTCTTCTTCGTGCTCTCCGGCTTCGTCATTGCCAGCGCCTATGGCAGCCGGCTCGCCGGGCAGGGCGACCTTGCACGGTTCGCGCTCGTGCGTTTCGGCCGCATCTATCCGTTGCATCTCCTGATGCTCGCCGCCTTCGCCGGCTTCGAGGCGCTGCGGCTCGTGCTGCCGGCGCTTCACGGAACGGGCCCGGCGCCCTTCACCTCAGGCTTCGACCTGAAGAGCCTGGTCGCCAACCTTTTCCTTCTGCAGGGCATGGGCGTTGAGGATCATCTGAGCTGGAATGCGCCGAGCTGGAGCATTTCGGCCGAGTTCTTCACCTATCTGCTTTTCGCCGCCATCGTCTTCACCGCCGGCCAGCGTGCCTGGATATGGCTCGTTGCCGCAGCCGTGACGGCGCCGCTTTTCCTGCTCGCGGTCTCGACGCGTCATATGGACGTGTCCTTCGATTTCGGCTTCATCCGCTGTCTTTACGGCTTCTCGCTCGGCGCGCTGCTTGCCTGGTTTCAGCACGATTCCATTGCAGAGGCGCGACAGGCGCTGAGCGGCGGGGCAGGGCGCCTCGCCTGGACGGTGGCCGAGCTGGCGATGATCGTCGTGATCGCGCTGTTCGTTTCGGTGGCGGGAACGAATGACGCCGGCATTGCCGCGCCGATCGTCTTCGCGCTGGCGCTTTATCTCTTTGCCCATGAGGGCGGGTGGGTCAGCTTGGCCTTGCGCAGCCGCCCGATGCTGCTGCTCGGCTCGCTCTCCTATTCGATCTACATGGTCCACATCTTCGTCCAGGCCCGCATGATCAATGTCGGCGGCCTGATCGAACGCAAGCTCGGGCTCGGCATAGTCGGCGACCTGATGCTGCGCGGCGACCATGCGACCGGCTTCGGCACCGGCTCGCCGTGGATCGGCTTCGCGGCTTTGGCCGCGATGTTGATCGCCGTCATTGCCGCGTCGTGGTTCACATGGCGCTTCGTCGAAATGCCGGCGCTGGCCTGGTTCCGCCGCCTCTCCAAGCGGATTTGATCCAAAAACTAGCCGGCTTCGTTCACTGCGCTGTCATGGGCATCGCCTAACCGGGTCCCAACCCGGAACGGAGCGATTCCCCGATGCGAACACGCTGGCTGAGCCTTGCCTTTTCCGCCGCCCTTGCCACCGTTGCGGGGCAAAGCTTAGCCGGTGAAAGCCGCGCCAGCCAGATCCTCGCCCGTTTCGAGCATGCCAACCAGTGGCGTGACCATGTGATGATCGCCGCGCATCGCGCCGGCAGCATGCAGGCCGGCAAGACGCTTTACGCCGAGAATTCGCTGGCCGCGGTCGAGGGCTCGATCGCGATCGGCGCCGAGATCGTCGAGGTCGACGTCCGGCGCGCGAAAGACGGCGAATTCGTCATCATGCATGACAGCTGGCTCGACCGCACGACCACGTGCAAGGGCGAGGTGGTGAAATACACGCTGGCCGAGCTTAAGAAATGCCGTCTGGTCGTCGAGGGCACGGGCGCCGTCACTAAAGAGACCGTGTCGACACTGCGCGAGATGCTGCTGACGACCAGGGACAGGATCCTGATCAACCTCGATAACAAGCTGGAGATGACCGACCTGCCTGGCATGGTCGCGGAGGCGCGCGATCTCGGCATGGCCGATCAGGTGATCGTCAAGGAGAACCTCTGGAACCGGCAGCGCATCGATGCCGCGAGCGCGGCACTTACCCGGGCCGGCGGCGGCTTCCAGTTCATGCCGATCCTTGCCGACGACGCCGTGCATGATGCAGTTTTCGCCAGCGAGGTCGACAAGGCCTTCGCGCCGCGCGCCGTCGAATTGATCACTTGGCGCAACGGCGCCGAGACGCTGACATCGACCGGCGGGCCGCTATTCAGCACCCGCATGCGGGCGGAAGCGGCGCGGGGCGACTGGCACCTCTGGGCCGACACCTACGCCGTCGTCAACAAGCCGGGCGGCTTCCTCGCCGGGGGGCGCGGCGACGAGCTTGCCGTCGCCGCCAGCCTGCCGCGCGAAGCCTGGGGTTTCTGGGTCGACCGCGGCGCCACCATCATCCAGACCGACGAGCCGAAGGCGGCAATCGCGTGGCTGACGGCCAATGGTTATCGCGTGCCTTACACGACGGACGGCAGGACTGCTGAGCCGGCGCATACGGCGAGCATCAATTAGCTGGCGTTGGCGCTGGAGCTGCCAATCTCCCCCTTGTGGGGGAGATGCCCGGCAGGGCAGAGGGGGGCGCTGTCCCGCCGGCGTAACGGTGCTTGGGTTCCTCGCCCCCGCCAAAGGTGGGGGAGAGGTGTCCGCAAAGCGGACGGAGAGGGGGCCTTCGTAGGGCGCTCCCCTCTCCGTCTCGGCTTCGCCGAGCCACCTCTCCCCACATTCGTGAGGCGAGGAACCTTGATCCTGCAGCGCCGCGTTCCTTCACGCCCCCCTCTGGCCTGCCGGCCATCTCCCCCACAAGGGGGAGATCAGCTAATCGTCCATCACGCCGCTTTCGCCACACCCTCCAGCTCCCGCAGCACATCTCCCGACAGCTCGAGCTCCGCCGCCGCTAGATTCTCGCGCAGATGCTCGACCGACGACGTGCCAGGGATAAGCAGGATGTTGGGCGAACGCTGCAGCAGCCATGCCAACGCAACCTGCATCGGCGTCGCACCGAGCCGTTCCGCGACGTCCGAGAGCGTCGACGACTGCAGCGGGCTGAAGCCGCCGAGCGGGAAGAACGGCACATAGGCGATACCGTCGCGCGCGAGCTCATCGATCAGCGCGTCGTCGTCCCTGTGCGCGAGATTGTACTGGTTCTGCACGCAGACGATGTCGCAGATCTTGCGGCCTTCCGCGATCTGCGCGCGGGTGACGTTGCTCAAGCCGATATGGCGCACGAGGCCCTTGCGCTGAAGCTCGGCAAGCTTGGTGACCTGCGCTTCGATGGAGCCCTCCGCTGGACCGTGTACCCCGAACATGATGCGCAGATTGACGACGTCCATCACCTCGAGGCCAAGGTTGCGAAGATTATCGTGCACGGCCTGTTCGAGCTCATCAGCTGTAAAAGCCGGCAGCCAGGAGGCGTCTTCCCCACGACGGGCGCCGATCTTGGTGACGATGGTGAGGTTGTCGGGGTAGGGCGCCAACGCCTCGCGGATCAGCTTGTTGGTGACATAAGGCCCGTAGTAGTCGCTGGTGTCGATATGGTTCACACCTTGCGACACCGCTTCGCGCAGCACTGCAATCGCCGCGTCATGATCTTTCGGCGGGCCGAACACGCCTTTGCCCGCAAGCTGCATGGCGCCATAGCCGAGGCGATGCACTGAGCGGTCGCCGAGTTTATAAGTACCGGATTTGTCTACACTGGACATTGTTGCTCTCCTTCGCTGTCGGCGAGGGAGATAAGGGATGGCTGCTGTCCTGATAACCGGGTATAACCGGCACGACCTGTGCGGAAATAAGAACAATGGCGGCTGATCTCAACGATCTCCAGGCATTCATGGCCGTCGCTCGCGCCGGCGGCTTTCGCGAAGCGGCCCGCGTGACTGCAGGCAGCGCCTCAGTGCTCAGCGAAGCCGTCCGCCGTCTGGAAACCCAACTTGGTGTGCGGCTCTTCAATCGCACCACGCGCAGTGTTGCACTGACCGAGGCAGGCGCCAGCCTGCTGGCGCGTCTCGGCCCCGCGCTGGGCGAGGTGGAGGCCGCGCTCGACGTCGTGAACGGCTTTCGTGACCGGCCTGCCGGCACCTTGCGTCTCAACGTGCCGATAAGCGCGTCGCGGCTGGTGCTGCCGAAGATTGTTCCGGGATTTCTCGCTGCATATCCGGCCATCCGGCTGGAGGTGATCGCGGAGGAGAACTTTGTCGACCTGCTGGTGGCCGGCTGCGATGCTGGCATCCGCTATGACGAACGGCTGGAGCAGGACATGATCGCCGTGCCGATCGGGCCGCGCACGCAGCGTTTCACCACCTCGGCCGCGCCAGCCTATCTCGATCGGCACGGCCGGCCGCAACACCCGCGTGACCTGCTTGGGCACGCGTGCGTGCGCGGCCGCTTCCCGAGCGGGGTCATGACGCCCTGGGAGTTCGAACGGAATGGTGAAGTGGTGCGGGTCGATACCACGGGACCATTGCTTGTCAGCATTGGCGGCGGCGTCGATCTCGCTATCGATGCGGCGATCGCCGGGGTCGGCATTCTCTGGCTCTTCGAGGACTGGGTACGCCCGCATTTCGAGAGCGGCGCGCTGGAACCTGTGCTGGAACCGTGGTGGCAGGAATTCTCCGGGCCATTTCTCTACTATCCCGGGCGGCGGCTAGTGCCGGCCCCGCTGCGCGCCTTCATCGACTACATCAGGACGCCGGCCGGGCACTGGTAAGAAAAACAAAAAGGCCGCCCGGAGGCGGCCTTTTCGAAATGCTTGGACTTCGCGGCGCTTAGCGCTTCGAGAACTTGCCCCCAAGCGCTCCTTAGCGCTTCGAGAACTGGAAGCTGCGGCGGGCCTTCGCCTTGCCGTACTTCTTGCGCTCGACCACGCGGCTGTCGCGGGTCAGGAAGCCGCCCTTCTTGAGCACCGAGCGCAGGCCCGGCTCGTAGTAGGTCAGCGCCTTGGAGATGCCGTGACGCACCGCACCCGCCTGGCCGGAGAGGCCGCCGCCGATGACGGTGGCGACGATGTCGTACTGGCCGGCGCGGTTGGCCGCGACGATCGGCTGGTTGAGGATCATCTGCAGCACCGGACGCGCGAAATAGCTCGCGAATTCCTTGTCGTTGACGGTGATCTTGCCGGAGCCCGGCTTCACCCAGACGCGCGCGATGGCGTTCTTGCGCTTGCCGGTGGCATAGGCGCGGCCCGACTTGTCGAGCTTCTGGACATGCACGGGCGCGGCCGGCTGCGCGGCGACTGTGCCGAGTTCTGCGAGCGAGGAAAGCTCAGCCATTACGAGGCCCTCTTGTTCTTGGAGTTCAGCTTGGCCACGTCGAGCGTGACGGGCTGCTGGGCGGTGTGCGGATGCTCGGCGCCGGCATAGACGCGGAGATTCTTCATCTGCCGGCGGCCAAGCGGGCCGCGCGGGATCATGCGCTCGACGGCCTTCTCGACGACACGCTCGGGGAAACGGCCCTCGAGCAGCTGGCGCGCGGTGCGCTCCTTGATGCCGCCGGGGTGGCCGGTGTGCCAGTAATAGACCTTGTCAGTGTATTTCTTGCCGGTGAACACCACCTTGTCGGCATTGATGACGATGACATTGTCGCCGTCATCGACATGCGGGGTGAAGGTGGGCTTGTGCTTGCCGCGCAGATGGTTGGCGATGACAGTGGCCAGACGACCGACGACGAGACCTTCGGCGTCGATCAGCACCCACTTCTTCACCACATCCGCAGGCTTCTGCGAAAAGGTAGCCATGTTTTGCTCTCAGGTTTGACCTTTCCCGTCCAGGAGGGACAGAGAAGGCGTTTCTTGTTGCTTGGATTGACGGGATGACCGGAGCCGCTCCGCCAATAACAAAACGGCGGCCTTTGCGGGCCGCTGCTTCGGGTCGGCTTATAGGCGAGGGTGTTTGGCGCGTCAAGCGTCGGTTACGGTTTATGGTCGCGAAAAGCCGTTTAAATTCAATAGCTAAGGTAGAAGGTATTATTTTACCTCACACCTATTTGTCAAAATAGCTCTCTTTCGTTCACCGCCGCCCGGTCACGGCGACAAGGAGAAGCTTGACGCCGATCGCGATCATCAAGGCTCCTGCCAGCCTTTCTTGCCAAACGACGAACGTGCCTCGGCGCCCCAGCCAGCCGCCAACCGCACCGGAGGTCAACGCGACGGCGCTGAGGACGACCAGTCCCATCATCTTCATGGTCGTACCGAGAATGATGAACTGCAGTGCAGGCGAACCGACCCAGGGATGAACGAATTGCGGCAGCACCGCCAGCATGAAAGCGAGCGTCGTCGGATTGGTGAGATTGCAGATCACGCCTTGCCGGAAAGCGGCTGGGATACTGCTCGTCTCGGCAAAGGTAGACGCACCGCCACCTTTGCCCGACCGACGGGCCAACAGGAATTTGATCCCGATGGCGATCAGATAGATGGCGCCGACGATCTGAAGGAGGCTGTAAAGAGATGGGGAGGATGTGATCAGCGAGGCAAGCCCCATTGCCAGTAATGGAATCTGGACGACGCCGGCCGATACGCAGCCCGCTGCAGTCGCCAGGGCGTGGCGCCAGCCTTGCCCGACGCCGCGGCTGATCACCAGCATCATGTCCGGACCGACACCAGAAAGCTGATAGGCGAGCACGGCGCCGAGAAAGGCAAGATAGGTCGTAACATCGGGCATGCCGCAGAACGAACCTATCGACTGGGAGTTCCGGCAAGACGTCAGGCCGGCTTGTCGCTTATTCGCTTCCTCGGGATCGAATAGGTGCCGGTGGCGTGCGCGACAGTGTGTCCGTCCGGGCCCGCGACAATATCGATATCGAACACCATCAGGCTCTTGCCAAGCTTCAGGATACGGCAATGGCCATCTATCGGACCGGCTTCGGCCTTGCGCATGAAATTGATGTCGAGATTGACCGTCACCGAAAGCGCGTCCGGGCCGGCGTGGCTGAGCACGCAGACATAGCCGCCGATGTCGGCCAGCGTGAACAGCGCCGGACCGGATACCGTGCCGCCGGGGCGCAGATGCCGCTCGTCGGCATTCAGCCGCACTGTGCAGCCGCCCGGAAAAACGTCGATCGCCTCATAGGAGGTGAAATTGTCGTTGAGCTGCGGATAGACGCTTGCCATCAGTGCATTGACTTCCGCCGCGTTGAGCATTGGCTTCAGATCGCTTTGGGCTGGCATCGGCGCGTCCTATATGAATGAGCAGCTCCGGGCGGTGCGCCTGGACCAAACGGTGCGACGGAGAAAACACGTCTCGCGGCTGTTCTTCAACCGGCAGCGTGCTAGTTCTGTTGCTCCATAAGCATGAGGTTTTTGAAAGTGGCCGAAGTCGTCGCCATCAAGCCCGCCGTCGCCGACGGTCCTGTTCTTGTCAGCCAGGACAAGGGCATCCTGCGCCTCACGCTCGCCAGCCCGCCGGCCAATGCGTTGTCGCTGGCGACCATGGCGGCGCTGCAGGCCGAATTCGATCGCGTTAAGACCGACAGATCCGTGCGCGTCATCATCCTGGCGGCGTCGGGAAAAGTGTTCTGTGCCGGCCATGACCTCAAGGAGATGACGGCACATCGCGCCGAGCCGGATCGGGGCAAGGCCTTCTTCGAAAGGACCTTCGCGGCTTGCGCGAAATTGATGCAGACCATCGTGCGCCACCCGAAGCCGGTGATCGCTGAGGTCGACGGCCTCGCGACAGCCGCCGGCCTGCAACTGGTCGCCAGCTGCGACCTTGCCATCGCCTCGCATGAGGCGAGTTTCTGCACGCCTGGCGTCAATATCGGCCTGTTCTGCTCGACGCCGATGGTGGCGCTGTCGCGCAACGTCTCACGCAAGCAGGCGATGGAAATGCTGCTCACCGGCGAGACGATCGACGCGGCGACCGCCAAGGAGTTCGGGCTGATCAACCGCATCGTGCCGCGCGAATATCTGATTCAGGTTGTCAACAAATACGCGCAAACCATTGCATCCAAATCCTCTTTGGTGATCAAAACCGGCAAGGAGGCTTTCTATGCCCAGGCCGAAATGGGGTTGGCCGACGCTTATGCCCATACCGGCCGCGTGATGGTGGAAAACATGCTGGCGCGCGACGCCGAGGAAGGCATCGGTGCCTTCATCGGCAAGCGCAAGCCCGAATGGACCGACGAATAGTTCTTCCGCATGCCCGGCTTTTCTATCGCTGAACACGCCCGCACGCGCGCTCTACGCCTCTCTCGGCTTCAACCGCGAACTCTATCGCTACCATTACCGCAGGAAGACCATCGCAGCATGAATCACGATAGCTACGACAACAGCTACATCGCCGGCATCCTGAATTCGGTGAAGACGATCGCAATGGTCGGCGCTTCGCCCAACGATGTGCGGCCAAGCTACTTCGTGCTGAAATATCTTTTAGCCAAGGGCTTTTCGGTGCTCCCGATCAATCCCGGTCATGCCGGGAAGCAGATCCTCGGACAGACGGTCTATGCGAGCCTCGAAGATCTGCCGCATCCGGTCGACATGGTCGATATTTTTCGAGGCTCGGCGGCCGTGCCTGGCGTCGTCGACCAGGTGCTGAAGCTCGATCCGCTGCCCAAGGTCGTCTGGATGCAGCTTGGCGTGCGCAACGATGAGGCGGCTGCCCGCGCCGAAGCCGTCGGCATCAAGGTGGTGATGAACCGCTGCCCGAAGATCGAATACGGCAAGCTATCCGGCGAGATCGGCTGGACCGGCGTCAACTCCGGCGTGCTGTCGTCGAAAAAACCTGTGATGCGCCAGGGATTTCAGAGCTTCGGCGTAAGACAGAAATAAGCATGCGGTAGTTCGCGCAAAATTATTCCGGGACGAAATGGATTTTCCCGGGCGTTCGTCGCAGATCGCGCCCCGAACGGTATTTTCTTCTTTGCATTCCCGGCCGCGCTTCGCCAAGAATGCCCGGCGATTTTCGAACGTTAGGAGAGGGATTTCGATGACCCGTACGCCTGGTTTCAGCACTTTAGCCGTTCATGCAGGCGCAAAGCCCGATCCGGCGACCGGCGCCCGCGCCACGCCGATCTACCAGACCACCTCCTTCGTCTTCGACGACGCCGACCATGCCGCCTCGCTGTTCGGGCTGAAGGCCTTCGGCAACATCTACACGCGTATCATGAATCCGACCCAAGCGGTTCTCGAGGAACGCGTCGCGGCGCTCGAAGGCGGCACCGCAGCACTTGCCGTCGCCTCGGGCCACGCCGCGCAGGTCATCGTCTTCCACAATCTGATGCAGCCGGGCGACAACTTCGTCGCTGCCAACAAGCTTTATGGCGGCTCGATCAACCAGTTCGGCCATGCCTTCAAGAACTTCGGCTGGGAAGTTCGCTGGGCAGAGGCAAACGACCCTGCGACTTTCGAGAGCCAGATCGACGACAGGACCAAGGCGATATTCATCGAGAGCCTTGCCAACCCTGGCGGCGTCTTCGTCGACATCGAGAAGATCGGCGATATTGCCCGCAAGCACGGCCTGCCGCTGATCGTCGATAACACGCTGGCCTCGCCGTATCTGGTCCGGCCCATCGAGCACGGCGCCGACATCGTCGTGCACTCGCTGACCAAGTTCATCGGCGGCCACGGCAATTCGATCGGCGGCGTCATCGTCGATGGCGGCACCTTCGACTGGTCGAAGTCCGGCAAATACCCGATGCTGTCGGAGCCGCGCCCTGAATATGGCGGCCTCGTCCTGCACGAGACTTTCGGCAACTTCGCCTTCGCGATTGCCGCCCGCGTGCTTGGTCTGCGCGACATCGGCCCGGCGATCTCGCCCTTCAACGCCTTCCTGATCCTGACCGGCCTGGAAACGCTGCCGCTGCGCATGCAGCGTCATTGCGACAATGCCGCGAGCGTTGCCGGCTGGCTGTCGAACCATCCGAAGGTAGCCTGGGTGAACTATCCCGGCCTTCCAGGCGACAAGAACAACGCGCTGCAGAAGAAATATTCGCCGCAGGGCGCAGGCGCAGTGTTCACCTTCGGCCTCAAGGGTGGCTACGAGGCCGGCATCAAATTCGTCGAGGCGCTCGAACTGTTCTCACACCTCGCCAATGTCGGCGACACCAAATCGCTGGTCATTCATCCGGCCTCGACCACGCACCGCCAGCTTTCCGACGAGCAGAAGGTCAAGGCCGGCGCCGGACCTGACACCGTCCGCCTTTCGGTCGGCATCGAGGACGTCAACGACATCGTTGCCGATCTCGAGCAGGCGCTCGGCAAGGTCTGATATGTCGGCCTTTCTTGCGCTCAACACGGATGCGGTCGAACCGGAGGCCGGCGCGCCGCCGCCGGACCGGGTGATTTCGGGTGATCCCAAATTCCGCACCTGGAATGTCGAGGAGGGCGACGGCGGCCTCTATGCCGGCGTCTGGGAAGCGACGCGGGGCAAATGGCGCATCGTCTACGACGAATGGGAGTTCTGCCACATCCTGTCCGGCGTCTCGGTGATCGCCGAGGATGGCGGCGAGGCGCGCACCGTGCGGGCCGGCGACAGTTTCGTGCTGAGGCCAGGGTTCAAGGGCACATGGGAAGTGCTCGAGACGACGCGCAAAGAATACGTGATCCGGCTCTGAATGCTTCCAGCAATCAAAGCAGCCGATCGACATCGTCGTCGGAAAAGCCGTATTTGCTCATGATCTCCCGGTGCCATGCACTTCCGAGCAGATCGCCGAGACATTGATCGACGCGCCGGCGCAGCGCGTCGTTGCCCTTGGCGAGGGCGAAAGCGCCTGCCGCAGGCTGCTTTTCAAAGGCCGGGATGTCGATGACGGCAAGCCGTGCGCCGGTCCGTCCGTTGACATAGCCGCGATGCGCCATGGCGACGCTGGCATACGCATCGGCATGGCCTGCCGCAACGGCTTCGGCTGCTTCGGCCTGCGTGGCGAATATCCTGATCCGCTGGGGCGGAACGCCGTTCTGCAGCGCGGTCTGGTGCTGGATCTGGCCCGATATAACTGCGAGCACGGCGGAAGGATGTTGGGCGACGGAGCGATAGCCGTTCAGCTCCAGCGGATTGCCTTTGGCGACCATCAACCCGTCCGGCAGTGACCAGATCGGCCGCGAGAAGTCCACGAGCGTGCTGCGCTCCTCGGAGATGAACAGGCCAGTCGTCATGTCCCAGCGGCCGTCCACCAAACCGGGGAGCAGTTCGGCGAATTCCGCCTCGATCGGCGAGAAGTTCTCCAGGTCAACCATCTGCCAAACTTTCTCGGCGAGCACCGCGTCGCAACCGCCGAGCTTGCCCGCGGCATCGGTGAAGCAGAAGGGTGGCTCTTGCAGGAAGGCGAATCTCATTTCTGAATTCCGAATGACAATTTCAGCTGTTCGAGTCGCATCGTCCGCCGGTCAAAAGGTGACGGCGACCCGTTCCAGCCCGTGAAAATGGTAAGTGTCGCGGAAGCGCGGTGTCTCCGCTAAGCGTAAGTTGGGCAGCCGATCGAACAGCGTCTTCAGCGACACCTGCAGCTCCAGCCTGGCCAGCGGCGCGCCGATGCAGAAATGGATGCCGGCGCCGAAGGAAACATTCTTCTGGTCCGTGCGGGCCGGATTGAAGGTGTCGGGCTCGGCAAAGGCAAGCGGATCGTGGTTCGCCATGCCGAGCAGCAGCGCCACCATCTCCCCGGGCTTGACCAGGATGCCTGGCGAAACCTCCATCTCCTCATAGGCATAGCGCAGAAACATATGCAGCGGCGGGTCGTAGCGCAGGCATTCCTCGACCGTCGCGACATTCGCCTCCGGTGTCGCAAAGAAGCGGCGCGGATCGCCGCCTTGCGCGAGGATCGAGCGCACCGCATTGCCGGTCTGGTGCACGGTCGCTTCATGGCCGGCATTGAGAAGCAGGATCGCTGAGGAAACCAGCTCGTCTTCCGAAAGCTTCTGGCCGTTGTCCTGGGCTTCGATGAGCAGCGACAGCAGGTCGTCGCCGGGTTTCTTGCGCCGCTCCGCAATATAGCCCCGCAGGAAGTCGGAAAAATCGCGCGCGGCGTGGTTCGCCGTCTCCTCGGTCTCGCGCGTGCGGCCATGCATGTACATGGCGACCATCCAATGCGACCAGTCGAGCAGTTGCGGCCCCATCTCCACCGGTACGCCGAGCATTTCCGCAATGATGGTGATCGGCAAAGGCGAGGCGTAGGCGGGCAGAAGGTCGATGCCGCTTGGCTCGAAGCGGTCGACCAGCTCGTTGGCCAAAACCTCGATGCGTGGCCTGAGCCGCTCGATCTGACGTGAGACGAAGGCGCGATTGACCAGCGTTCTGAGCCGCGTATGCACCGGCGGCTCGAGCTCCAGCAGGGAATTGGCCTCGATCGCGTCGAAGGCGACGAGATGCGAGCGGTCGTCGCCGACGCCCCGGCTGTCGGGAATCCCCGCCGGATTCTGGCGGCCGAAACGGCGGTCGCGCAGCAGACGGTTGACGTCATCGAAGCCGCCAAAGCACCAGAACCCGTAGTCTTCCCAGAAAAACGCGTTGGCAGTGCCGTGCAGGAAGGCGTAGGCCTCATAAGGGTTCTGCACGAAGGCTGGTTCGTGCGGATCGAGATTCAGGCGGCGGCTGGCGAGATCAAACTCGAGATAGGAAGGCATTAAATCGGTCATGCCCGACCATTAGCGCGCCTTGTCAGCCCGATGCCAGACCGTATTTTGGCGCCCGTGAAATCGAACCGTTGAGCCAGATTGCCGGTTTGAAGCGCTGGCCATGCACCGAAATGATGTCGTTGGATATTCGGCTAGCCGCCAGCGTCAGTGGCCCGTCTTCAAGATGCTCGCCACTTTGGCTGCAATCGCCGCGTCGAGCGCCGGCCAGTTCGCGAGCAGCTCGCGCGGAAAGCGATAGGTAAGGCTGAGATCGTCGCCGACCTGGATGTCGCGCTCGCAGGGCGCCAGCGATTCCTCGGCACTCGGGCCGCTCAGGCAGCGGGCGACGAACGGATCCTTGCCGGGACGCTCGGCAACAGCCAACACCTCGTTGAGATAACCTGATTTTTCGCTGAAGGCGTAAACCGTCGTGCCGCCCGGGCCGGGCGTCCCCGGCTTTTCGATCAGAGCGCTGTAGATGGGCGCGAAACGGCCGCTCATGTCGCGCGACATCATCCGCGGCTCGAACGACAGGAAGATGATCTTCCTGGTCGTCGCATGGTTGAAGTCGTCGCGCGCGGCCGTGCTGTAGCCGTCCATCTCGGGATAGCGAAGATAGAGATCGAGCCGCGAGGCGATGCCGTCGCGCCTGGCCTGGTCGAAGCGGATGAAGTTTGCCGGCACGTTGATCAGATTGTTGCCCATGACGATCCGGCGCACCGTCGTGTCATCGGTATAGCCGGCCATGGCAATCGATCGTCCAAGCCATTTGCCGCCGACGCTGATGGCAATCGAAAGCAGCGCCAGCGCCGCGAAGATATAAAAGACCCGCTTCATCAAGGTCGAGTTGACGACCTCGAAGTCAGCGCTCTCGGCAACCTTTGCCTCTCTCATTTGCTCTTCCCCGATCCGCCCACCTGTCCTTCGGCGGCACAGCTTGCGCGGCATGGCTCTTGCAGCGCGGTGGCACGACTGTGCGTTTTCATGGTAAACGGTTGGTAAACATGGATCCCGTTGTGCTTGTTCTTTACGCTTTCGCGGTTGGTCTCACGGCTTGCGGGCTGGCCGGATCGGCCATGGAATTGCTGGCCGGCCGGCGCCTGGCCTTTGCTGAACCCTATGTTTCGCCGGCCCATATCCTGCGTTCGCTCGCGGCAACGGCCTGCGCCGGGCCGTTCATGCTCACCAACGAGGCCTTGGCCGCCCGGCGCGAGGGCCGCATCGGCACGATGGCGTTTTTGTCCTGCGGCTGCACGGCCATTGCCTGGGCGCTGGCGCTAGGCGTCGTCCTCATCGCCATTGCATCCTGGGCGACAGCCAACTTAGGGTCTTTCGAATTCGCTGGTTGAGACGATTCGGAGACGAACAATGCCGGTCTATGCGATCGATGGGAAAGCGCCCGAGTTCGAGGACGCCGATACGAACTGGATCGCGCCCGACGCCACGCTGATCGGCAATATCCGGATCGGCCGCAATGCCGGCTTCTGGTTCGGCGTCGTCGTCCGCGGCGACGGTGAACCGATCATCATCGGTGCCGACACCAATGTGCAGGAACACACGATCATGCACACCGATCCCGGCTTTCCGCTGACCATCGGCAAAGGCTGCACGATCGGCCACCGCGCTCTGCTGCATGGCTGCACGATCGGCGACAACAGCCTGATCGGCATGGGCGCCATCGTGCTGAACGGCGCCAGGATCGGCGACAACTCGCTGGTCGGCGCCGGCGCGCTGGTGACCGAAAACAAGGTGTTTCCGGACAATTCGCTGATCGTCGGCTCGCCCGCCAAGGTGATAAGGACGCTGGACGAAGCGGCGATCGAGCGGCTGCGCGTCTCGGCGGCCCACTACGTGGCCAATGCCAAACGCTTCAAGACCAAGCTCAAGACAGTGTGACGGCGGCAGGCCGCAACTCCGCCTGTCTTCATCCGCGGCGGCTGTTCATCGCCTCGCGCAACAGAAAGACGCCGGCTTCGAAGCCGGCCTGCTCGGCGCCTTCCAGGGCCGTCTCATAGTCGTCGATGCGGGTCCTCAGCGAAGCGTCCGCGCCCGACAGGAGCAGCAGACGGATAGCCTCGGCGTCGCGCCGGGACACCGCGTAGTGCAGGGCGGTCCAGTCGTTCACGCCGCGCATATCCGGGTCGGCGCCATGCGCGAGCAGGATATGGATGACGTCCAACCGGTCCGGCCGTTCCGTCGACAGCGCGGCAATGATCGATGGAAAACCGGCCAGGTCTTCATAATTCGGGTTTGTGCCGGCATCGAGAAGCGCGGTGATGAACGCGGCCGGGCTCCAGTAGATCGCGTATTCCAGCGGATGGCCAAGGCCGAGCTCGAACGGCATCCGCTCGTCGAACCAGCGCGCAGAGCCGCCGAGCGCCTTGCCAAGGCCTTCGAAGTCGCCCGCCTTGAAGGCGTTGTCGATAGCCTTGAAAAGACGGTGTCTTGCGCCGCGATCCTCAGGGACTTCCAGCATCGCCTTCATCCGCAACGAACAAGCCATACTGCTCCCATCCGCCTCGGCGGGGAAGGGCGTGCCGACCATGGCGCTTCGGCAGCGCCGCGCCGATTGGTTGCAGCCGGCGGGCGGCGACCGAAATGGCGGAGCCGGCCCCGGGGACAGGGGCCGGCTCCTAAAACC
>NZ_JAIUHT010000018.1:0-114690 GCF_020165255.1 Mesorhizobium sp. CA12
ACGCCCGCGCCCGCGCCGAAACAAAAACCATCTCAATCAGTTAACAGGCAAATGTGTGGCAGGGCGTCGCATATGCGACGCGTCCGCCGTTATTTGTGCGCCAAGAGCGCCTTGACGAGCGGCGCGTCGATCTCGCCCGTCGGCTTCATCTTGTTGTCGGTCTGAAAGGCCATGATGGCGGTCTTGGTCTTGCCGCCCATCACGCCGTCGGCGCCGCCGGCATCATAGCCGTTCTTGTTGAGGATCAGCTGGATGTTCTTCACCGCCTTCTTCATATCGATGCCGGCGGTCGTCTGCGGAGTGCTGTCCTGCCAGGACTCCGGAACGTCGGCCGAGTTGGCGGCCGCGTTGAGCGGCTTGGCCTTCCACAATTCCGTGGCGGCGCGCGCCCGCTCGAGTTGTTCGGGCCTGAGCGCATTGGCGATCTCGTCGCGCTTGGCCGCAGCGTCCTTGTCGCCGGTCTTGGCGACGAGCGCGAACCACTTGTAGGATTCCTCCAGGTTCTGTTTCATGCCGACGCCCTTGGCGGCCAGGATGCCGAGGTTGAACTGGCTGTCTTTGACGCCGAGGTCGGCGGCTTCCTGGAACCAGTGCGTCGCCGATTCATTGTCGGTCACGCCGTCCGCCGCCATGGCGAACAGCACCGCCAGATTGTGCATGGCGCTGGCATTGCCCTGTTCGGCGGCGAGCTGATAGTAGGTCTTGGCCTTCTTGATGTCGCGCGCGACGCCGATGCCTTTTTCGTAGAAATTGCCGATGCGGTATTCGGCCGGCGCGAAGCCGAGCTCGGCCGACTGCTCGTACCATTTGGCGGCCGCCTTCATGTCTTCCTTCACGCCGCGCGATTCCGCATAGCGCGAGCCGATCTCGAACAGCGCCTTGGCGTCGCCGCCGGCGGCCGCGTCGTGCAGCGCCACCGGACCGATTTCGGAAGGGATATCGAATTTGGCCGCGGCTGCCTGGCTCCCGGCCGGCGGCACGGCGCCTGTCGTGTCGACGGACGTGGCCGTCGGTGTGCTGGCGGCGGCGCCCTCGGCTGCCGGACTGGCCGTCATGGGGTCCTTGGCCATCGGCTGCGTGTCGCCATCCGTATCCGCCGCGGAGACGGCTGCGGCGGCGGGTTCGGGCGGCGTTGCCGAAGCCATGGGAGCCGGCACCGGCGCGGCAGGCGCAGCAAGCGCCACTGGCGCGGGCGCCGGTTCGGCGGGCATGGCTGCGGCATTTTCGGGACTGGAAGACGTAGAAGCGGCGAGTGCCGCGTCC
Organism: Mesorhizobium sp. CA12; assembly: GCF_020165255.1. NCBI lineage: Bacteria > Pseudomonadati > Pseudomonadota > Alphaproteobacteria > Hyphomicrobiales > Phyllobacteriaceae > Mesorhizobium > Mesorhizobium sp. CA12. The sequence continues at coordinate 1,264 of NZ_JAIUHT010000018.1, forward strand.
TTGACGGGCTCGGCCTGCCTGACGGGCCGGGCCGCGCCGCTTTCGTCCTGTGCTGTTTCCGTGTCGACCGTCTGCGGAGAGACGACCGGTGCGGGCTGGTTGTTGGCCGTCTCGACCGGATCTGACAAAAAGGCCTTGCCCAACTGCAGGCCGGCCAGCGCCATCATGATCGCGGCCGCCGCCATCAGGATCGGCTTGCGCCGCGCCTTGAGCAGGTCGCCTATCCTCAGCGCCTTCACCGGGCCGGTCAGGGTCGATTGCCGCTTCAGCGTGTCGGCTTCCGCGGCTGCGGCCTGGGCCGCGCGGCGGGCCGCGGCGATGAAATCGGACTTGGCGGCATCGCTCTCGTTGCGCTTGACCGGCTGGCCGCCGCGCTCGTCGCGCACGCGTTTCATGATAGCGTTGAGGTCCGGCGCGCCGGAACCGGGCTCCAACGGCCGGTTGGCGGCCTTGGGGTCGAGCGGCTCGTCGATGTCGACGTTTGGCACGTCGCCGGCCGGCGCAGCGCCGGCAAGCAGCTGCGTGTCTGCTTCCTTCTTGCCCTTGAAAGCGCGCGCCAGGCCGCTGAACATCGATCTCCTGCGGCCGGCCGTCTCGCTCTTGTCGCCGATCGCATCCGGCCCGAGGGCCGCCATGGCTGCTGCCGCCGCGGCCTCGGCAGGCGTGCGCGGCGCGTCTGGCTCATCGCGCATGATCGCAGCCGCACGGCCTTCGAGACCGGCCATGTCCCCCGTGAGCGGCAGCGGCTGGTCGATATCCATCGAAGGCGCGTCCTGCACCGCGATCTTGCCGCCGCGGCCGCCGCGCTTGCCGGTCGGCTGCGGATCCACCAGTTCGCTGACCGCTTCGCTGGTCTCATCCGATTCGAGCGAGCCGAGCCTGTCGACGATCTTGAGCAGCGTGTCGTGGATCGCCTCGAAGGTGCGCGAATTGCGCTCGTCGGAGCGACGGGTGAGCGCTTCGAGCGTCTTCAGGTCCTGGGCGAGGCCGGCCACGGCGGTCGCGTTGCTCTGGGCCGTGCTGGACGTCGACTCGGCAAGCGATCTGACGGCGCTTTCAGCCGCCTCGCGCGCCACGGTCAGGATGGAATCGCGCGTGCCCGCCAGCGACTTCTCGATCTCGTTGAGGCGCGGGCTGATGTCCTCGAATTCGGGCAGCGGCGTGCCGGGCTTGGAAAGATGCGCCGACAGGCCGGCGACCTGCGCCTCCAGGCTGCGGATCAGCGCCGGATCGATGCCCGCGACCTGCTGCGCGGACATTTCCAGCCGGCTGGAAATATCCTCGAGCCGGCTCTCCAGCCCGCGGATCGCCGCGTCGTTGGCAGGATCCGGCGTGCGTGTCTCGATACGCTTGGCCAAAGCGGTGAAGCGGGCGTCGATCGCTTCCATGATGCCGGCGCTCTCATCCTGGCGCATGCGCTGATCGAGCCTGTCCGCGACCTCGTCCAGCCGACGCTCGAGATCGCGAAACAGGATATTGCCCTGTTCCATCGCATCGCCCTGGCGGCGCTCGATTAACGTGGACAGCGCCTCGAAGCGCTGTTCCAGGCCTTGGAAGATATGATCGGCGTCGGGCATGGCCTGCGCGCGGTCCATCTTGTCGGTGATCAAGGCGATCTGCTTGCCGAGCCGCTCCATGGCCTGCTCGGGCAGGTCTGCCCTGCCGGCCAACTGATCCACACGGCTGGTAAGAAGGTTGAGGTGATCAATGACTTCCGCGCCGGGCCGCGACTGCGCAACCTCTTCGATCTGCGCCGCCAGCGAAGCCATGCGCTTCTCGATCCGGCCGAAGGTCTCGGGGTCGAAGGCATTGGCCTGCGCGGCCACCGTCGAGGCGACGATGGCGCGGGAAATCTCGTCCAGCCGCTCGTCGATCATGGCCAGCGTCTCGCCGCCGCGCATAGTCTGCTGGCTGGCGAAACGGTCGACCGCGCCGGCAAGCGTGCGCACCTTTTCCTCCAGAGAGCGCAGCGAAAGCGATTCCGGCAGATTGTTGACGGCGCTGCTGATCTGTTCGAGCCGGTCGGTCAGCACCGAAAGGCTCGGGCCTTCCGCGCGCTTGCGCTGATCGGCGTCGACGCGGTCTTCGAAGGCGCTCCAGCGGCGGTCGAAATCGTCCCAGCGGCGGTCGACCTTCTGCACGCTTTCCTCGCGTGCCAGCGTGTCCAGCGCGCCCTTCACCTGTTCCAGCTCCAGCCGCAGCAGGTTGACGCTGCGGTCGTCGCTCTTTTCGGCCAGTGTCTGGATGGCGCCCGAAAGCCGCTCGAATTCGAGGCCGAGCTCGGCGCTGCTCTTATCCGGCAGGCCGTTGGCGCCGCGCTGCATAGCGCGGTCGATGTCCTGGCGAAACGCCTCGAATTCGCGCTGCAGACCGGCGGTCATCTGGTGGCGCAATTCCTCGCGCAGCCCGCGCAATTCGACGGCGATCTTGCCGACCATGGCGACGCTGTCTTCCTGGCCGCGCACCCGGTCGATGTCACGCGCGATCGCCTGATAGCCCTGGTCGAAGGCGGGCGCGGCGGGCGCCGGATTTTGCGGCGCGCGCGGTTGCGGCCGCTGATACTGTGAGCCAGGATTCTGCGCCGCCGGGTTCTGCTGCGGCCGGTCCAGGGGTCTTTGCGCGGCATAGGTGTCTTCGTACCAGCGCGGCTGGCCGTAAGGCTGCGTGCTTGGATAACGCGGCTCGACGGGCGGCCGCCGCAGGTCGGGGCGATCGGGCATGTCGGCGCGCGTGCGGTCCAGCCGCTGCTCCAGGGTTTCGAGCGAGCGGTTCAGTTCTTCGAGCGAGGCGTGCGGCCGGCGTTGCCTGCCGGCATTGAGTGTATCGAGATAGGACCGCTTGCTGTTCATCGATGCGCCCGTGTTCAGAATGGCCGGCCGGAGGCCGGTCTCCCATTAGCCTGTCGGAAACGAAGCGAGCCGAGCGGTTTTGCTGCGGAGGAAGACGGGCTTCCCGGGTTTTCACCCACGCTTCGAAAACCGTGAAAAATTCTCTACAGGATAAACACGGGTGACCGACATGCGCACATTTCGCCCAACGTGGTAAACAAGGCGTTAACCAAGCTTAAGAAGCCGCGCACAATCGTGAGCCGCCTGACTGGTGCGGCATAAAGCTCCGTTTTGACAACGCCCTTGCGTCACCTTGCGGCTGTCGATATAGGATTGACGTAAACGTAAAAGGTGCGAACCGTGCCTCTTGCGATTGTTTTGTTGCAACCACGATTGGAAGCACGCCCCCGCTTCCACTCAGGCGACGCTTGGTCCGCGACCGCGACGCCGCCAGGGGAAAGCCAGTGACCATGAAACTTGTTTCGCCCGGCGAAGCCGCGGCCAATACCAATGAGATCCCGGTCGAAGCCGGCGAGGAATTCGTCCGCATCGGCGAGATGGCCAAGAAATACGGTGTGACGCTGCGCACGCTGCGTTTCTATGAAGACAAGGGCCTGCTCAATCCGCATCGCGACGGCTCGACCCGTCTCTATACGCGCCGCGACAAGGCTCGCCTGAAGCTGATCCTGCTCGGCCGCAAGGTCGGGTTCTCGCTGCGCGACGTCAAGCAGATGATGGATCTCTACGATCCGACCGGCACCAACACCAGGCAGTTGCGGCTGGCCCTCGACAAGTCGGAGAAGCAACTCGCCCGCCTGCAGAAGCAGCGTGCGCTGATCGACGACGCCATCGGCGAGTTGAGCAACTCGATGTCCGTCGTGCGCCAGATGCTCGTCGAGCGCACCGCGGCGCCGCAGGCAAGCGCCGCCGGCTGAACGCACGCGTTCAACGGCGACAATCCAAAAACTGAAAGCCGCGTGGCCATAGCCGCGCGGCTTTTTTGTCGCCAGGATGCCTGACCACTCACAAAATTTTTGACTGCGACGAAGTTGACGTTTACGCAAACGTCAATATTTGCTATCGCAGCATCGACATTTGCCCGGCCTCCTGTCCAGGATGTGGACAGGCGACTTGCTGGTCGGGCCGGGACCGTAAGGGCGGAGGAAGGCATGACGATCTACAGGGCGCCGATCCAGGACACGCTGTTCGTGCTCAATGATGTGCTTGGCTATCAGCGCTATTCCAATCTTCCGGGCTTCTCGGATGCGACGCCCGACGTGCTCGAGGCGATCCTCGCCGAGGGTGCCAAGCTGGCCGAAAACGTCATGCATCCGCTGAACCGCGTCGGCGACATGGAAGGCTGCGTGCGCCATGACGACGGCTCGGTAACGACGCCGAAGGGCTTCAAGGACGCCTACGACCAGTATCGCGAAGGCGGCTGGATGGGGCTTGCGGCACCCGTCGAGTTCGGCGGCCAAGGCCTGCCCTACACGGTGCACCAGGCTGTTTCCGAATATATGGTTTCCGCCAACATGGCGCTGATGATGTATCCCGGCCTGACGCAAGGCGCGATCGCGGCGATCGTCACCCACGGCACGGAGGAGCAGAAGGCGACATGGCTGCCCAGGCTGATCGAGGGCACCTGGACCGGTACCATGAACCTGACCGAGCCGCATTGCGGCACCGACCTTGGCCTGCTGCGCACCAAGGCCGTTCCCAACGGCGACGGCAGCTACAGAATCTCCGGCCAGAAGATCTTCATCTCCGCCGGCGAGCACGACATGGCAGACAACATCGTCCACCTGGTGCTTGCCCGCGCCGAAGGCGCGCCGGAAGGCGTCAAGGGCATCTCGCTGTTCATCGTGCCGAAGTTCAAGCTCGATGCCTCGGGCAATCCCGGTGAGAGGAACACCGTCTCCTGCGGCTCGATCGAGGAGAAGATGGGCATCCATGGCAACTCGACCTGCGTCATGAATTATGACGAGGCGGAGGGCACGCTGCTCGGCGAATTGAACGGCGGCTTGAAGGCCATGTTCACGATGATGAACGAGGCCCGACTCGGCGTCGGCCTGCAGGGGCTTTCGGTCTCCGAGATCGCCTACCAGAACGCCGTCTCCTACGCCAAGGACCGCCTGCAGGGCCGCTCGCTGTCGGGCGTCAAGGCGCCGGACAAGAAGGCCGACCCGATCATCGTCCATCCCGACATCCGCCGCTCGCTGATGACCATGAAGGCCTTCAACGAGGCCGGCCGCGCGCTAGCGCTGTGGACGGCGATCAAGTCCGACGTCGCGCATCGCTCCGGTGACGACAAGGACCGCCAGGCGGCCGACGACTACACCGGCCTGATGACCCCGGTGGTCAAGGGCGTGCTCACCGACAAGGGTTTCGACCACGCGGTTATGGCGCAGCAGGTGTTCGGCGGCCACGGCTACATCGAAGAACACGGCATGAGCCAGTTCGTGCGCGACGCCCGCATCGCCATGATCTATGAAGGCGCCAACGGCATCCAGGCGCTCGACCTCGTCGGCCGAAAGCTGGCGCAGAATGGCGGTCGCGCCGTGCAGGCCTTCTTCAAGGAAGTCGGCGAGTTCTGCGAGGAAAACCGCACTGATGAGAAGATGGCGCCCTTCACCAAGGCGCTGAAGAAGGGCCTCAACGACCTGCAGGCGGCCACCATGTGGCTGGTGCAGAACGCCATGGCCAAGCCCGACAATGCCGGTGCGGCCTCGAGCGACTACATGCATCTCTTCGGCCTTGTGGCGCTGGGCTACATGTGGGCGCAGATGGCGAAATCCGCTGAGGCGAAGCTCGCGGACGGCGCCAACGGCGCTGGCGCGTTCTACGACGCCAAGCTCACGACCGCGCGCTTCTTCATGGAGCGCGTCATGCCGGAAACGGCGGCGCGTCTCGCCCGCATATCGAGTGGCGCGGACACGCTAATGGCGCTGCCGGCGGAAGCGTTCTAGGTTTGGCGGGCCGGCACCGCCGGCCCACAAGTGTCGGAACGCGGAGGAAATCGTGGCGACAAATCCAGCCGAAATTCTTGGTCTTCCAAAGCCCGCCTGGGCGGCGGACGAGGTCGGCATGCTCTACGATATGGCATCGCGCTTCATGGCCGAGGAGATCGCGCCGCGTTACGACGAGTTCGAGAAGAACGAGATGTTCGACCGCGAGAGCTGGCTGAAGGCGGGAGCGGCCGGCCTGCTCTGCGCTTCCATGCCGGAGCAATACGGCGGCTCGGGCGGCACCTTCGCGCATGAGAGCGCCATCATCGAGGCGATCGGCCATGTCGGCGTCGACGGCTTCGGCATCGGCCTGCACAATTCGATCGTAGCACCCTACATCCTGCATTACGGTTCCGAAGAGCAGAAGCAGAAATGGTTGCCCAAGCTCGCAACCGGCGAGCTGATCGGCGCCATCGCCATGACCGAGCCCGGCGCCGGTTCCGACCTGCAGGGCGTCAAGACCCGCGCCGAGAAGGACGGCAACCATTACAAGATCAGCGGCTCGAAGACCTTCATCACCAATGGCCAGCTCGCCAACCTGATCATCGTCGTCACCAAGACAGATCCGGACAAGGGCGCCAAGGGCACGTCGCTGATCGTCGTCGAGACCGATGAGGTGGAGGGCTTCGAGCGCGGCCGCAACCTCGATAAGATCGGGCTGAAGTCGAACGACACGTCCGAGCTGTTCTTCAATGACGTGCGCGTGCCGACCTCCAATCTGCTCGGCCACGAGGAAGGCAAGGGCTTCGTCCAGCTGATGCAGCAATTGCCGCAGGAGCGGCTGCAGATCGGCACCGGGGCGATCGCCATGATCGAGCGGGCGCTGGCGCTGACCATCGACTACGTCAAGGAACGCAAAGCCTTCGGCAAGGCCGTCATCGATTTCCAGAACACCCAGTTCAAACTGGCCGAGTTGAAGACCGAGGCCACGATCGGCCGCGTCTTCTACAATGATTGCGTCGCCCGCCATATCGACGGCGGCCTGGATCCGGTCACCGCCTCGATGGCCAAATACTGGCTCAGCGACCTGCAAGGCAAAGTCGTCGACGAATGCCTTCAACTGCATGGCGGCTATGGCTACATGAATGAATATCCGATCGCCCGCATGTACCGCGACGCCCGCGTCCAGCGCATCTATGGCGGCACCAACGAAATCATGAAATTGCTGATCGGGCGCTCTCTGTGAGCGCGGCGGCCGGCAAAGCCAAGGAGCACGAAAATGACTGAGGCTTACGTCTATGACGCCGTGCGCACGCCGCGTGGCAAGGGCAAGAAGGATGGCTCGCTGCACGAGGTGCCGGCGGTGCGGCTCGCCGCAAGGACGCTTGAGGCGCTGCGCGACCGCAATGGGCTCGACACCGGCAATGTCGACGACATCATCTTCGGTTGCGTCGATCCGGTCGGCGAGGCGGGCTCCGTCATTCCGCGCGCCGCCGCCTTCGAGGCCGGCTACGACACCAAGGCACCCGGCATGCAGATCTCGCGCTTCTGCGCCTCGGGTCTCGACGCCATCAATTTCGGCGCCGCCAAGATCGCGCAAGGGGCGGATGAGATCGTCATTGCCGGCGGCGTCGAATCCATGTCGCGCGTCGGCATGGGCATGTCGGGCGGCGCCTGGTTCATGGACCCCTCCGTTGGCCTGCCCGGCTGGTTCGTGCCGCAGGGCATCTCGGCCGACCTGATCGCCACCAAATACGGGTTTTCCCGCGATGACGTCGATGCCTACGCCGTCGAGAGCCAGAAGCGCGCCGCCAAGGCCTGGGGCGAGGGCCGTTTCAAGAATTCGGTGATCCCGATCAAGGACCAGAATGGTCTCACCATCCTCGATCATGACGAGCACATGCGGCCCACGACCGACATGCAGTCGCTGGCCTCGCTCAATCCATCCTTCGTCATGCCCGGCGAAATGGGCGGCTTCGACGCGGTCGCCGTGCAGAAACATCCGGAAGTCGAGGAAGTGAACCACGTCCACCATGCAGGCAATTCCTCGGGCATCGTCGATGGCGCCGCCGCCGTGCTGCTCGGCTCCAAGAAGGCCGGCAAGGCGATGGGGCTGAAGCCGCGCGCCCGCATCCGCGCCTTCGCCAATATCGGCTCGGAACCGGTGCTGATGCTGACCGGTCCGGTCGACGTCACCGAGAAGCTCCTGAAGCGCGCCAAGATGAAGCAGTCGGACATCGACCTGTTCGAGCTCAACGAGGCCTTCGCCTCAGTCGTGCTGCGCTACATGCAGGCCTTCGACATCCCGCACGACCAGATCAACGTCAATGGCGGCGCGATCGCGATGGGCCATCCGCTCGGCGCCACCGGCGCCATGATCCTGGGCACGGTGCTGGACGAGTTGGAGCGCCGCGACCTCAACACCGCGCTGGTCACGCTCTGCATCGGCGCCGGCATGGGCACCGCCACCATCATCGAACGCGTCTGACGGGGAGAGAAGAGATGAGCTACACCAATTTCACCCTCGACGCCGACGCCGACGGCATTGCACTGATCACCTGGGACATGCCGGACCGCTCGATGAACGTCTTTACCGAGGAGGTGATGCGCGAGTTGAACGCCATAGTCGATCATGTGGCCGGCGATGCCGCCATCAAGGGCGCGGTCATCACCTCCGGCAAGGACTCTTTCTCCGGCGGCGCCGATATCACCATGCTGCAGAAGATGCTGGCGACCTTTGCCGTCGACAAGGAGAAGGACCTCGACAAGGCGACCAAGGCGCTGTTCGATAATGCCGGCTATATGACCGGCCTGTTCCGCAAGATCGAAACTTCCGGCAAGCCTTGGGTGTCGGCGATCAACGGCACCTGCGTGGGCGGCGCCTTCGAGATGTCGCTCGCCTGCCACGGCCGCGTCGCCGCCGACAGCGACAAGGTGAAGATGGCGCTTCCCGAAGTGAAGATTGGTATCTTCCCCGGCGCCGGCGGCACCCAGCGCGTGCCGCGGCTGACCGACCAGCAGCAGGCGCTGCAGATGCTGACCACCGGGCAGAACTTGACGCCGCAAAAGGCGAAGGCGATGGGCCTGATCCACGAGATCGCCGAGCCTTCGAAACTGGTCGAGACCGCCAAGGCGATGATCCGGAACGGCCTGAAGCCGGTCGCGCCCTGGGACGAGAAGGGTTTCAAGCTGCCGGGCGGCCCGATCTATTCGGCGGCCGGCGCCAATCTCTGGCCGCCGGCGATCGCCATCCTGCGTCGCGAAACCTACGGCAATTATCCTGCCGCGGCCGCGATCCTGAAATGCGTCTATGAAGGCCTGCTGGTGCCCTTCGACACGGCGCTCAGGATCGAGCAGCGCTATTTCACCGAAATCATGCAGTCGAAGGAAGCGGCGGCGATGATCCGCTCGCTGTTCGTCTCGCTGCAGGAATTGAACAAGGGCGCGCGCCGGCCGGCCAACGTACCGGAGACCAAGTTCAAGAAGATCGGGGTCCTCGGCGCCGGCTTCATGGGTGCCGGCATCGCCTATGTCACCGCACGAGCCGGCATTCCCGTGGTGCTGCTCGACCGCGATCTGCCGTCGGCCGAGAAGGGCAAGGCGCATTCCGACAGCCTGATGGCCGATCAGGTCAAGAAGGGCCGCGCCAAACCCGAGGACAAGGACAAGCTTCTGTCGTTGATCACCCCGACGGCGGACTATGCCGACCTTGCCGGCTGCGATCTGGTCGTCGAGGCGGTCTTCGAGGATTCGAGCGTCAAGAAGGAAGCCACGGAGAAGGCCGAAGCGGTGCTGAAATCGTCGGCAATCTTCGCTTCCAACACGTCCACCATACCGATCACCGCCCTGGCGAAGAATTCGGCGCGGCCGAAGAACTTCATCGGCATCCACTTCTTCTCGCCGGTCGACAAGATGATGCTGGTCGAGATCATCCTCGGCAAGAAGACGGGCGACAAGGCCTTGGCCGTCGCCTTCGACTTCGTGCGCGCCATCAAGAAGACGCCGATCGTCGTCAACGACACGCGCGGCTTCTACGTCAACCGCTGCGTGCTGCGCTACATGTCGGAAGCTTATAAGATGCTGATCGAAGGTGTGCCTGCACCGATGATCGAGAACGCCGCCAAGGCTGCCGGCATGCCGGTCGGCCCGCTGGCGCTGACCGACGAGACGGCCGTCGACCTTGCTCAGAAGATCATGAAGCAGACCATCAGGGATCTGGGCGAGAAGGCCGTCGATCCCGGGCAGATGGCGCTGATCAACACCATGGTCGACACGCATGGCCGCTTCGGCCGCAAGAACGGCAAGGGTTTCTACGATTATCCGGCGAAGCCGGCGAAGAAGAAGCTGTGGCCGGGCCTGAAGGATCTCTATCCGCAGCTGAAGCCCGAAAAGATCAATTATGAGGAGCTGAAGCAGCGCCTCTTGGTGACCATCGCGCTGGAAGCGGCGCGGGTGATGGAAGAAGGCATTGTCACCGATCCGCGCGAGGCGGACGTCGGCTCGATCCTCGCTTTCGGCTTCGCTCCCTTTACCGGCGGCGCGCTATCCTACATCGACGGCATCGGCGCCAAGCGTTTCGTCAAGATCGCCAAGGGGCTGCAGAAGAAGTATGGCGCCGAGTTCAAGGCGCCGAAGCTTCTGCTCGACATGGCCGAGAAGGGCGAGACCTTCTACCAGCGCTTCGACCCCTATCAGAAAGGCGAGGTCCGAGAGGCGGCCTGATCAACCCAAGATGTATGTCTGGGGGCGAATGGCCCGCACCATGGCCACGGCGTCCAGCCGTGGCCCTTATAGGGTCGGCGACAAAAGCCGGCTCGATTAGTGTGCCGAACCAGGCCCATCTGTGCCTGCGTATCACTTTCCATCCCGGCCCACCGCGACCGGTGGACAATGGTGTGGTCGCGCGCTAGACAGGCTTGAGGCATTTTTTCCTGTTTGAAGGAGAGCGCGCGTGCTCTCACACGATCGCGTATGGGCCGCCATTGACGCTCTCGCCGAGCGCTATTCGCTATCGGCTTCCGGTCTTGCCCGGCGCGCGGGCCTCGATTCGACGGCCTTCAACAAGTCGAAGCGCCTGTCGTCCGATGGCCGGCCGCGCTGGCCCTCGACCGAATCGCTGGCCAAGATCATCGAGGCCACCGGCGCGTCGCTCGAGGAATTCACCGGACTGGTCGAAGGGCGCGGCGGCGTCTCCATAGCCCAACAGCGCAGCGCCGTCCCGCTGCTTGGCTTCGCCCAGGCCGGCGCGGGCGGCTTCTTCGACGATGCCGGCTATCCCGCAGGGCAGGGCTGGGATCTGGTCGAGCTTCCGGCGCGGGCGACCGAGACGTCCTACGCGCTGCAGGTGCAGGGCGATTCCATGCTGCCGCTCTACCGCAATGGCGATGTGCTGATCGTCGAACCGGGCGCGCCGACGCGCAAGGGCGACCGTGTCGTCGTCAAGACCACCGCCGGCGAGGTAATGGCCAAGGTGCTCGACCGGCAAACGGTGAAATCGATCGTGCTGGTTTCGCTCAACCCCGCCCATCCGGACCGTGACATTCCGACGCGCGATATCGAATGGATGGCGCGCATCGTCTGGGCGAGCCAGTAGGGCCCCGGACCGGTGCGGCTTCTTCAAACAGCCCTGACGATTCTGGCAATTCCCGTGATGGCGGCGCTCGTCGTAATCGGCGGACGGACGGTCAAGGGCCACGAAAGCGGCATCACGGTCGATCAGATCGATCCCATCGCCGATGCGCTTCCCACCGGCGGCGATACCCTTTCCGGTTCCGATACGGAGCGAGAGCCCGCGACCTCGGCCATTCCGGCGCCGGCCGCTCCGCAGCCGCCGAAGCCCGCCGCTCGTTCGAGGGCCATCGATCCCGACGTCGTGGCGCCGCCGGACCTGTCTGACCAGGAACTCGAACGGGTGGAACCGCGCGCACCGCTCAGTGATCTGGCGCTGGCCGGGCCGCCCAAGCCGCCCAAAACGAAGATGCCGGGCGACTGGAACGGCACAAAATTGTTCCAGCCGGTCGCCACCGCCGCCGGGCTTATCGAGTCGAAGGGCTACGCGGTCGCCGTGTCCGGCGTGGATGTCGTCAAGGCCGACGAAACCTGTAGCGACGCGGGCAAGAGCTGGGCCTGCGGCACGCGCGCCAGAACAGCCTTCCGCGCCTTCCTGCGTGGCCGTGCGGTCGCCTGCACGGTGCCGCCGGACGGGGGCCGCGACATCATTACCGCCGAATGCCATATCGGCAACCAGGACATCGGCCAGTGGTTGGTCGAGAATGGCTGGGCGCGCGCGGCGCAAGGCGGTCCCTATGTCGAGGCCGGGGGCAAGGCCCGCGCCGCAAGGAAAGGTATTTTCGGCCCGGCGCCGAAGCTTGACGGCCTACCGGCGCTGCCGGCCGCGTCAGGGCCGGCGCCGGTCGCGCCGGATTCGATCCTGCCGGCTGATGGGGGCGCGGTTACGCCGCCAGTTGACCAGCCAGCGCCCGCTCAATGAGCGCGCGCGTCTCGGCGATGCCGTAAAGCGCCGCGAAGGAACCGAAGCGCGGCCCGCGTTCCTGGCCGATCAGCACCTGGTAGATCATCTGGAAGAAGGCGACCGACACGCCGGGTCCGCCTTCCGGGCTCTGCTTGGAATGATCCTGGTAGCGCTCGATCTTACGCGCGACATTGAGCGCGGCGTTCTGGATCGCCTCGCCATCGGCGCCCTGCGGCAGCGCGCCGAGCGCGTCGGAGAGCTTGGCCAGCGCCTCGCGCTCCACCTCGTCGGCGGCGCGGTAGACCTTGGTCGGCTTCACGAAGTCGTCGAAATAGCGGATCGCGTAGCCGGTCAGGCGGTCGAGCTCCGGATGCGTCTTCGGCGTCACGCCCGGCGCATGCCGCGAGATGAAGCCCCACAGCACCGCCTTGTCATGCGCATTGGAGGCGCTGACCAGGTTGAGCAGCAGCGCGAAGGGCACCGGCAGGTCGATGGCCGGCGGGCTGCCGTCATGCATGTGCCAGACCGGATTGCCGAGCCGCTCCTTCCAGTCCTGGCGCGGATAGGCGCCAAGGAAAGCGTAATACTCGTCCACCGCCTTCGGGATGACGTCGAAATAGAGCTTCTTCGCCTGCCGCGGCCGCTGATACATATAGAGGCCGAGGCTCTCCGTCGGCGCGTAGGTCAGCCATTCGTCGATGGTCAGGCCGTTGCCCTTCGACTTCGAGATCTTCTGGCCTTCCTCGTCGAGGAACAGCTCGTAGACGAAATGCTCCGGCGCGCGTCCGCCGAGGATGTTGCAGATGCGGTCGTAGATCGCCGCGTTGGTCTGGTGGTCCTTGCCGAACATCTCGAAATCGACGCCGAGCGCTGCCCAGCGCATGCCGAAATCCGGCTTCCACTGCAGCTTCACACGGCCGCCGGTGACAGGCACCGTCGTCTCGGTGCCTTCGTCGTCGAAGGTGATGGTGCCGGCCTTGGCGTCGACATTTATCATCGGCACGTAGAGCACGCGGCCGCTCTTCGGCGAGATCGGCAGGAACGGGCTGTAGGTCGCCTGGCGCTCCGGCCCGAGCGTCGGCAGCATCACGCCCATGATCTCGTCATAGCGTTCGGCGGCGCGCCGCAGCACCTCGTCGAAACGGCCGGCCTTGTAGTACTGCGTTGCGCTGGCGAATTCGTAGTCGAAGCCGAACGTGTCGAGGAAGCGGCACAGCATCGCATTATTGTGGTCGGCGAAGCTCGCATAGTCGCCGCCGAACGGATTGGGCACCGAGGTAAGCGGCATATGCAGATAGGGCTCAAGCGCGGCGCGGTCCGGCACGCTCTCCGGGATCTTGCGCATGCCGTCCATGTCGTCGGAGAAGCACAGAAGCTTGGTCTTGACCTTATCTTGCGTCAGCACCCGGAAGGCATGCCGCACCATGGTCGTGCGCGCCACCTCGCCGAAGGTGCCGATATGCGGCAGGCCGGACGGGCCATAGCCGGTCTCGAACAGGACGGTCTCGGGAAAGTCCTTGCCCTTGTAGCGGGCGATGACTTTCTTGGCTTCCTCGAACGGCCAGGCCTTGCTCTCGGCCGCCGCGGCAAGCATCTCGGGAGTGAGATCGATGATGTTTGATCCCGTCATGTCAAAGTTCCAGTCATGGCCGTCTTCGCGGCGGATAAGGATTTGTCGACCGGTCTCTAGGCGTGACAGGCTGGAGCGTCAACGATTTGCGGCGCTTTTCCTTGCGACGCCGCGATAGCGCTCCTACGTTCGGGGCCTATCATCCAGTGCATGTCATCCAAAAGTGTGTCACGGTTTTGGAAAGATGACATGCGCGCCTTCAGGAGTTTTGAATGCCCTCATTGACGCCGCACGAAGCCCTGATCCACCTGATGGTCATCACATCGGCCTCCGATCGCGACATGACCGATGTCGAGCTGGAGCGTATCGGCGACGTCGTCCGCTCCTGGCCGGTGTTCGTCGACTTCAACCAGGACAGGCTGGTTGCAGTGGCACAGGCGTGTCAGAAGGCGCTGCATGAGAAGGACGGGCTGGAAGGCGTGCTGGCGCGCGTCGCCGAGGCGCTGCCGGAGCGGCTGCGCGACACCGCTTATGCGGCTGCTTTCGAGGTTGCCGCCGTCGATCTCGAAATGCGCATGGAGGAAGTGCGCGTCCTCCAGCTCATCCGCCTCAAGCTCGACCTCGATACGCTGACCGTCGCCGCGATCGCCCGCGCGGCCAAGGCGCGCTTGCGCTCGCTGACATGAAGCAATCCAGGAAAAGTCTGAGCGGTTAGGCTCGGCGACTTCGCCGCAGCCTTCTGTTCGGAATTTCTGGATAACCGGTTAGAAAAAACTCACCGGGAAATAGCGCAGGTAAAACTCGGCGAAGGTGCCCTTGATCGAGATTTCCTGCAGCGCGTAGTCGAAGGCGGCGGCAAGCGCTGTGTCGTTCTTGCGGGTGGCGATCGCCATGCCCGAGCCCAGATATTCCGGCGCCAGATACGGACCGCCGGCGAAGCGGCAGCAGCCGGCGGCGTCCGAGCCGCCCAGCCAGAAAGCAAAGCGCATGCCATCGCCGAAGGCGGCGTCGACCTTGCCGGCCTTGAGGTCGGCATAGAGGTCTTCCGGTGTATCGAAGGTCACCACCTGCACGGTGTTAAAGTAGTCCCGCAGCATTTTCTCATGCGCCGAGCCGGCGACGACGCCGACCCGCTTGCTGCGCAGCTTGTCGAGGATCGGCTCGCCGAAGGCCTTCGCCTTGGGCATGATGAAGCGCGCCGGGAATTGCATGTAGGAGCGCGAGAAGGCGTATTTCTCGCGGCTGTCCGGCGTCGCGGCGATGCCGGCGATGATCGCCTCGCCTTCGCCTTTCTGCAGAGCATCGTCCAATTCGTTCCACGGCAAAGCCTGGACCTGGCATTTTTCGGCGACGCCCAGTTCCGCGCAGATCGCCCGCGCCAGATCGATGTGGAAACCCGACAGGCGGCCGGCGCCGTCGAGGAAGTTGAACGGCGGAAAATCGGTGGTGGTGAGGAATCTGAGCCGCGGCAGCGCGGAAAGATCGGGCTTCGGCAGCCGTTCCTTGGCGTCCCACAGCACCGGCACCTGCGGCTCCGCCGCCTGAGTCGGTCCGGCAAGGGGCAGCGCGCCGGTCAGTGCCGATATCAGGGCCAGAAATATCCACCGCAATTTCACGACAAGGCTCCGCCCAGACAGCTTTCTTGGCTTTTCGTATGAAAAGGGGGGCAGGCACAACGGTTTTTGATTTCAAGCCGCCAAATTCAGCGTATGCTTTAGCACGTGTGCAAGTGACCTTGCGTGCCGGAAGGGGGAAGCTGCCGGTTTTGCTGAGGAGATTGCGACGCGGGGGTTGATGACGAAGGGGGGTTCGGGCATCTACCGTCGGTAATGAAAAAGCAGAAGCAACATGGGGTAGATGTTGCGATGGGCCTGTTCGACAGAACGCTGGAATACATAGACCAGTTGCAGCATGCTGGCACCGCGGCCGCGGTCTGCGAGAGGCTGCTCGGCATCACCTCGAGCTTCGGCCTGACCGCACTGATGGCGGGAACCGTGCCGCAGCCGGGCACGCCGCGCGGCCGGCAGAAACAGCATGTGATGCTTTGCGATTGGCCCGGCGAATGGCTGGAGCGCTATGTGGCGCGCAACTATGTCGACCACGACCCGGTCGTCAGCCACATGAAGCAGCTTCAGGCGCCGTTCCAATGGCGGGACGCTTCCAAGAACGCCCTGATCGACAAGAACAGCGACGAAGTCATGGGCGACGCGCGCGAGTTCAAGCTGCGCGACGGCCTGGCGTTTCCGCTGGTCACGCTCGACGGCCAGATCGTGATGGTCTCGCTGGGCGGCGAATCCGTTGAACTGTCGGATGCGGAATTCGGAATGGTCTCGCTCGCGTCGACCTATGCGATCGGCCGCGCCATGCAACTGCACACCAAGGCCGACAGCGTCATCGATCACATAGAATTGACGGCGCGTGAGCGGGAGTGCCTGCAATGGGCCGCCGTCGGCAAGTCCGAATGGGAGATCTCGCAAATCCTCGGCATCTCGGAACACACTTCCGAGAAACACCTTCTTAACGCCAAGAGCAAACTCGGGGCAGCCAACCGGGTACAGGCGGTCGCGGAGGCGATTAGGCGCGGTTATATTAGCTAGGTCGGCCGTGCCGACCTGGAAATTCTTGCCTGCGCCTTCGCGCAATATTTTAAGGGACATCACGGCCGTATCTTCCTCTTAAGCCCAGGAGACGGCTAATGCTCTTTGCCCTTACCACTCAGGAACTGATGGAACGCCCCGACCTTTGGGAGGCGGTCCATCGCTTGCGCTACAAGATCTTCGTCGAGGAGATGGGTTGGACCGATCTCGACCGTCCGGACCAGCTCGAGATCGACCAGTTCGATCATGACGAGGCCGAACACCACCTCGTCATCCGCAACGGCGAACTGGCTGGTTACCAGCGCATGCTGCCGACCACACGGCCGCATCTTCTGACGGATGTTCTGTCGGATCTCTGCGAAGGACCGTCCCCTTCGGGGCCGAATGTGTGGGAACTGACCCGCTACGCGGTGGCTCCGGGTTTTCGCGACGGCAAACGCGGCGTCTCGACGGTCGGCACCGAGCTGATCGCCGGCTTCGTCGAATGGGGCCTGAAGCGCAACGTCAACCAGGTCATCATCGAGTTCGAGCCGATGTGGGTGCTGCGCGCCCTGCAACTGCACTTCCTGGCGACGCCGCTCGGTTACCAGCGCACCTATGGCAACCAGCAGGTCGTGGCGACGCTGCTCACCTTCACCGAGCATACGCTCGATGTCGTGCGGGCCCGCCGCAACCACCATCTGCCGGTGCTGAACCGGGGCTATCCCGGTCTGCTCGGCCTCAAGCAGGCTTCGTGATGGAGGCGGTCATGAGTTTCCATCCCGAACCGGAACTGCGCGGCCATACGCTGGTCGTCACCGTGTCCTCGCATGACGGCCGGCCGGTGCTCGACAGGCACGCCTATGCGAGCCTTGCGAGGACCTTGCGCGATGCGGCGGTCAACGACGAGGTCCGCGTCGTCATGCTGCGCGGCCTTGCCGGGTGCTTCTGCCTTGGCGGCGACTTCTCGGAGTTCCTCGACGCCACCAAGCACCGAGAGCTGATCGCCGCCGTCACCGACATGTTCCGCATGTTGGCGACCTTCCCCAAGCCGGTCCTTGCCTGCGTCGACGGCGATGCCGTCGGCGTCGGCTGCACCATCCTGTTCCATTGCGACATGGTGATCGCTTCCAGGGGCAGCACCTTCAGGGTGCCGTTCGTCGATTTTGGCCTGGTGCCGGACGCGGCGACCAGCATTCTGGCGCCCCAGAAGCTCGGCTATGCCGGCGCCTTCCGTTTCTTCTGCTTGGGCGATACGCTGGGCGTCGAAGACGCCAAGGCGCTTGGCCTGGTCGGCGAGATCGTGACGCAAGGCAGCGCCGAGGAAGCAACGCTGGCGAGGGCGAAACAGCTGGCCAAGAAGCCTGTTGCGGCATTGCTGCAGACGCGCAGCCTCCTCAAGGGAGATACGGACGTGTTGTGCGACCGCATCGACCACGAGATCACGCTGTTCCAGCAGGCGCTTCAGGATGACACCACGCTGAAGCGGCTGCAGCGGATTGCTCGCCTGGCCGCCTGAGCGCCCGGCATGAAACCTCAGCGCCGCGCGAGCCGAAAGGCGCGCGGCGCTGTAACTCGTCCGGAACCGCGTTACCCCGCGGGTAGGGCAGGCCAGCGGTTCCAGACGAAGAACAACAACTAGTCTTTAAGGAATTCCGGCCCCTCGCCGATGATCTTCTTGTCGGGCTTGCCGACGGCGTCGAGGTCCCTTCCGTCATAGGGCAGGGAAAGCAGGATACGCTGGATCACCGCAAGCCGGGCGCGTCGCTTGTCATTGGCCCGCACGACGACCCAGGGCGAGAACTCCTTATGTGTGCGCTCGATCATCTGGTCGCGCGCCCTGGTGTAGTCGTCCCACTTGCCGACGCCGGCGATGTCGATCGGCGAGAACTTCCAGTTCTTCAGCGGCGACCAGCGGCGGTCATGGAACCGTTCGAGCTGCGTTTCGCGGCCGATATTCAGCCAGAATTTGAAGAAATGGATGCCTTCGTTGCAGATCATCCGCTCGAAATGCGGCGTCTCGTCCAGGAATTTCTCGTGCTGCTCCGGCGTGCAGAACCCCATGACCGGCTCGACGCCGGCGCGGTTGTACCAGGAGCGGTCAAAAGTGACGAACTCGCCCGAGGCCGGGAAATGGTCGACATAGCGCTGGTAATACCATTGCCCCGCCTCGGTCGGCGTCGGCTTGGGCAGCGCGACGTTGCGGGCCGTGCGCGGGTTCATATATTGCCGCAGCACGAAGATCGTACCGCCCTTGCCGGCCGCGTCCCTGCCCTCGAAAAGCGCCATCACCCGCTTGCCGGTGGCCTGTAGCCAGGCCTGCGCCTTGACCAGTTCGATCTGCAGCTCCTCGAGCTTCTTTTCGTAGTCCTCGCTTTTCATCTTCTTGTCGTAAGGATAGCCGCCGGCGGTAAGCTTGTTGTCCTCGATCCAGTCAGGCAGCACCGGATTGTCGATGTCGAACTCGCGCTCCTTGCCGCCGATCTTGATCTTGATCGGTGCCGTGGCCGGCACCGCTTCAGCCGTTTCCTTGGCTTTTTTCATCCGGACGAACCTTTCCAGTTTGCGGACTCATGCTATGGAGCCTGTGCAGCGCAAAGACGCTGCAGCATTTTGATCTTGCGCATGAACCTTCGCGAAAATCGATCCTGATTTCCAGGGTCCCATGCGTCAGGCCGGTCCAGCGAGCCGGCTGACCGGTCGAACGGGATGCGGGGTGGCGCGGGCCTATGGCAGAGACGGGCGCGGGACAAGACAACAAGGGGCGAGCCTTGGCCGGACGGCTGGCGCGCAACCGCTGGCTGCTTGGCGCAGGCGTTCTCGCGGTCCTTGCCGTTTATTTTTTCGCCGGCTCATCCGCCTATGTGCTGCTGCTGGCCCTGGCCGCGCTGGCGGCCGCGGCGATGCTGCCCGCAGATGCCGAACGCCAGCCGGCCGATGTGGGGGCAGCGATCGAGGCTAGCGGGCTGCAGAGGCTCTCCGGCGAATATCTGGCCGCCGCGGTCGCCGACCCGCTGATCATCTTCGACCATTCCGCCACCATCGTTCACGCCAACGCTGCCGCCTTCGCCGCCTTTGGAGGACTGGCGCCCGGTATGTCGCTGTCGCTCAAGTTCCGCGCCCCGGAAATGCAGGCGCTGCTCGACGGCATCCTTGCCGGGGAAGTCGCTTCCGATGCGGTCGACTACACCGAAAAGCTGCCGGTGGAACGCACATATCGGGTCAGCGCGTCCACGGTCGGCCATGCTACAGGCCTTTACGTGCTGGTGTTCAAGGATCAAAGCGAGACGCGTCGCATCGATCGCATGCGCGCCGACTTCATCGCCAATGCCAGCCATGAGCTGCGCACGCCGCTTGCCTCGATCGCCGGCTTCATCGAGACGCTGCGCGGGCCGGCGCGCAACGATCCGGCGGCGCGCGACCAGTTCCTGCAGATCATGCAGAACCAGACCGGCCGGATGGCCCGCCTGATCGACGATCTGCTCTCACTGTCGCGGTTGGAGATGAAACCCTATCTGGGACCGGGCACGGAAGTCGATCTTCGCCAGACGATCGACAGCGTCATCGATTCGCTGGGGCCGCTGGCCAGTGAGAACGGCGTCGTCATCGAGCGGGAGTTCGCCAACGCGCCGCTTGTCGTCCCCGGCGATCGCGACGAGTTGTTCCAGGTCTTCGAGAATCTCCTCGAGAATGCCTGCAAATACGGCCAGTCAGGCGGGCGCGTCACCGTATCGGTCGCCGGCGGCGAGGATGGCCAGCAGCCGGGCTTCGACGTCACGATAAGGGATTATGGTCCGGGCATTGCCGAAGAGCACATCCCGCGCATCACCGAGCGCTTCTACCGCGTCGATGTCGAAAACAGCCGCGCCCAGAAAGGCACCGGGCTTGGCCTTTCGATCGTCAAGCATATATTGACCCGTCATAACGCAAGATTGTCCATCAAGTCGGAAGTCGGCAAGGGCGCGGCGTTCACGGTTCATTTGCCGGCTCGCTGATCGTATATCGGTTACCAACCGGGATTTTCTTCTTTCTGTCATGCGGTTCACGTATCAGCGACGGATTGAGGGAACGCACCAGCCGGCTCAAGCCGGGAAGGCATATCCATGCAGTCCGTTCATATCGCCAGTGCCTATGATGAAGAGCTGAAATTCCTGTCGAAGCGCATCGCCGCGATGGGCGGCCATGCCGAGCGCATGGTCGAACAGGCGGTCGCGGCCCTGGTGAATGTCGACCATGGCCTCGCGCAGAAGGTCATTCAGGACGATCTCGTCCTCGACGAAGGACAGCGCGAGATCGACGACAAGGCCATCATCATCATCGCCAGGCGCCAGCCGATGGCGACGGATCTTCGCGAGATCGTCGGCGCGATCCGTATCTCGGCCGATATCGAGCGTGTCGGCGACTTGGGCAAGAACGTCGCCAAGCGGGTGGCCTCGGTGGACGGCCGCCAGCCGAATAGCCTTTTCCGCGGTATCGAGGCGCTTGCCAATCTGGCGCTGACGCAGCTCAAGGAAGTGCTCGACGTCTACGCCTCGCGCTCGGTCGAGAGGATTGGCCTCGTGCGCGACCGGGACGACCAGATCGACGCCATGTACACCTCGCTGTTCCGCGAGCTCTTGACCTACATGATGGAAGATCCGCGCAACATCACACCGTGCACGCATCTTCTGTTCTGCGCCAAGAACATCGAGCGCATCGGCGATCACGCGACCAATATCGCCGAGACGATCTATTACATCGTCACGGGCGACCAGATGCCAGCCGACCGGCCGAAAGGCGACAAGACCGACAAGGTCGTGCTTCCCGGCCCGGTGCCAGCTAAGTGAACCGCCGCCTCTCGAACGGCTTCCTGATTTAGGATAAGCTCCTCCAGGGACAGCGATTTTGTCAGTCGCAGTCTCGGGAGGTTTGCGATGGAACAAGTTCGAAACCTGACCCCGGCCCCAACGTCGGGCATCATTGCATCCAGCGTCTATTCGGGCGGCAAGCGCATCGCCGACATCGCCATCGAACAGGCCGGCGAATGGACGGCAAAACCCGGCCATGTCGTCTGGATCGGCCTGCTCGAGCCCGATCGCAACCTGCTGCTCCGGGTGCAGGCGCAATTCCATTTGCATGATTTGGCGATCGAGGATGCCGAGCATCCGCATGCGCGCCCGAAGATCGAGCAATATGGCGACGCCCTCTTCATCGTTGCCCGCACCGCGCAATTGATCGACGGCCGTGTCACTTTCGGCGAGACGCATCTGTTTGTCGGCGCCGGCTACATTGTCAGCGTCCGGCACGGCCCGTCGACCTCCTACGCCGCCGTGCGCCAGCACTGGGAGAGCTGCCCGCATTCGCTCGCCAAAGGCGAGGATTTCGTCCTCTACGCCATCCTCGACTTCATCGTCGACAACTACATGCCGGTGCTGGAGCAGATCGAGGACGAGGTCGAGGCGATTGAGGACAAGGTGCTTCTGAAGCCGATGACCGGTTCCGATATCGAGCGGCTTTACATGCTGCGCCGCGATCTGCTGCGGCTGCGCAATGCGGCGCTGCCGCTGGTCGAGGTCTGCCGCCGGCTGACCAGCGCCGACCTGCCGCAGATACATGCCGCCATGCATCCGCTGTTTCGCGACGTGACCGACCACATCCGCACCGTGCAGGAAAAGATCGACTCCCTGCGCGAGGTTCTGGCCTTCGCCTTCGAAGCCAGTCTGCTGGTCGGGCAGAGCCAGGAAACCGCGATATCCAAGAAGCTCGCCTCATGGGCGGCCATCCTGGCGGTGCCCACGGCCTTCGCCGGCATCTACGGCATGAACTTCTCCGACATGCCGGAACTGAAGATGGAATACGGCTATCCGGCCGTCCTGGTGGCGATCGCGCTCATCTGCGCGTTCCTGTACTGGCGGTTCAAGAAGAATGGATGGCTGTGAAATAGGGGAGTAAGTCAGTAAGGGAGTAGGGGGCGAGTAGCGAATAGGGAGTAGCGAGTAGGGGAAATAAGTTGCCCTCTTCGCGAAACTCCATCCAGCTCTATTCGCTATTCGCTATTCGCTATTCGCTATTCGCTATTCGCTCAGCGCGCCCTGCGCCGCTCGCCCGCCGGCTGGAACGCCACCCGGGAATGATACTTGCAATAGGGCCCCGTTTCGGCGGCGTCGTTGCCGCAGAAGTTGAAGTCTTCCGACAGCGGATCGCCGTTCGGCCATTTGCAGGTGCGTTCGGTCAGCTCGACGAGCTGCAGATGCCGCGAGATCGGCACGACCACGTTCTCGACCGGCCGGATATAGTGGCGCGCGACCGGCTCGGCGTCGAACTGCACCTGCAGCGCGGTGGCGCCGATGGTGGTGGTCACGTGACGCGTGGCACTCGCGGCGCGGGTCACCGATTTCTGCATCGAGGCGCCTTGCGTCGCCTTCTTCTGGCGCGCCGGAGCAGCCGTTGCGCGGCCCCGGCCCGACAGCTTCAGGCGATGCACCTTGCCGATGACGGCGTTGCGGCTCACCCCGCCGAGCTGTGCGGCGATCTGGCTGGCGCTCAGACCCTCCGACCACAATTTCCTGAGAAGTTCGACCCGCTCGTCAGTCCAGTTCATGAGACCGCGCTCCTGCTGAGGCGTACGGCAGTCAGAATCCTTTCCCGCCCCCGGCTCTCGCCGGGCAAACAACACCACATATACCGGGTGATTAGGTCCGCCGCACGAAATCTAGTTATTTCTCGACTACAAATACCTTATGCGCTGACTCGGTGACAAGAGTCCCCAGGGCAACACGATTCGGTTTTTTCGGTTTTCCCCAACTTGCCGGCCTACTTATGAGCCGACGTGGCGTCAGGGGCTTGCCACGCGCTTCTGCGTGACGTTTTCGTTGACTTCATGGCCGAAAAACATGATAACCCGCAAAGGCCGCCGCATTGGCGGCTTTTTTGATTTCCGGTTCCGGAGACGCATATAATGAGCGGTTCGGCGCTTTACGAGACCTTTGCCCGCGCACCCCTGGCGTTCGACCGTGGGGAGGGGACCTGGCTGGTCACCGACAAGGGCGAGCGATATCTCGACTTCGCCGGCGGCATCGCGGTGAATTCGCTGGGCCACAGCCATCCGCATCTGGTCGCGGCGCTCACCGGGCAGGCCGCCAAGCTGTGGCACGTCTCCAACCTCTATGAGATCCCGGAACAGCGCCGGCTGGGCGAGCGGCTGACTGAGGCGACCTTTGCAGACAAGGTGTTCTTCACCAATTCCGGTGCCGAGGCACTGGAATGCGCCATCAAGACGGCCAGGCGCTATCAATTCGTCAAGGGCCGTCCCGAGCGCTTCCGCATCATCACCTTCGAGGGTGCCTTTCACGGCCGCACGCTGGCGACGATCGCCGCCGGCGGCCAGTACAAATACCTCGAAGGCTTCGGCCCGAAGGTCGAGGGATTCGACCAGGTGGCTTTCGACGACATCGACGCCGCTGAAAAGGCGATCACGCCGGAGACCGCGGCGATCCTGATCGAGCCGGTGCAAGGCGAGGGCGGCATACGCCCGGTGCCGACGCAATCGCTGAAGCGGCTGCGGCAACTCTGCGACAAGCACGGCCTGCTTTTGATCTTCGACGAGGTCCAGTGCGGCATCGGCCGCACCGGCAAGCTGTTCGCACATGAATGGTCAGGCGTCACGCCCGATCTGATGGCGATCGCCAAGGGCATCGGCGGCGGCTTCCCGATGGGCGCCTGCCTTGCCACCGACGAGGCGGCGACCGGCATGACGGCCGGCGTGCACGGCACGACCTTCGGCGGCAATCCGCTGGCGATGGCCGTCGGCAACGCCGTGCTCGACGTGGTGCTGGCCGGCGGCTTCCTCGAGGACGTGCAGCGCAAGGCGCTGCTTCTGAAGCAGGGCCTTGCGGCGGTGGCCGATGAATTCCCCGACGTCATCGAGGGCATCAGGGGAACCGGCCTTATGCTCGGCCTGAAATGCGCCATGCCCAACGCCAAGGTGAATATGGCGCTGCGCGACCAGCACCTGCTTGCCGTGCCGGCGGGCGACAACGTCATCCGCCTCCTGCCGCCGCTCACCGTCACCGACGAGGAGATCGGCGAGGCGCTGGAGCGCATTCGCGGCGGCGCCAAGCGCCTGACCGACGCGATTGCCGCCGAAGCCGCCAAATAATTTCTGGAACCTGCCGATGAGTGTTCGCCACTTCACCGATCTGTCCGCCGTTTCCGCGGGCGACCTGCGCATCATGCTTGACGACGCGGTGGCGCGAAAGACCAGGCTCAAGGCGGGTGAGCGTTCAAAACCGCTCGATGGCAAGGTGCTGGCCATGATCTTCGACAAGCCGTCGACGCGCACGCGCGTGTCCTTCGATGTCGGCATGCGCCAGCTCGGCGGCGAGACCATCATGTTGACCGGCACCGAGATGCAGCTCGGCCGTTCGGAGACCATCGCCGACACGGCGAAAGTGCTGTCGCGCTATGTCGACGCCATCATGATCCGCACCACCTCGCACGACCGGCTGCTGGAGCTCACCGAGAACGCCACCGTTCCGGTCATCAACGGGCTGACCGACGACACGCATCCCTGCCAGCTCATGGCCGACATCATGACCTTTGAGGAGCATCGCGGTCCGGTGTCCGGCAAGACCTTCGCCTGGACCGGCGACGGCAACAATGTGCTGCATTCGCTCCTGGAGGCCTCGGCGCGGTTTAGCTTCAACCTCAATGTCGCGGTGCCGGAAGGCAGCGAGCCTTTCGAGAAATATGTCGACTGGTCGAAAGCCAATGGCGGCAAGGTCCGGTTTTCCAGGTCCGCCGAGGAAGCCGTCGACCAGGCCGACTGCGTCGTTACCGACAGCTGGGTCTCCATGGGCCAGGAGCATCGCGCCCGCGGCCACAACGTCTTCCTGCCCTATCAGGTCAATGCGGCGCTGATGGCGAAAGCCAAGCCCGATGCATTGTTCATGCACTGCCTGCCGGCGCATCGCGGCGAGGAGGTCACCGACGAGGTGATCGACGGCCCGCATTCGGTGGTCTTCGACGAGGCCGAGAACCGGCTGCACGCCCAGAAGGCGGTGCTGGCCTGGTGTCTGGGCGCGTGAGAAGGGCTGGACCTGACCGCTTCCGGCCCGATCGGGCTCAACTTGATCTGGGGACATGTGATGCCTATTTGCGGGCCATCACGTAAATCGAACGCGCTTCGACGCATGCGGCTCACCGGGCGGCATGGCTGCGCCCCGGAGTATTGTCATGTTGGAAACCCAGACCTTGGCTGAGCATAAACCCCAACTCGGTGAATTCGGCTTCGCCGGCGACGATCACGTCGTGCCTTACGAGGTCGCGCCGCTCGATGTGCGCGGCCGCACCGTGCAGCTCGGGCCGATGCTCGACGCTATTCTGAGCCGCCACGATTACCCCGAGCCGGTCGCCCGCCTGCTGGCGGAAGCCTGCGTGCTCACCGTGCTGCTCGGCACTTCGCTGAAGTTCGAAGGCAAGTTCATCCTGCAGACCCGCACCGACGGTCCGGTCGACATGCTGGTGGCCGATTTCACCACGCCGCATGCGCTGCGCGCCTATGCGCGCTTCGATGCCGACCGGCTGCAGGCGCTGACCGCCGCCGGCGAGACCTCGCAGCAGACGCTGCTCGGCGACGGCGTCTTGGCCTTGACGATCGACCAGGGTGCGCATACGCAGCGCTACCAAGGCATCGTCCAGCTCGACGGCACCTCGCTCGAGGACGCCGCGCGCACCTATTTCCGGCAGTCGGAGCAGATCCCGACCGATATCAAGATGTCGGTCGCCAAGCTGGTCACGCCCGGCCCGGCCGGCGCGCGCGAGCAGTGGCGCGCCGGCGGTATCCTGGCGCAATTCCTGCCGCAGTCGCCGGAACGCATGCGCGTTCCCGATATTTCTGGCGGCGACGGCGATCCGCGTGACGTTGCGGACCAGCCGGCCGACAATTCCTGGCAGGAGTTGCTGGCGCTGCTCGGCACGATCGAGCCGACCGAGTTGATCGACCCGACAGTGGGCGCCGAGCGATTGCTCTACCGGCTGTTCCACGAACACGGCGTGCGCGTTTTCCGCGGCGTCCCTGTCGCCGACCAGTGCTCCTGCTCGCGCGACAAGATCCGCGGCATTCTCGAAGGCTTTTCGGCTGAGGAGATCAAGGAATCGACCGAGGAGGGCGGCATCCATGTCGCCTGCGAGTTCTGCTCGACCCAATACGACTTCGACCCAGCTGAATTCGCGAAGTGAGCTCTCTTCCTTCTCCCCGTTCCACGGGGAGAAGGTGCCCGAAGGGCGGATGAGGGGCGGCGCCAACGTTGGCGATCATAGCGACACGCTGGCGACGCGGTCGTCCGCCTCCAGGAAAATCTCAGAAGCCCGGCGCCGCCCCTCATTGCCCTGCCGGGCATTTCTCCCCGTGAAACGGGGAGAAAGAGGCTGTCGCTGACGGCTAATTCACCGTGCGCCTTGTCCCTGGCATGTCGAGCGAGAAAGCCGGAATGGCGATATCGAACGTCTCGCCGCGGCCGTTGCGCATCGTGTAGTGGCCGACCATGATGCCTGACGGCGTCGAGAGTGGGCAGCCCGAGGTGTACTGGTAACTGTCGCCGGGATTGAGTTCCGGCTGGTCGCCGACGACGCCGGCGCCGCGCACCTCCTCGACCCGGCCCTGACCGTCGGTGATGTGCCAGTAGCGCGACACAAGCTGCACGAACTCGTCGGAGCGGTTGTCGATCGTCACCTGATAGCCCCAGACGTAGCGGTTCTCGGACGGATCGGAGCGGTCCTCCAGATAGAAGGGCCTGACCAGCACTTCAATGTTGCGCGTCACTGCGCGATACATGGGCCACTCCGGTTGCCGCCGCGGAACATATGTCACGCTCCGCTCTTGATAAACGCAGCGCCGACCATCCTGCCAGCCTTGTAAGTGCAGGTGCCGAAAAACAATGTCATTTAGGTGACACATGACAATGTTGGTGTGCACAAACCGTGCCGGGCGACTCGGGCGCTCTGTAACAGTTGAAACGGCCGCGTGCGGCCTAAAGCAATTCCAGGAAAGCGCGAGCGGTTAAGCTCGGCGCCTTCGCCGTAGCCTTCCGTCCGGAATTGCGTGAAAACAAGGAGATGGAGTGGGTCGCCGTTTGCGTGAAACGGTGAAACTCTCTATCGGGGGTGACCAGATCTCGATGGAACTGACTATCGCAGCCGGCCTGGCTTCGTCAGCGCTTCTTTCCGTCAATCTCGCCAGCATCCTGCTCGCCTCGTCGCGGCTGAAGCGGCGGCATGTCATCGCGCCGCCCTCCAGCGCGCGGCCGCCGGTCTCCATCATCGTGCCGTCGCGTGGCGTCGAGCCGTTCACGCCGGAGACCTTGCAGCGCGCCTTCTCGCTCGATTGGCCGCGCTATGAGCTGATCTTCTGCGTCGCGCATGCCGAAGACCCGGTGGTCAAGCTGATCGATGCGGCGATCGCGCGCCACCCCAAAATTCCTGCGCGGCTGCTGATCGGCGACGATCGCGTCAGCGCCAATCCCAAGCTCAACAACTGCGTCAAGGGCTGGCAGGCGGCGAGACACGATTGGGTGATCCTCGCCGATTCCAACGTGCTGATGCCGAGAGACTATGTCCAGCACCTGATGGCGGCATGGCGGCCGGATACCGGCCTCGTCTGCTCGACGCCGATCGGCTCGCGGCCGGACGGGTTCTGGGCCGAAGTCGAATGCGCCTTCCTCAACACGCTGCAGGCGCGCTGGCAGTATGCCGGCGAGGCGGTTGGCCTTGGCTTCGCCCAGGGCAAGAGCATGCTGTGGAACAAGCCGATGCTCGATGCCAATGGCGGCATCCAGGCCTTGGCCGCCGAGATCGCCGAGGACGCGGCGGCCACCAAGCTGGTCAATGGCCTGGGGTTCAACGTCAACCTCGTCGCCTCGCCATTCGAGCAGCCGCTCGGCCAGCGCAGGCTCGCCGAGATCTGGTCGCGCCAGACGCGCTGGGCGCGGCTGCGGCGGGTTACCTTCCCACTGTTCTTCGCGCCGGAGATCCTGACTGGCGCTGCGGTGCCGCTGCTGCTGGCGCTGATTGCAGCGGCAAGCGCCGGCGTCAGCCTGCCCACGACGGCCTTGGGCGTGCTGGCGATCGCCTACCTGCCGGAATGGCTGCTGGCCTTTGCGAAGGGCTGGTATTTGTCGCCGCGCAGCATCACCGCGATGATCGTGCGCGATGCCCTGCTGCCGGCCATCTGGGCGCGCGCCTGGTTCGGCGGCGCCGTCGAATGGCGCGGCAACGCCATGACCATCCGCACCAAGGCGATGACCGAGCTGGAGGAGCTCGCCTAGAGCAATTCCAGGAAAAGTGTGAAACGGTTTCCCGTCCGGAATTGCGGCTCTGGAAGGCTCGGGCCGCGGCGTTCTCAGCCTTCTATTTTGCCGCCTTCAGGGCCTGTTCCACGTCTTCCAGCAGATCGTCGCTGTCCTCCAGGCCAACGGAGAGCCTCAGCGTGCCTGGCCCGATGCCGAGCTCGGCGCGGGCCTCGTCGCTCAGGTTCTTGTGCGTCGTCGTCGCCGGATGGGTGATCAGGCTCTTGGCGTCACCGAGATTGTTGGAGATCAGCACGATGTCGAGCGCGTTCTGGAAGGCAAAGGCCGCCTGCTTGCCGCCCTTGACGTCGAGGCAGATCAGCGTCGAGCCTCCCGACATCTGCTTCTTGACGAGATCCGCTTGCGGATGATCGGCGCGGCCCGGATAGATGACACGGGCGATCTCCGGTCGGCCGGCAAGGAAATCCGCGATCTTGCCGGCGCTCTCGGTCTGCTGGCGCACGCGCAGCGGCAGCGTCTCCAGGCCTTTGAGCAGCGTCCAGGCGTTGAAGGGCGACAGGCTGGGACCGGTGTGGCGGAAATAGTCGTGCAGGTTCTCGTCGATCCATTTCTTGTCCGACAGGATGACGCCGCCCAGGCAGCGGCCCTGGCCGTCTATATGCTTGGTCGCCGAATAGACGACGATATGGGCGCCGAGCTGCAGTGGCTTCTGCTGCAGCGGCGTGGCGAAGACATTGTCGACGATCAGCCTGGCACCGATCGAATTGGCGAGCCTGGCGACGGCGGCAATATCGACCACCTCCAGCGTCGGGTTGGTCGGGCTTTCCAGGAAGAACAGCTTGGTGTTCGGCCTTGTCGCCTTTTCCCAATTGGCGATGTCGGTGCCGTCGACCAGCGTCGCCTCGATGCCGTAGCGCGGCGCCAGCGTCTCGACCACCCAGCGGCAGGAGCCGAACAGGGCGCGTGCCGCCACGATATGATCTCCGGCCTTGGCGCTGCAGAGCAGCGCGGCGGTTACTGCGGCCATGCCGGAAGCGGTGGCGCGGGCATCCTCGGCGCCTTCGAGCGCGCACATGCGCTTTTCGAACATGTCGACGGTCGGGTTAGCGTAGCGCGAATAGATGAAGCCCGGCTCTTCGCCCTTGAAGCGGGCTTCCGCCGCTTGCGCCGTCTCGTAGACATAGCCTTGGGTGAGATACATCGCCTCGGATGTCTCGCCGAAACCGGAACGCAGCGTTCCGCCATGCACGAGTGCCGTCTGAGGATTCAAGTTGCGCTTCTTGGTGCTCATAGCCCTGCTTTCAGACACAAAAAAACCGGCCGCGAAGTCGCAACCGGTCCATATAGCCTTGCGGCTCGACGGTCCTTTAGCGACTTATTTAACGTGGCTGCAAGCCGACCGGCCAAATCACCACGGGATAACGACCCTTTAGACCCGCGCCGCGCTTGCGTCAATTGCCGGCTTCATTAAGAGGTTTGTACCAGCCGGGCGGCAAGAGCCTGCATAGATCCTCGCCCGGCCTTGTGAACGGAGCCAGCCTTTGCGGCAAACAGGCATTCTTCCGGATCAGGACATCGCAGCGCTGTTCGAGGCGAAGGCGCTGAAGTCGCCGCGCGCGCTGGACGCCGACCAGATCCAGCCGGCCAGCCTCGATCTAAGGCTCGGCGACAAGGCGTTTCGCGTGCGTGCCTCGTTCCTGCCGGGTCCGGATCATCTGGTCGCCGAGAAGCTCGAGCGGCTGAAGCTGCACGAGATCGATCTCGCCGCGGGCGCGGTGCTGGAAACCGGCTGTGTTTACATCGTGCCGCTGCTCGAAAGCCTGGCGCTGCCTTCGAACGTGTCCGCCTCGGCCAATCCGAAGAGCTCGACCGGCCGTCTCGACATATTCACGCGCGTCATGACCGACCGCGGCCACGAGTTCGACAAGATCGCGGCCGGCTATCACGGACCGCTCTATCTCGAGGTCAGCCCGCGCACCTTCCCGATCGTCGTGCGCGCCGGCTCGCGCCTTTCGCAGATACGCTTCCGCACCGGCAATGCGGTGCTGTCGGAGAGTGAGCTGCGCGACCTTCACCGCGCCGAGATGCTGGTCGCTACCGAGCCGCCCAATATTTCAGGCGGCGGCATCGCGCTCTCCATCGATCTCGACGGCGACAAGGACGGCCTTGTCGGCTACCGCGGCAAGCACCACACCGGGCTGGTCGACGTCGACAAGCGCGCCGCCCAGGATGTCGTCGATTTCTGGGAGCCGATCTACAAGAGCGGCGCCGGCGAACTGGTGCTCGATCCGGACGAATTCTATATCTTGGTCAGCCGAGAAGCCGTGCACGTGCCGCCGCTCTATGCCGCCGAGATGACACCCTTCGATCCGCTGGTCGGCGAGTTCCGCGTCCACTATGCCGGCTTCTTCGATCCGGGCTTCGGCCACTCCGCCGCCGGCGGCAGCGGCAGTCGCGCGGTGCTTGAAGTGCGCAGCCACGAGGTGCCTTTTATCCTCGACCACGGCCAGATCGTCGGCCGTCTCGTCTACGAGCATATGCTGAAACGCCCGCAGGCGCTTTACGGCACCGAACTCGGCTCGAACTATCAGGCGCAGGGCCTGAAGCTCTCCAAGCATTTTCGGGCAGCGCGGTGAGGTCCAAGTGGGGAGATGTCCGGAAGGGGACGCGCCGTCCCATCTGTTCTTCGTCATTCTAGGGCGGAGCAAGGAGCGAAGCGACGCGCGCAGACCCTAGAATCCATGCCGTGACGCCTGAGCGCCGCCACGGTGCCGAACGCTCACCAGCCAATTCCGCGAGAGAACTCGAACCATTCAGGATGATCTTCTGGAGCCTTGGCCGGTCTTGTGCCCGGGCATGCGGTGGGTAAGGTCATTGGCGACACCGAAATAGCGTGCCACCTTCTGGCTCGCGGTCATGTAAACATAGCCTGTCATGTTGCGATCTTAGCTGGCGCTGCGCCAACGGTTATTCTGGACGGCAGCAGTCTACGCCCAATGTCACGGCATGGATTCTAGGGTCTGCGCGCGTCGCTTCGCTCCTTGCTCCGCCCTAGAATGACGAAGTGGAAGAGGCAGCTTCCTTCGCGCCCCTCTGGCCTGCCAGTCACCGGGAGATCGGCGCTACAGCGCCTTCACCGCCACCTTGACCGGCTTCTCGATCTCCAGCGGATTGCGCAGCGGCAGGCCGAAATCCGGCGCCTCGATCTCGAACGTATCGCCGGCCTCGGTCCTGATGCCATCGGCGAAGGAGAGCGTCGCGGTGCCGAACATATGCACATGCACGTCGCCCGGCTGGCGGAAGGCCGAATATTTGAAATGGTGGTGCTCGAGATTGGCGATGGTGTGCGACATGTTCGCTTCGCCCGACAGGAACGGCTTTTCCCAGAGCAGCTTGCCGTCGCGCCAGATGCGCGAGGCGCCGCGGATGTCGGCGGGCAGCTCGCCGATCAGGATTTCAGGGCCAAACGAGGCGTTGCGCAGCTTGGAATGGGCGAGGAACAGATAGTTCACCCGCTCGGTGACGTGATCGGAGAACTCGTTCGACAGCGTGAAGCCGACGCGGAACGGCGCGCCGTCATCGCCGATGACATAGATGCCGGCGATCTCCGGCTCCTCGCCGCCATCCTGCGCGAAGGCCGGCGATATCAGGGGTGCGCCAGGCGCCACCGCCATCGTGCCGTTGCCCTTGTAGAACCATTCCGGCTGCACGCCGACCTGGCCTTTGGCCGGCTTGCCGCCTTCGAGGCCCATGCGGAACATCTTCATGGAATCGGTGAGTTCCGCCTCCCCGCCCTCGCTGAGCTTCTTGTGCATGGAATCGCGCGTTGCCGCGGAGCCGAGATGCGTGAGCCCCGTGCCGGTGAGGTGCAGATGCGCGGGATCCGGATGGTTGATCGGCGAGACCAGCCTGCCCCTCTTATAGGCGGCATCGAGATCGACCGTCTCGCCATAGCCCTTGCGCTCGATCAGCGCTTCGAGGCCCGTGCCTGTCCGCGCGGCCTCCATCGCCAGCGAATAGACGCTGCGCGCGCCGTTGATGACCCTGGTCTTGCCGCCGCCATTGCGGGCGACGACGCGGATCGTCTCGGCGTCGTCGAGGATCTGGGAGATCAGCATGTTTGAACCCTCTCTCATCTTGCCTGGCTGCCCGCGGGCAAACCTTGACCGGCGCGGCGCGAAGAAATCCGTGCCACGGTTGAAATTCTTCGTCCGGATTGCGCTCGCGAGCCCGGTCCTTGCCTGGACTTCTTGGCGCCGACGGGTTGCCGGCAGCTTCGCGATCTGAAACCCGTATGCCTCC
Organism: Mesorhizobium sp. CA12; assembly: GCF_020165255.1. NCBI lineage: Bacteria > Pseudomonadati > Pseudomonadota > Alphaproteobacteria > Hyphomicrobiales > Phyllobacteriaceae > Mesorhizobium > Mesorhizobium sp. CA12. The sequence continues at coordinate 34,241 of NZ_JAIUHT010000018.1, forward strand.
TTAAGTCAGGTCTTCAGGCCTTGTTCTTGTTGTAGACGTCGAAGATGACGGCGCCGAGCAGCACCAGGCCTTTCACCACCTGCTGCCAGTCGACATTGACGCCCATGATCGACATGCCGTTGTTCATCACGCCCATGATGAAGCCGCCGACGACGGCACCGATCACCTGTCCGACGCCGCCCATTGCCGAGGCTCCGCCGATGAAGACGGCCGCGATGACGTCGAGCTCGCTGCCGAGACCGGCAGCCGGCACGGCCTGGCCGAGGCGCGCCGCGATGATCAGGCCGCCCAGTGCCGAGAGCACGCCCATGTTGATGAAGACCAGCAGGGTCAGCCTTTCGGTGTTGATGCCCGAAAGCTGCGCGGCCTTGGCGTTGCCGCCCATGGCGTAGATCCGGCGGCCGATGGTCATGCGCTTGGTGACGAAGACGAACAGCGAGATCAGCACGCCCATCACCAGCAGCACGACCGGCAGGCCCCTGTAGCTGGCGAACTGGAAGACCAGGAACAGCGCCAGCGCGCTGCCCACCAACGTCTTGACGACGAACAGCGGGAAGGGCTCCGCCTCATAGCCGTGACGCTCGCGCTTGCGCCGCGTCCTGAATCCGAAATAGGCATAGGCGAGCACCGCGATGAGGCCGAGCACGACCGTCGTCATGTGCAGCGTCAGTCCGCTGCCGACGATCGTCTTGCCGGCGGCATTGACCGTCGGCGGGATCAGCGTCAGCGGGCCGATCACGTCCGGAATGAAGCCGGAACTCAGCGCCTTGAAGCTGTCCGGCAGCGGACCGACCGAGGAGCCACCGCCGAGCAGCGCCTGGCAGATGCCGCGGAAGATCAGCATGCCCGCCAATGTCACGATGAAGCTCGGTATCTTGTGATAGGCGATCCAGTAGCCTTGCGCAGCGCCGATGAGCGCCCCGACGATCAGGCACACGATCGAGACCACCAGCGGATTCGAGAACATCCCAAGCGGCCAGATCACCATCATCATCGCCGCCAGCGCGCCGATAAAGCCGGCGACCGATCCGACGCTGAGGTCGATATAGCCAGCGACGATCACCAACAGCATGCCAAGCGCCATCACGATGATGAACGAGTTCTGCTGCACCAGATTGCTGAGATTCACCGGTTTGAACAGCGTTCCCGACGTCGTGTATTGGAAGAACAGCATGATGACGATCAGCGCGATGATCAGGCCGTATTCGCGCAGGTTCGTCGTCAGCGCCGAGACGGCGACGCGCGGACCCTGCTGCTTGACGTCCTCGGCGAGCCCGCTTTGCGGCGCGGGAGCGCTTTCTGTGCTCATGATGCTTTTCCTTCTCCGCGAACGATGGCGCGCATGATTTTTTCCTGGCTTGCGTCGCTTGCAGCCATTTCGCCGACTATACGCCCTTCGTTCATCACATAGATACGGTCGGAGATACCGAGCAGTTCGGGCATTTCCGACGAGATGACGATGATCGCTTTGCCCTCGGCGGCAAGGCGCGCGATGATCGTATAGATTTCGTACTTCGCGCCGACGTCAATGCCGCGGGTCGGCTCGTCGAGGATCAAAACCTCCGGATCGGCGAACAGCCATTTCGACAGCACGACTTTCTGCTGGTTGCCACCCGAGAGGTTGCCGGTCAGCTGGTAGACGCTGGAGGCGCGGATGTTGGTCTTCTTGCGGTAGTCATTGGCGACGCTCATCTCGCGCATGTCGTCGATGACGCCGCGGCTGGAAACGCCGGAGAGGTTGGCCAAAGTCACATTGTGCTTGATGTGGTCGATCAGGTTGAGGCCGTAGGTCTTGCGGTCTTCGGTGACATAGGCGATGCCGCTCGCCACCGCCTTGCTCACCGATGAGAGGTCGATAGCCTTGCCGTGCAGCGACACCTCTCCGGTGATGTGCCGGCCGTAGGAGCGTCCGAAAAGGCTCATCGCGAATTCGGTCCGGCCGGCGCCCATCAGCCCGGCGATACCGACAACCTCGCCCTTGCGCACATTGAGGTTGATGTTCTTGATCACCTGCCGCTCGGCATGGATCGGGTGGTAAACCGACCAGTCCTTTACCTCGAAGATGACGTCGCCGATCTTCGGCTCGCGCGGCGGGTAGCGGTCGTCGAGCGAGCGGCCGACCATCGAGGTGATGATGCGGTCTTCCGAGATGTCCTTCCTCGGCAAGGTCTCGATGGTGCGCCCGTCGCGGATCACCGTCACCTTGTCGGCGACGCGGTTCACCTCGTTGAGCTTGTGCGAGATCAGGATCGAGGTCATGCCCTGGCGCTTGAACTCGAGCAGAAGGTCGAGCAGCGCCTGGCTGTCCTTCTCGCTGAGCGAGGCCGTCGGCTCGTCGAGGATAAGGAGCTTCACTTCCTTGCTCAGCGCCTTGGCGATCTCGACCAGCTGCTGCTTGCCGACGCCGATATTGGTGATCAGCGTCTTGGGGTCTTCCTTGAGCCCGACCTTCTTGAGAAGGGCGCCGGTACGCGTCTCGTTGGCGTCCCAGTCGATGACGCCGTAGGTGGCGTGCTCGTTGCCAAGGAAGATGTTTTCCGTGATCGACAGCATCGGCACCAGGGCAAGCTCCTGGTGGATGATGACGATGCCGATATGCTCGCTGTCGTGAATGCCTTTGAAATTGCATTCCTGGCCGCGGAAGATGATCTGGCCCTCATAGGTGCCGGATGGATAGACGCCCGACAGCACCTTCATCAGTGTCGACTTGCCGGCGCCGTTCTCGCCGACGACGGCGTGGATCTCACCTTCCTCGACGCTGAGATTGACGTTCGACAACGCCTTCACGCCGGGGAACGTCTTGGTGATGTCGCGCATCTCCAAAATCGTTGAGGCCATCAGGATCTGCTCCCTGGCGCAGGCCTTCCACTCGCGGAAAGCGTCTTGCGCGAAATCAACATGCCACAGTTTCGCTCATGCCTTGGCGGCATATGGCGCTGCGGTAGCCGGCAAAAACAATACCGGGGTCGCTTGCGAACGAAAAGGGGCCCTGCAGTCGCGCAGGACCCCTTCCTTTGAGACCGGATTACTTCAGCTCTTCAGCCTTGATGTAGCCGGAGTCGACGACCAGTTCCTTGTAGTTCGACTTGTCGACCTCATGCGGCGTCAACAGGATCGAGGGAACGACCTTGACGTCATTGTTGTAGGTCTTGGTGTCGAGGCCGTCCGGCTTGCCGCCGGAGAGCACCTTGTCGACCAGCTGCACGGTGGCCTTGGCCAGCTCGCGGGTGTCCTTGAACACGGTCGAGTACTGCTCGCCCGAGATGATCAGCTTGACCGAGGCGGTCTCGGCGTCCTGGCCGGTCACGATCGGCCAGGGCTGGGCTTCCGTGCCGTAGCCGACGGCGCGCAGCGAGGCGGTGATGCCGCGCGACAGGCCGTCATAAGGAGACAGAACGCCGTCGACGCGGCTGCCGTCCGAGTAGTTGGCCGAGAGCAGGTTGTCCATGCGCGCCTGGGCGGTGGCGGCGAGCCAGCGCAAGGTGCCGACCTTGTCCATGCCCATCTGGCCGGACTTGATCTTGATCGAGCCGTCGTCGATCAGCGGCTGCAGGACGGACATGGCGCCGTTGTAGAAGAAGAAGGCGTTGTTGTCGTCCGGCGAGCCGCCGAACAGCTCCACATTCCACGGCTTGGTGTTCGGGAAGCGCTCCTTGAGGCCCTTGACCAGCGAGTTCGCCTGGATCACGCCGACGCCGAAATTGTCGAAGGTGGTGTAGTAGTCGACATTCGGGGTCTTCTTGATCAGGCGGTCATAGGCGATGGTGACGACGCCGGCATCATTGGCCTTCTGCAGCGCGTCGGCCATGGTGGTGCCGTCGATCGAAGCGATGATCAGCGCCTTCGGGCCTTTGGTGATTTCGTTTTCCAGCTGGCTGAGCTGGTTCGGGATGTCGTCCTGCGCATATTGCAGGTCGACGGTGTAGCCGAGCGCTTCGAGCTGGGACTTGACGGCGTCGCCGTCATTGATCCAGCGCTGCGAGGTCTTGGTCGGCATCAGCACGCCGACGAGACCCTTGTCGGCGGCGTGCGCCGAATAGGTCGTGGCGGCAATGCCAAGGGCCGCGATGGCGGCCAGCGTCTTGATGATCTTCACGATTACTCTCCCTGGTTGATGGACGCGACACCTCGGGGCTTCGCGGGCCGCGCAGTCGAACAGGTGCGCTGGCGCGCCACTGTCGGCTTTATCGATCTCCGGTATCCTCCCAATCGGCCCCGCGGCGCAGTTTCAATCGATACGATTTCGCTCGTCGCCGACCCCTGCGCATCGGAACGCGCGGAGGGTGGGTCGCTTTGACATAACTGTCAAATGCGATCTTTGCTGGTTGCTATATCGATACTGGTATGGCTTAAGCGATCGATAGAAACCCGCACAGGAGACCGAAAACCATGGCGGCGTTGCGCGATCCCGATGCGATTTCAGGTGGTTACGAGAAATTGCCGCGAGATGGCGAGACGTTGCTGCGCAGCGGCCTCAGTCTCCGCCATATGCGCATGATTGCCGCCTTGGACGATCACGGGCGGGTGAGCGCCGCCGCCCAGGTCATGAACATCTCCCAGCCGGCCGCCTCGCGCATGATCGCCGAGATGGAAGCGGTGCTCGACGTGAAGTTGTGCGAGCGGCTGCCGCGCGGCGTGACGCTGACCCCCTACGGCCAGGCGCTCGCCCGGCGCGCCCGCTCCATCCTGCTCGAGATGCGGGAGGCCGATCGTGAGATTTCCGAGCTCAAGGCCGGCAAGGGCGGCTCCGTATTCCTCGGCGCGGTCACGGCGCCGGCGATCGAGCTGGCCGTGCCGGCGATCCGTGAGATCCGCCGCATCTATCCGCGCATCGAGATCACAATGCAGGTCGAGACCTCGAACGTGCTGGCCCGCGAGCTGATCGCCTCGCGCCACGACTTCATCATCGCGCGCATCCCGGACGATCTCAATCCGCGGCTCTTCGAATCGCGCGTCATCGGCGTCGAGAAGGCCTGCCTCATCGTGCGCCGCGGCCACCCGCTGGCGAGCGGCAAGATGGTGCGGCTGGAAGACACCGCGGCCTATGACTGGGTGTTCCAGTCCGGGGGCTCGCCATTGCGCCAGGCGATGGAAAGCAACTTTTTGAATCGCGACATTCCGCTGCCCGACCGCATCCTCAACACCTCTTCGCTGCTGCTCACCTTGGTGATGGTGGCGCAGTCGGACGCCATCGCGCCGGTCTCGATCCAGGTCGCCAAGTTCATCCAGGGCGGCGATGGGCTGGCCGGCGCCATCGATGTCGTGCAGACCGAGTTCGACATCGAGGTCCGGCCCTACAGTCTGATCACGGTCAGGAACCGGGCGCTCTCGCCCGCCGCCAAGATGCTGCACGACTTCATTTTGCGCGAGGTGGGCTGATGGAACGAGAATGCTACTTGCACGTTCAAACCGATCGGTCGCTCCCTGGAGCCCGTCGCGGGTGAGGAAGGGGTGCCGTGCCCAACAGCTCGGGAGGTTTTTATGGAACGTCGGTTGTTTCTCACCGGAATGCTTGGCGTTGCGGGGGCGGCAGCGCTTGCAAGCCTGGCCGGACCCAGCAAGGCCGTTGCCGGTATTCCCGCCGGCAACGGAATTCTGGATGAATTGGACAAGCCGGATCCGGCCATCTACGAGGAGGATGACCAGGCCGATCTGCTGCAGCCAGCCCAGTACTACCGCCGTCGGTATTACCGTGATCGGTACTACCGCCGCCGCCGGCGCCACGTTTGGAGAAGGGTCTGCCGGCGCTACTGGCGCCATGGCCGGCGTCATGTCCGCTGCTGGCGCCGCCGCGTCTGGATCGGCTTCCGGCTCTAAGGGCCCACCGGGTGAATCGCTGACTGGGTCTTGCATTGATGTGCAAGACCCAAACGCTCACTTTACAAACAGCCGAACTCACTCTCGCGCAAGCTGCTCGCCTGAGGGCGACCCGATGCAATTCCGCCCCGCGATCGCCGGCAGCCGGCCTGAATCGGACGCGCAATTTGGCCCCTTGTTGAGGTCTGGCTCAAATCCTTCCGCTGCAAGCTGGTGGAGCGGGTAGCGGGAATCGAACCCGCGCGTTCAGCTTGGGAAGCTAGCCCTTTCGGCATGATACCAGAAGCTTGGCTGTAAAACCGTGCCAAACCGGTGCAAAGCAAATCAATAGGTTACGGTGCAGTTGTAAAACCTATTGACCGCCTACTTTTTGAACGCCGGCATCGCCCGGCGTATCGCGACCTCGTGCGAGCCGCACATTGGGCGGCGGACCTTGCCCCTGAGTTCAGAAACCAGGTAGGCCCGGCCGACAGGCCCTTTTTGTTGAGCACGATCGTCTCGCCGTCGAGAATGAAGTTTTCCGCTGTCAGCGCGAGCCAACGCCGCCGTTACGCATGAAGACATCCCCAAACGGCAATATCAGATCAGGGTTTCGCAGCGCACATCTGAATCCGCCCATCTTATAGGTTGCCCCCTCGGTCCGCAGCGAGCACCGAGCTAAACATCTGCGCGTAGTGCTCCGCCTGCACGCGCCAATCCCACTCCCGGATAGTCTCGATCATGCGGACGGCCATCCGCGACCCGAGCGATGGCGTGTCCCGCAACAGGGCGAGCTTGTTCGTAAGCCCTTCCGCAGTTCCATCGAAGAACAGTCCGTTGTCGCCATCCCGGATCAACTCGGGCATGTTTCCCACACGGGTCGTCACCAAGGGGACACCGCATGCCGCCGCTTCCAAACATGGATTGGGAGTGCCTTCGCTGCGACTGGCGCAGACATAAACGTCGAGATTCCGGTAAAAGTCGAGCATCTCGTCGCGGTTACGCCAGCGTTGCTCCCGAACCGCAGTCAGTAGTCTCACGCCCGGCATGGCAGCGACCGCGGGCTCAATGACATCGTGGAAGCCGCGATGTGCCGGACCATGGTTGCTGAGACTTCCCGCCCATCCGACGCGGAGCTCGCCAGAACAGGGTCGTGGCTCCTGTGTAGGACAAAAGAATGTCGTGTCGACTCCGTTGGGCGTGTAGTGGACCGGAACACGCAGTAGAGGACCGTATTCGTGCTCAAGCCTCCGATTATTGACAAAAACAGCGCGCGCCAGCCGCTGCAGGGTGGCGAGCCCGGGCTCGCGGAATTCGCCCTCCAGCTCTCTGTGGCTGCAGATCCCGATCAGCAGCCTATCAGACCGCCGGGCGAGGATCGATTCCGGTAGGGGCAGCTTCGCGATTTGGAACCAATAAAAGATGAGCACGATGTCCGCGGCGTTTACGTCGGACTCAGTCACATCGTGCTGAAATCGCTTGATGATCTCGAACCTTCTTTCCAGCACGCGCCGGAGATTTTGGGTCTTACTATCGATCGCCCAGCCGGGCCGGTCAGCGATCGCCAGGATGCGGGGGAGGTGCACATCGCTCACGAGGCGTACCGCTCAAGCCAATGAGCCGACCATGGATTGGACTCGTCCAGATCGTCGTCCGTTGCAATGGTGCGTACCTGGGTAGTATCCGGCAGCTCGATATCCCCTGGTCGCAAGCGGGGGCGCCATCCGTGCCAACCAAGACCATAGATCTCCTCGCTCAGGTACCGGCGGCCAGAATACTTGCGCGCGGCGTGCTCTGCGCTCAGGAACAGATAATGCTTCATGCGAAAACGTTCGGGGTAGAGCCGCACCGGACCCCCGAAGCGTATGCGATGGCCGCCTGACCACGCAATCTCCATGGGGCCGTCCTGTCTCTTGTACGCACGGACGCAGTGTGGCGAGGTCGGCCGGAACGGGTAATAGGTCCGCAGCGTGTGTTGATAATCGGAATTGTCGTGATCGGGGGCTTCCCTAGTAGGAATGAACGTGAACTCGGAAGACTCGATCGCATTGAAGCCGAGTGAGTCGGCTGCCGCAATGGCGGAGACCAATGACGAGTGCGAAGTCGGCGGAAGGTGGATCTCGTCAGCGTCAAGATGCATGAACCAGTCTGCTTCGAGCGATTGAAATAGTTCCTCCTTGCGACGAAGAAGGTGCTCCCAGCAATACCAGCCGCTATGCGGGATGCTTTCGAATCCTATCAATCCGGCTCCGCGGTAGCGCTGGGCAATCTCAAGCGTTCGGTCCGTCGACTGATTATCGCAGATGTAGACCTGCACGCCTTGACGAAACAGATTCTCAAGACATCCGGCGACAAACCGCTCTTCGTTGCGTGTTGTAAGGACCGCGACGACTCGCGGCGAATTACGGTCACGCGCAGCATTCGCAGTGTGGGTATTGAGATCGACCAAGCCCCTCAATCCTTCGTTATGTGCTTCCAGACGCCATGCTGGCTGATCAACTGATATGGCCTAGTTAATGAACTTGGCCGGAATGACAAGTCTGAAGGATCAGAGCGGTCCCCGTCGCGAAACGTTAGCCAAGCAGGAGTTTTGTTAAGCAGGTATTTCTGCCTCAATCGTACATTCAGGCTGACACATCGGTTCGGAATAATCTTCTACCCAATCCGAGAGATCCAAGCGCGCGAGTTCCGCAGTCTTCCAGATGTCGGCTTCAAAATGATCTTTGAGATCTCTTGCAAGAGAAGGATCGAGGGTAAACGCTGGCGACACGACTGGGGCGACGTAACGAGGTTTCAGCGTCCGGGCGAGATTTGGCTCTACACCCAGGAAGCTCTCAATCGACGCCAGCGTGACACCTGGCCTATCCCACAATTGGTCGGCCCGATACACATGAACGCTATCCCGTGGAAAAAGGCGGTAAATGCGCGTCAGATGGCCCGAGTAATATCCGCGCTCTATGTACGAATAGATTCTATGAACACCATTGAGGCTTTCCGAAACCCGGCGTCTCCCGAAGGACGACACAGCCGCAGCAAATGACAGGGTCTCAGCTTTTCGTTCAATCTCCATGCGCCAATGCGACATCGCCCGGAAGAGAGGGTGCCGCAAGGCCAGAATGAGCTTGGCTTCAGGATTGTACCGGTGGATTCGTTCGATCGAGTTTGGCCAGTAAGAATAGATCGGCGTCGAGTCACCGCGTATTGCCGGCTGGGACCAGTCGAAATAGCTGTGCAGCCGCGAGTGGTCTGGATTATCCCAATTTACGCCGACCTCGTCATCGAAGTGATGGATTTCCTTTACCGCGGGCAGGTCTATGCCAGGGTGCTGAGACAAGAACGTATGCAGGGCCGTGGTGCCGGCTTTTTGAGCCCCCACAATGAAGAAATCCAACAAATTGTCCCCGGTCTCCATGGGGGACCTGTAGAGCAGGGCTTGGTGTCTTTTCAAGTCCATGGTTTCGGCCGACCACTAGCGGGTTGACACTGACCTGGACATCATCGAGAGGGCTCCTCCTTCCACACCGGCACCGTCTGGACCTTGAGTGCCTTCAGGCGGCGGATGCGCAGGCCGAGTGCTTCCTTGCCGGTGGGCGCGAACGCCTCAAGGTCGAGGCGGCCATGGTCGGCGCCGTTCTCGCAGCGCATGCGGTCCATCAGGGAATCGACGTCGACATCGCCGAAGATCAGCATCAGGTCGGCCGGCTGGTAGCAGTGCTGACGCTTGCAGTAGCGGCAGCGAACGCGCACCAGGCGCATGGTGTCGTTCAGGTTCGACAACGGATAGACACTTCGCTTCGGGCTGTAGCTTTCCGGCATGAAAGCCCGCGCGTCCGGAGACACGCGGGCTCTCGAATTGCCAAAAATCGTCGGCCGGTCGGCGTGAGGTCGAGGTAGAGCTATGGCGGCGGTTTGCCAGTCAGTAGGTGTAGGCGCCGAGCAGCCAGCCGGCGGCACTCGGCGCTCGCCTTTGTGTGCCGGTCGCATTCGGCCGGCGTGTAGAACTTCACGGCGCAGCCGGAAGCCATGGTGTGGTCGATCTTGTTCTGATCGTTGACGGTCTTTCCCTGCGCGCCCGCCAGGCTGCTACCGATGGCCAAGCGCAGGGCTGGCACACTGTCCACGCCGGAAGTCCCACACCCCGCCAGCAGCGATGCAGTTGTCAAGAGAACAGCTGGCTTCAATGCCTTTGTGAATCGCATCTAGATTGTCCTTTTCTATTCTGGCGCGCACCTCTTCCGCCGCGGTATTTGATGACCTCGTAGACGGTGACGACCCCGCCCGAGACGGCGAGCGCAATGATTGCCCAGGCGATGACGCCGGCAAGCAGCCTGTTGCCGCCGACCACGCCGGCGATAAGCGTGACGACGGCGCTCACAGGAACACCCACCAGGTGAAGGCGATGCCGGCGGCGAATCCGACGACAAAGCCGCCGATCGCCATGCCCGCCTGCTGGAACAGCTTGGTCAGCAGGGTCCAGCATCAGCGCCTGGCCTCGGTTTGGAACGCCTCGACGCCCTTGGCCTCGCCGTGGCGCGAGACGAGCACCAGGGCGCCTGCAATGCCGGCGATGCCGGCGAGCCACACCCAGCCGGGAACGTCGCTGGCGATCGCGGTCAGCGGCTCCACATAGCCCTTGGCAGCGTCGAGATTGCCAAGGATGCCCTTGACGCCGACGCCGACGCCGACGGCAGCGGAAATGCCGACCATGTAGCCGCCCATCTTGGTGAGCCAGTTCGCCTTGACCTCCGGCACCTTGTCGCGCACGACCTCGGGCGCGGCGTTGGCGCGCTCAGGCGCGATCGCGCGCGGTTTGGCCTTCTGAAGGGCAAGCAGCATGTCGTCATCGATACCGTCGCCGGCCGGCAGTCCGTTGTCGGCACGGAACGCGCGGGATGGCCGTCGCCGTCATCGTGCCGATCCTGCCGTCGACGGCGCCGACCTCGGTATAGCCGAGATCCTTCAGCTGTTGCTGCACGCGCTCGACGGTGGCCTGATCGGGCATTGCGGCGACTGCGGCGACGTGCTCGGGAGTAGGCGCAGCCTGCGCGGCTGACGACGCCTTCACCTTGTCGAGCATCGCCTTGACCCTGTCCGGCGCGACCAGGGCCTTGTTCAAGCCGTCGCCGGCATAGTAGCTCTGGCCGCGCTTCAGCGTGCGCTTGTCCTTTCCCGTGCCCCTGACCGTCGACGTCAGCACCGGGAACGATGCCCATTCCTGTGCCAGACCAAAGGCCGAACGAAGTGCGCGACTTCGTGCCGGCCATGAACTCTGCGAAGCCACGCTCCTTCAGCAGCTCATAGCCAAGCGCCATTTGCATCGGCCCGTCGAGCAGTTCCTTGCCGGTGAGGCCGAGCTTCTTCTTCAGGCGCAGCAAGGTGGCGCGCATGAACTGCAGGAAGCCGGCGGCCGAGCTGCCGAAAGACCTAGTCCAGCGCGTCCCGGCCGCGATCACCTCGTCGATCGTCATCGAGGTCAGCGGCTTGGGCAGCTTCGCCTGATTGTTGCCATACACGGTATCGAAGCCGTGCGGCGCCTCGATGCTGCCAATGAAGGCAAGCAGCATCGCCGCGCCGGGAGGAACGGTTTTGTCCATGAATAGAACCTCTTTGGTGGTTGTTTCGGCTGGGTTAGTTCGGGTAAGAAGATCGCTTCGTCCCCGGGTGGAACCATTAAGTGAATATTCAGCACAAGCTAATAGATGCTGCTACAGCGTCGCGGCGCCTTTATATCGCGCCTTTAGATGGCCTTCGTTTCGTGGCCTTCCTGGCTGTGTTTTTTCACCACATGTCCCAGTTTAAGGCCGTGGCTGTGCTGGATACGCTGCACAACTACGGCTGGGTCGGCGTCGAGCTCTTCTTCCTGATCTCGTCGTTCTTGTTCTTCCACCTGCTCGACGCTGAATATCTGAAAACCGGAACCATCAGCATCAGGCGCTTTTTCGTTCGCCGCTTGCTGCGCATCTATCCGCTGATGATCTTGTTCCCAATCGCGATGCTGGCCTATTACGGGAGCGCCGACGGTCTAGGCTACTATCGGCTTGCCGGGCTGGCGCTGTTTCTGGACAACGCCATCTCTTGGTTCGGGAGCTACAACAAGTCGATCCCTAACATCGCGCATCTGTGGACGCTGTCATTCGAGTTTCAGGTCTATCTGTTCATCCCGTTCGTCTTTCTTGCCTATCGAAAGTTCGGCAAGAAGGTCTTTCTCGGCGCTATGGCGGCAGTCCTGATCTACAGCTTCGCTGCCCGTGCAGTTTTTCAGGCCCTAAACCCCCCACAGTTCGTGGTCTGGGAAACGCCGTTCCTGCGACCTGAGAGTATCCTGATGGGCATGGCACTCTACATCGTCCGGCCGCGTTGGCATTGGGGCTACTCGTTTGCGGGCGCTGCCGTTGCCGGCTACGGCTTCCTGTCCCTGCAGCCGCCATGGATGTCGGCCACTGCTTCGGCTTTCAGCTACCCGCTGGCGGCGATCATGTTCGGCGGACTGGTCGATGCCGGGTTGCGGGCGCCGGTCCTTGCGGCACTCCTGTCGTCGGCGCCGATGCGCTTCCTCGGACGCATCTCCTACGGCCTCTACGTCTACCACTATCTTTGCATCGTCTCGGCGCCAGGCAGAATGATACACCAGATGGGCTGGACCACGATAAAGCCTGAAGAGAATGCAATCGACTATTGGGCGATGTGGGCGACCGCGCTTCTAATGACCATCGCCTTGGCAACGATCAGCTACTACGGGTTCGAAAAGTGGATCGCGCAATACAAGCGCCGATTTGAAGCAGTTGAAGGTCGATCAGCCTGACGCCTGTGGCTGTTCCCCATGGGCAAGTCGGTCCGCTTCGATCTGCGCTTGCCGTGCCCTGACATCCGGATCGGCCCGCTGCACCTCAGCAGGCTCTGTATCAAGGCTGAAGCCCTTTGGGGAACATTGGGGAAGCCCATCTCAGCGCCCCCTCAATGGAAGAATGCCATGTCAGGGTGCCGCAGAGAGGGCGATGAAGATCAGAGGACCACCTCGGTGGGCCTTTACCATTACGCCGTATCCTACCATAAAGCCGCGCGCGCTCTGGCAGATATAGACACCGGGGCGACCCACCGGGATTCGCCTGTCTACTTCCTCCACTACCACGCGGTCGAGCTCTATCTGAAGGCTTTCCTTCGCCTGCATGGAGTGTCTGTCGCCGAACTTGCAGGCAAGAAGTTCGGCCACAGAACTGATCGGCTGAGCGGCCGGGCATCCACCCTCGGTCTGCTTCTAAACGGCGAAGATGTCGAGGTCCTAAGGTTCATGGCGGAGACCGATATCGTGATTCGATCGCGATACATCATCACCGGATATTTCACGATGCCGACCCTCAAGGCGATGGATCGGACCTGTCAAAGCCTGCGTGAATCGGTGGGTGATGCGATCCGGAAGAGCGGTACTTTCGTCCGAGGCTGATCACCGATCAGTTCAGATCAGGAACAAAGGCTGTAAAACTGGCTGTAAAACCGGTCGAGGACGAGAAAGAGAAGATTGCCCTCAAACCCTTTCGTTGCAGGCTGGAGCGGGTAGCGGGAATCGAACCCGCGCGTTCAGCTTGGGAAGCTGACAAGCTACCATTACATCATACCCGCTTCGGCCACCTCGTTAACATGAGGCCCGGGCTGCAAGCAATCGGCAAAGCGGAACCGCGGCTCCATTGCTTGATGCCTTTCCGCGGAATGCGTATCTCTGATATCGCCCCGCCCCGAATCGGGCGGCTCGAACCGGAGGATGGCCTTGTCCGCACTGACGCGCTTTCTCGGCGACACGCCGCTCAGGGTATTCCTGAAGCTGCTCGTGGTCTCCTTCCTCGTCGGCCTGGTCATGCATGCCTTCGGCTGGTCGCCGATGGACGTCTTTTACGGCATCCGCCAGTTCTTCGTCGATCTGTGGAATCTCGGCTTCCACGCCATCGACCGCTTCCTGGGCTATATCCTGCTCGGCGCCGCGATCGTCGTGCCGGTGTTCATCCTGCTCAGGATCGCCAGCTACAGGAAATAGCTCGCCGCGGCCTCACGCATATCGCGACGCCACCTCGAACAGGATAGCGTGACGCGCGGCCAGCGCCGGCACGTCGGTCGAGTAACCGCCGCCGATGACGCCGCACAGTGGCACGCCCTGCTTGCGGAAATGGCCGATGACCATGTCTTCGCGGGCGCTGAGACCGTCGTCGGTGAGCGCCAGCCGGCCGAGCCTGTCTTCGGCATGGACATCCACGCCGGCATTGTAGAAGACGATGTCCCAATGCCTTTGCCCGGAGAGTTCCGGCAGGATGGCGGCGAGCCGTTCGAGATAGGCGTCGTCGCCGGTGCCGTCCGGCAAGGCGACGTCGACGTCGGAGGCGATCTTTCGCACCGGGTAGTTGTGCTCGCCATGCATGGAAAAGGTGAAGGCACGCCGCTCGTCCTTGAGAATGTCGGCCGTGCCGTCGCCTTGGTGCACGTCGAGATCGACGACCAGCACGTTTTCGACGGCGCCTTCGGCCAGCAGCGCCAGCGCGGCGACGGCGACATCGTTGAAGGTGCAGAAGCCGGCGCCTTGCGCGCGCCTGGCATGATGGCTGCCGCCGGCGGCGTTGCAGGCAATGCCATGTTTAAGCGCCAGCCTGGCAGCCAGCACCGTACCCGCGGTGGCGAGCTGCGCCCTCAATGACACGCGCGGACCGATCGGAAAGCCGATCTCGCGCTCTATTTTCGCCGGTACCTGGCAGGCGATCACCTGATCGACATAGTCGGCCGCGTGCGCCAGCTTCAGGCGTGCGGCCGGCGCCGGTTCCGGCATCGAAAGCGCGCCGTGCACGGCTAGACCGCGTAGGCGCAAAGCCTCCATCAACAGCGGATATTTGCTCATCGGAAAGCGATGGTTGACGGCGAAGCCTGCGTCATAATCGGGGTGATGGACGATCTGCAGCGGCATGAATTGGTGGCTGCGCCAGGTTTGCAATTCGGTTGGCAGTCCGGCGGATATGGTTGCGTGATGCCGGCAAACTGGGGCACATCGGGTCCTCGATCAAGCCGGAATCGGACAGGCAGCAATCCCTTGGACGCGACTCAAGCCAACGCAAGGTCTTTCGTCGTCACCAACCGCTCGGTGCTGGCGATCGCCGTGCCGATGACGCTTGCCTATCTGACGACGCCGCTGCTCGGCATCGTCGACACGGCGGTGGTCGGCCAGTTCGGCGACGCGGCCCTGCTTGGCGGCCTGGCGGCGGGATCGCTGGTCTTCGACGTCGTCTTCACCAGCTTCAACTTTCTGCGTTCCGGCACCACCGGCCTCGTCGCCCAGGCCTTCGGGCGCGGCGATGCGCTGGAGGAGCAGGCGGTGCTGTGGCGCGCCGTGCTGATCGCGGTCGTCGCCGGCGTCATACTTGCCGCCCTAGCGCCGCTCTTTGCCGTCGCCGGCCAATGGTTCATGGGCGCCGAGCCGCGCGTCAGCGAAGCGATGTCGGTCTACATCCGCATCAGGCTGCTCGCCGCGCCCTTCTCGCTGATCAACTACGCCATACTGGGCTACGTGCTGGGGCGAGGCGAGGGCGGGCTCGGGCTGATGCTGCAGGCGGTGCTCAACGGCATCAACATCTTGCTCTGCTTCCTGCTCGGTCTCGAGCTCGGCTGGGGCGTTGCCGGCGTCGCCTGGGCGACCGTCACCGGCGAGTTCCTGGCCATGCTGCTTGGTCTTGCCATCGTGCTCAGCCGTTTCCGCAAGCTGGAACGGCCGTCGCGCCGGCGTATCCTCGATTTGCCGGCCTACCGGCGCATGCTGTCGCTCAATCGCGACATCATGATCCGCTCCTTCTCGCTGCTTGCCGCCTTCGCGCTGTTCACCAGGCAGGGCGCGCAGTTCGGCACGGTGACGCTCGCCGCCAACGCCGTGCTGATGAATTTCTTCCTCATCGCCGGCTATTTCCTCGACGGCTTCGCCACCGCCGCCGAGCAGCTTGCCGGCCGAGCCATCGGCGCGCATGCGCCCGCCCCGTTCCGGCAGGCAGTCCGGCTGACGCTGATCTGGGGCTTTGGCCTCGCCGGTATCGCCACACTCATCCTGCTGACCGCCGGCGCCAGTCTGGTGGCGTTGGTGACGACGTCTCCGGAGGTTCGCGCGGTCGCCGACACCCATCTGCCCTGGGCCGCCTTCACGGCGCTGAGCGGCGTGCTGGCCTTCCAGATGGACGGTGTCTTCATCGGCGCCACCTGGTCACGCGACATGCGTAACATGATGTTGTTGTCGTTCCTCATCTTCAGCGCTGCGCTCATCACCCTGGCGCCGGCCTTCGGCAACAGCGGCCTTTGGGCATCGCTGCATGTTTTCCTGCTGGTGCGCGGCTTGAGCCTGCTGACGGTGCTCAGGCTCAGGGTGAAGACAGCTTTCAGCTGATCGGTTTTGAAGCCCAGCGCTCGCAAGCCGAGTCGCGCAGATCCCTGATCGAGCCAAGCCGCTCACGCTCCACGTATCGCGCCATGCCGGCAATGATGCGCCCGGGCAGCGCCGGCCCGGCATAGATCATGCCGGTGTAGAGCTGGACGAGATCCGCGCCGGCGCGGATTTTCTCCAGCGCCGTTTCGGTGGAATCCACGCCGCCCACGCCGATGATGGCAATGCTTGGGCCGAGCAGCTTGCGCATACGGGCGAGAACCGCGGTCGAACGCTCGAACAATGGTTTCCCTGAAAGACCGCCGGTTTCATTCGCCACGCCGCCGCTCCGCAATCCCGTCCTTGCAAGCGTCGTGTTGGAGACGATGACGCCGTCGATCTTCTTCTCGGCGATCTCGGCGGCGATGTCTTCCAGCTCCGCCTCGACGAGATCCGGCGCGATCTTGAGGAAGACCGGCGGCTGCGCGGGGGCCGCGGCACGTGCTTTCATCACACGTGACAACAGCTCGCCGAGCTGCTCGCGCGCCTGCATATTGCGCAGGCCCGGCGTGTTGGGCGAGGAGATGTTGACTGTCAGATAGCTCGCATAGGGCGCGAAGCGGGCGACGCCGCGCTCATAATCGGCGATGCGGTCGGCGTTGTCCTTGTTGGCGCCGATGTTGACGCCGACGATGCCTGGCCGTCCCTTGCGCGCGGCAAGGCGCTTTTCGGCGGCCGCGTGGCCTTCATTGTTGAAGCCCAGCCGGTTGATCACCGCCTCGTCCGCCGTCAGCCGGAAGATGCGCGGCTTCGGATTACCGGCTTGCGGCAGCGGCGTGACGGTTCCGGCCTCGGCGAAGCCGAAGCCAAGCCCAAGCAGCGCGTCCGGCACTTCGGCGTTCTTGTCGTAGCCGGCAGCCATGCCGAGCGGGTTTGGAAAGTCGAGGCCGCAAAGGCTGATCTTGAGCCGCGCGTCATGCGTCGGGCGCCGCGGCGCCGTCGCGCCGACTGGCAGCCCGCAGCGCAGCGCCGCGATCGACAGGCCATGCGCGGTTTCCGGATCGAAGGAGAAAAGCAGCTTCTGGCCGATCCGGTCGAGCACGCTCATTCGCCCTCCAGCGTCGGGAATTCGTGGCCGCCGGCGCCGAGCGGCAGCGGTTTCACCCAGAGAACCGCATCAAGGTCGAGCTCGGCGTAGAGATGCGGGAACAGGGCGCCACCGCGCGAGACCTCGTATTTCAGCGCATTACCCAGCCTTGCAGCGTCGATCGCGATCAGCAGCAGGTCCGTCTGCTCGGCGAAGTGCTTTGCCGCCGTTTCGCGAACCTGGCCGGCGGTGGAGAAATGGATGAAGCCGTCGGCGATGTCGACCGGCGCGCCGGCGAAGCGCCCGTTCTTCTCGGCTTCGCGCCAAAGCGCCTCGGGCGCGATCTTGTAGATAATCTGAGACATTGTCGCGCTATAGTCCGAACCGAAGGTGCGGGGAAGGCTCGAAGCTCGACTCTTCCCCATTTCCGGCGCAAACCTGTGATAGCCCGCCTTCACTGGCTCATGGAGGAACAACATGCGTCTGCAGCACATCGTGATCCCCGCGGCGCTTTGCTCGCTGGTTGCCGCATCCGCCTATTCCGAGGAAACCGACCACTACCGTTTGGAGAAGTCGGCCAACGGCTATGTCCGCATGGACACAAGGACCGGCGCCATGTCTGTCTGCGAGGAGCGCTCAGGCCAGCTCGTCTGCAAGATGGCCGCCGACGAGCGGGCCGCCTACCAGGACGAGATCGACCGGCTGGACAATTCGGTCAAGGCGCTCGACGCGCGCGTCGCCAAGCTCGAGAATTCGCTCTCGGCCCGGCTGGAATCGCAACTGCCGAGCGAAGAGGATTTCAACAAGACGATGGGCTATATGGAGCGCTTCTTCCGGACCTTCAAGGACATCGTCAAGGACCTGGACAAGGAAGATGGCGACGGCAAGCTGAACCAGCAGAAGACCTGATTGCAAAGCCGCCTTGGGGAAAACCCCGCGCGCGGCCTTTGCCGCTTGAAAACGCGCCGCGTCGCCGCATAATCATTCCGTCCCCGCAAGAAGCACACAATGATGATGGGATCGGGGGAGGACTATTTGCCGTCGGGCCACACTTTCGTCATTGCCGACGACCATCCGCTTTTTCGCGGCGCGCTGAAGGAGGCGCTTGCCGGCATCGGCGACGTTGCCGCCATCCACGAGGCCGGCGATTTCGAAAGCGCCAAGGCGCTGGTGCTTGCCAATGAAGATATCGATATGGTGCTGCTTGACCTGTCGATGCCGGGCGCCAGCGGCCTCTCCGGCCTGATCTCGCTGCGCGGTATCCATCCGGCGGTGCCGCTGGTGGTGGTATCGGCGCATGACGATCCCGTCACCATCCGCCGCGCGCTCGATCTCGGCGCTTCCGGCTTCATCTCCAAATCGGCCAGCATGGACGAGATACGCGGCGCCGTGCAGGCGGTGCTTGCCGGCGACATTGCCGCGCCGGCCGGCATTGAGCTCGGCGTCGAGCGCGACCCGGAAATCTCCGACCTGATCAAGCGGCTCCAGGCGCTGACGCCGCAGCAGACGCGGGTGCTCGGCATGCTGGCGGAGGGCCTGCTCAACAAGCAGATCGCCTATGAGCTCGGCGTCTCCGAGGCCACTATCAAGGCGCATGTCTCGGCCATCCTGCAGAAGCTCGGCGTCGACAGCCGCACCCAGGCGGTCATCCAGCTGTCGAAGATCGGCGGCGACCCGCTGCAGCCGGTCGGCTGATCGCAGGCACCTCAGGCGAAGCTTTTCACCCTAACCGAACCCGACCAGCGCTGATCGATCATGCGGTCGCCTCGCGTCGGGTCGATGGCTGCGCCCGTCAGCGATAGTTTTCGACGGCGGAGCCCAACTGCGACGCGGCATCATCCTCGGTCGGGCCTGAAGGATTCCGCGCCCGCCCGATCGCGGCGCCGAGGCCCAGCGAAGCGATCGCCACCAGTGGAATGCCGGCGATCCAGGGCAGGCGCGGCGCGAGCGCATAGAGCGCCGTACCGATCGACGGTCCGAGCGAGTCCTTGAGGTCGACCGCCACAGACGAGGCGGCCATATAGGAAGCGCGTCGCGGCGATGGCGCGAGCGCGTTGACGGCGGTCGGCACGAGCGGCCCGACCAGCATCTGTCCCACCGAGCAGAAGCTGACTGCGGCGACCAGCGAAAGTATCGCCGGCGAGGTCGCCAGCAGGGCAAAGGCGGCGATCGTCGAGATGCCGGCGCCGGCTGCCAGCCAAAGCGCTGATCGCGTCTCGGCAAAGCGGCTGACCAGCATCTGCAAACCGACCGTCAGGGCGGCCGCATAGGCAAACAGCGCGCCGACACCGGACGGGGTGAGCGTGCCGGCATCCTGCGCATAGAGCGGGATGACCGCTTCGATCCAGTTGCCGGAAATCTCGAACAGCACGACCCAGGCGAGCAGCTTTGCCAGGCGGCCGTCGTGGAAGGCCGGCAGCAGCGCCGACAGGCCTTCCTCTTCCTCCGTTTCCCCATGGTCGGCTGCGGCATGGCCGCGCGTCTCGGCGAATGCGGCAAGCATGACGATGCCGCCGAAGAGCAGCATACCGCCGCCGGCCAGGAACACGCTGCCAAGCGAAACGAGCGCCAGCAGCGCGCCGCAGGCCGGGCCGAGGATCTGTCCGGCGCTCGAGCTGACGCGCGCCATGCCGAACCAGCGCGGATGCGCCGACGGCTCCGTCACATCGGCGATTGCCGTGAGGATGGTCGGGTGAAGCACCGACTCGCATATGCCGGTCAAAAGCAGCACGGCCGCGGTGGCGGCGACGCCATGGGCGAAGAACAGCGCGACGAAGCCGCAGCCGACGCCGAGCGAGGACAGGATCAGCACCGGCCGCCGGCCGACCCGGTCGGCGATGCCGCCGATCAGCGGCGCGGCGATCAATTCGCCGCCGGCATAGCAGGCAAACAAAAGCCCGATCGCGCCGATCGGAATGTTCGCCTCGCCGCTCGCCCAGAGCGGAAAGAAGGGCACCAGCGCGCCGTCGGCGAAACCGGCGCAGAAGAACAGGAACAGGCCGAGCAGAGCCGGGCGCGGCAGCCCGCGCCAGGACGATGGGAGGAGGGTCATGATGTCACCTACGCGTCAAAGGCCGAAGGCCGGAGCCAGAAAGCCGGGATTGCGCGTTGGTTGACGTAAACGCCTACGGCTGCCTCCGAAGCAGCATGGGGTAGTTTCGAGCAGGCCTTAGCCGAGCCGCATCGACAGCTCCACGTCGTCGCCGAACGGCGTCGACATATAGCCACCGGCCGGCGCGCGCACCCGATCCAGATAGTCGGGCGAGAAATCGGCATTGTCGGCGATGACCAGCGCGCCCGGCCTGAGCCGGCTCTCGACCAGGCTCAATATCTCTGGATAGAGCGCCTTGGCGCCGTCGAGCAGCAGGAGGTCTATCCGGTCAGGCAGGTCGGTGCTGAGCGTTTCCAGCGCGTCGCCCTCGCGGATCTCCACCAGGTCGATGAGGCCGCCTTCGGTGAGATTGGCCTTGGCCCGGGTTACCTTCGACGGCTCGAATTCCGTCGTGATCAGCCGGCCGCCGCCATTGTCGCGCAGCGCCGCGGCAAGATAGAGCGTCGAGATGCCGAACGATGTGCCGAATTCGACGATGATGCGCGCGCCGGTGCTGCGCGCCAGCATGTAGAGCAGCGTGCCGGTCTCCGGCGAGACCGCAAGCCACAGGTCCTTCAGCCTGCCGTAGAACTGGCGATACTCGGTCTTGCTGTGGAGCAGGCGCGTCCGTTCCTCGCGCGAGTACTGGGCGATCGCCGGGCTGGTCGCCGCGTCGGCTTCCTTGAACAGGCGGGCGAGCAGCGGTGCCAAAGGGGTTGCGGTCAAGGTGGTCATGGCTGTCTCCGGCGGGGTTCTTGTGTTGCTTCAAAAATACGAATAATCCTTCAGGTTTCCAATTCGCATTTCGGCGCGCGACCATGATCCAACGCTCAAGCCCTTCAATTTCCACCCGAAAACAGCCCAAACAGGCGCGCGCCACGGAGCTGGTCGCGGCGATTTTAGAGGCGGCTGCTCAGGTTTTGGCTGCTGAAGGCGCGCAGCGTTTCACCACCACGCGCGTTGCCGAAAGGGCGGGCGTCAGCGTCGGTTCGCTCTACCAGTATTTCCCGAACAAGGCGGCCCTGCTGTTCAGGTTGCAGAGTGACGAATGGCGCCAGACGACAGAGCTTTTGTGCGGCATTCTCGAAAATACCGGGCTATCACCGCTCGAGCGGACAAGAACGCTGGTCCACGCCTTCATCCGCTCCGAATGCGAGGAGGCGGCGGTGCGCGGCGCGCTGAACGACGCCGCGCCGCTCTATCGGGATGCGCCGGAGGCTGAGGAGGCGAGGGCGGCGGCGAGCCGGACCGTCGAGACCTTCATGCGCGAGACGCTTCCTGACGCGCCGGATAGCGGCCGCGCCCTGGCCGGCGACCTGATCATCAAGACGCTGAGCGCTGTGGGGGCGGATTTCTCGGAAAAGGAGCGAACGGCCGATGAGATCGAAGCCTATTCCGATGCGCTGGCCGACATGTTCTGCGCCTATCTCCGAAGCCTCGGGCATCGCGGCTGATAGCAGTGCTTTGTCTCTATTCGGCGGCCGGCGCCAGCGGCCTGACGCGCGCCATCATCGAGCGCAGCACGGCCGGCTTCAGCGGCTTGTTGATCACCGGAATGTCGAGCCGGCCGGCAGCCGCGCGCACCTCGCTGGAGCGGTCGGCGGTGACCAGCACGCAGGGCAGGTCCTGCCCGTAGGCGGCGCGCAGCGTGGCGACCGCATCGAGCCCGGTGCCACCGTCGAGATGATAGTCCGCTAGCACGAGGTCCGGCTTCGGCGCGCCGGGCTTCAGGAGATCGCCTGATCCCGAAGCCGTCTCGACACGGCATCCCCAGCCTTCGAGCAGCAGCCGCATGCCGTCGAGGATGCGCGCGTCATTGTCGATGCACAGCACATTGAGCCCGGCAAGCGTCGAGGCGGAGCGGGCCGGCGCCTTGCCGGCCTCGCGCGGCGGCGCGGCGACCGCCGCGACCGGCAGAATCACGGAAAAGCGCGTGCCCTTGCCGGGGTTGGAGTAGATGCGGATTTCGAGCCTCAGCACCCTGGCAATGCGGTCGACGATGGAGAGCCCCAGGCCAAGGCCTTCGGCCTCGCGCGCGCCCTCGTCGAGGCGCGTGAACTCGTGGAAGACTGTGCTGAGCTTGTCGCCGGCAATGCCGATGCCGGTGTCGATCACCTGGATCTCGGCCAGCTCGCCGCGTCGCCGCACCCCAACCAGAATGCGCCCCTGGCGCGTGTATTTGATGGCGTTGGAAACGAGATTCTGGATCAGCCGGCGCAACAGGTTCCGGTCGGTCATGACGCCGAGCGAGGATGGGATGATCTTCAGATCGAGCTTCTTTTCGGCGGCAAACGGGCGAAAATCGTTGCCGATCTGACCGAGCAGTCCGCCCAGGTTAAAAGCGGTATTGTCCGGCTTCATCGCACCGGCATCGAGCCGCGAGATGTCGAGCACCGCGCCGAGGATGGTCTCGACCGATTCCAGCGAGGATTCGATGTTCATCGCGGCCTTGCCGGCCGGTCCCTTGCCCGCCTTCTCGATCAGCGACGAGCAATAGAGGCGGGCGGCGTTGAGCGGCTGCAGGATGTCATGGCCGGCGGCGGCGAGGAAGCGCGTCTTGCCGAGGTTTGCCTCCTCGGCCAGCATCTGCGCCTGCGCCAGTTCCTCGTTGACGCGGGTGAGCTCGACGGTGCGGGTCTTGACCCGTTGCTCCAGCGATTCATTGGCCCGCTTCAGCGCCAGGTCCTGCTCGACGCGGCCGGAGATGTCGGCATAGGTGGCGACGATGCCGCCGTCGGGCATCGGGTTGGAGCGCAGCTCCAGGATGCGGCCGCTGGTCTTGAGCTCCATCTGCCACGGGCCAGCGAAACTGGTCAGCCGGTTGAGCATCGTCACGCGCTGGTCGGCGGGAATATCGCCGCGCTCGGCGAGATGATGGAGGATCCGGTCGAGCGAGACGCCGACCTGGCCCATCTCGTCCGGCAGGTCGAACAGCAGCCGGTATTGCCGGTTCCAGCAGATCAGTCGGAAATCGCGATCGAAGACAGTGATGCCTTGCTCCATCTGGTCGAGCGCGATCTGCAAAAGGTCGCGATTGTGCTGCAGCGCCTCGGTGGCGTCGTCGAGCAGCTTGAAGGCATCCTTTGAGTCGCGATCGTTGCGGCGAAAGAGCAGCGACAGGATCAGCCGCGCCGAGGACGAGCCGACGGCGCTCGCCAGCAATTGCTCAGAGAAGCGGATAACATCCATGCTGGCTTGTTCGGTGCCGTGCAGAGAGACTTTCGCGTCCCTCTCGAAGGATTGGAACGAGCGCTCCGTGCGCTCGACACCGAGATAACGTGAAATCGTATCCTTCAGGTCGTTGACGGTGACGGCGGTGCGGAAGCGGCGCAGGCTGGGCATCGGGCCTGCCTCGCGCGGCACGAAGATCGCCGCCTGGATGCGCTCCAGCGGCACGGACGCGCGGGAGAGGGAGCCGAGGACGAAAAACAGCGCATTGACCGAGAGGCTCCACAGCACGCCATGATTCAGCGGCTCGCCGACGGTGCCGAACAGCGCCTGCGGCCTCAGCGCCTCGAAGCCGAACAGCCCGTGGACGACGATATCGGTAGAGGGGGCGACGAGTGAAGGCAGGAGCAGCGTGTAACCCCAGACGGCGATGCCGGCGACCATGCCGAGGGCTGCGCCCCGGCCGTTGGCGCGGCGCCAGATCAGCCCGCCGACCAGCGCCGGCGCGAATTGGGCAATCGCGGCAAACGACATCAGCCCGATCGAGGACAGCCGCGCGCTATTGGTGCTCTCGCGATAATAGAGGAAGGCGATGAACAGCATTATGAAGATCGAGGCGCGGCGCACATTGAGGATCAGCGTCGACCAGTCCTCGTTCTCCGAAGAACTCGTCTTGAGCACGCGGCGCACGAACAGCGGGATGACGAGATCGTTGGAGATCATGATCGATAGCGCGACGCTCTCGACGATCACCATCGCGGTCGCCGCCGACAGTCCGCCGACGAAGGCGGCCATGGCCAGCACGTCATGGCCGCTGAACAGCGGCAGCGACAAGACATAGAGGTCGCTGCTGGTCTTGCCGCCGACCAGCGACAGGCCGGCAAAGGCGATCGGCAGCACGAAAAGGTTGATCGCCACGAGGTAGAGCGGGAACACCCAGGTCGCCGTGCGCAGTTCCGCCTCGCTGCGGTTCTCGACGATGGTGACGTAGAACTGCCGCGGCAGCATCAGCACGGCAAAGCCGCTCAGGCCGGTCAGCACCAGCCAGGTGGCGAGCGAGGTGCTGTAGCTCATCGCCTGGCGAACCTGGCTGTTTCCGGCAAGCCTGGCGAACATGTCGCCGGGCCCGCCGAAGATCAGGAACATCACCATCAGGCCGATGGCGAGAAAGGCGGCGAGCTTGACCACGGTCTCGACCGCCACCGCCAGAACCAGTCCGTCCTGATGTTCCGTGGCATCGGCATGGCGGGTGCCGAACAGCACCGCGAACAGCGCCAAAAGCATCGCCACCACCAGCGAGATATCGCTGACGAACGGATCGAAAGAGGGGGGCGAGCCCGTATAGTGCTCGACCATCAGGCTGACGGAACCCGAGATCGCCTTGAGCTGCAGCGCAATGTAGGGCACCGCGCCGATGGTCGCGATCAGCGTCGCGATCGCCGCGACGGTGAAGCTCTTGCCGTAGCGGGCTCCGAGGAAGTCCGCGATCGAGGTGATCTTCTCGCTTTTTGCCAGCCGGATCATGCGGTTGAGCAGCGGGAAGCCGAATACGAAGACCAGCACTGGACCGGTATAGATGCCGAGGAATTCGAGGCCGCGCTCGGAGGAAAGGCCGACCGAGCCGAAGAAAGTCCAGGAAGTGCAGTAGATGGCGAGGCTGAGCGCGTAGATGAAAGGCCGCGCCCGGCCGAGCCCGGCTGCCACCGAGCGCCGGTCGCCGACGCTGGCGATGGCGAAAAGCAGCGTCACATAGGCGATCGCGATGATGACGACGAACCAGCCTTGCACGGTCCGCACTTCCTCCCTGGCCGGTTTCCTCATCCGGTCGTTAAGACGCAACCACAGCTTGGAGCCCAAGTCCATCGCGGCTTTTGGCGCATATGCGGCTGACGAGGCAGGTAAGCACAAACCGGTGTCTTCGCCCTTTTTTCCGGTTTTTCAACCGGGGGTTTTTGTTATTGTGGCTTCGGATCGGTGCCGGAGAGCCGGGGCGGCTGCACGGCCGGTCATGGCAAGGAGGGCCGAATGCTGAAAGAATTCCAGGAATTCATTTCCAAGGGCAATGTGATGGACTTAGCCGTCGGCGTCATCATCGGCGCCGCCTTCGGCAAGATCGTCGACTCGCTCGTCAACGACATCATCATGCCGATCATCGGCGCGATTTTCGGCGGGCTGGACTTCAACAACTACTTCTTCGGGTTGTCATCGAACGTCCATTCGGCCACGCTGGCCGATGCCAAGAAAGAAGGCGCCGTCTTCGCCTATGGCAGCTTCATCACGGTCGTGCTGAATTTCCTGATTCTTGCCTTCATCATCTTCCTGATGGTCAAGGCGGTGAACAATCTGCGCAGGCGGCTGGAGCGCGAGAAGCCGGCTGCTGCCGCGGCACCGCCGCCCGCCGACGTACAGCTTCTGACTGAGATCCGCGACCTGCTGGCGAGAAGGTAACTCCTCAACGGGCGCCCTGGACCAAAACCCCGGCCGCTTGCGGCCGGGGTTTTCTGTTTGCGGCTGTCGTAAAAGAGGCTAGCAGTCGCGAAAAAACGGACGGATTCTTGCATGACCCTGATCGAGACCTTGCGCGCCGAAGCCCGCGCGGCGCCCGAAAGCGGCATCGTCGCTGTCGTCAATCATGGCCGCCTGCGCGAAGGCCTGATCCCGCTCTGGGCTGGCGAGGGCGATCTGCCCACGCCGGCCTTCATCAGCGATGCCGCCGCCAAGGGACTGGCCGATGGCGAGACGTTCTACACCTGGCAGAAGGGCATTCCCGAGCTCAGGCAGGCGCTCGCCCGCTACTACGCCAGGCATTTTGGCAAGACCTTCGCCGAGGAGGAGTTCATCGTCACCGGATCCGGCATGCACGCCATCCAACTGGCCATCGACGCGATCGCCGGCAGCGGCGACGAGGTGATCTACCTCTCGCCGGCTTGGCCGAATTTCGCCGCGGCCGCCGGCGTGGCGGGCGCCGTTCCGGTGCCGGTCACCCTCGACCAGTCCGGCAATGGCTGGTCCTGCGATGTCGAAAAGATCGCCTCCGCGATCACGCCGCTCACGAAGCTGTTGTTCATCAACACGCCGTCCAACCCGACCGGCTGGACCGCCGACAGGCAGACGCTGCAGGCAATCCTCGATCTCGCCCGCCAAAAGGGCCTGTGGATCATTGCCGACGAGATCTATTCGCTGTTCCACTACGGCCATGGCCGCGCGCCGTCCTTCCTCGACGTCGCCACGGCCGACGACCATATCCTGTTCGTTAACAGTTTCTCCAAGAACTGGGCGATGACGGGTTGGCGTGTCGGCTGGATCAAGACCCATCCAGCCTTGCAGCAGGTGTTCGAAAACCTGATCCAGTACTCGACCTCGGGCGTCGCCCAGTTCATGCAGCGCGGCGCGGTTGCTGCCCTCGACGAGGGCGACGGCTTCATCACCGAACAAGTGGAGCGTGCACGCGCCGCTCGCGATCTCGTCTGCGACATACTCGGCGCGACCGGCAAGGCGCGTTTCACCGTGCCGCAGGGCGCGTTCTATCTGTTCTTCAGGGTCGACGGCATCAGCGATTCCCGAACCGCCGCCTTCGACATCGTCGATAACGCCAATGTCGGCCTGGCGCCTGGCACCGCCTTCGGCCCCGGCGGCGAAGCCTTCCTCAGACTATGCTTCCACCGCCGCCTCGATCAGCTCGAGGAAGCGGCGCATCGCCTGGCGAGGTGGATGAAGACGGTGTGAGAGAGGCGGCTTCAGCCGCCCGACTTCGGCACCAGCAGCGGAATGATCCGGTCGCTCTTGGCGACGGCGGGACGGCCGGAGCTGGCATAGGGAATGCCCAGCGCATCCCAGGTCTCGACCAGCGCGTCCTGCAGCTCGGCGATCAGCGCGTCCGAATGGAATGGCGTCGGCGTGATGCGCAGCCGCTCGGTGCCGCGCGGCACCGTCGGATAGTTGATCGGCTGGATGTAGACGCCGTGCACGCCAAGCAGCCGGTCGCTGGCCATCTTGCAAAGCTCGGGGTCGCCGACCAGCACCGGCACGATATGCGTGGCCGATTCCATCACCGGCAGCCCGGCCGCGGCAAGCACCTGCTTGGTTCTGGCCGCCTGGCGCTGCTGCGCGTCGCGCTCGGTCTGCGAGCGCTTGAGATGCCGGATCGAGGTGGTGGCGGCGGCGGCGATCGCCGGCGGCAGCGCGGTGGTGAAGATGAAGCCCGGCGCATAGGAGCGCACCGCATCGATGACGGCGCTGGTGCCGGCGATGTAGCCGCCAAGCGTGCCGAAGGCCTTGGCCAAAGTGCCCTCGATGATGTCGATGCGGTCGGCCAAGCCTTCGCGTTCGGTGATGCCACCGCCGCGCGGTCCGTACATGCCTACGGCATGGACCTCGTCGATATAGGTCATGGCGTTGTAGCGTTCGGCGAGCTCGACGATCTCTCTGATCGGCGCGATGTCGCCGTCCATCGAATAGACGCTTTCGAAGACGATCAGCTTGGCGCGCTCGCGCCCCGCGGCCTGCAAGAGGCTCTCCAGATGCGCGACGTCATTGTGGCGGAAGATCTTCTTCTCCGCGCCCGAGCGCCGCACGCCTTCGATCATCGAGGCATGGTTGAGCTCGTCCGAGATGATCAGGCAGTTGGGCAGGAGCCTGGCGATGGTCGAGATCGAGGCCTCGTTGGAGACGAAGCCGGAGGTGAAGACCAGCGCTGCCTCCTTGTCATGCAGATCGGCGAGCTCCTGCTCGAGCTCGACCAGGGGGTTGGAGGTGCCGGAAATGTTGCGGGTGCCGCCGGCGCCCGAGCCCATCTTGGCGGCCGCGTTCTGGAAGGCGGCAATCACGTCCTCGTTCTGGCCCATGCCGAGATAGTCGTTGGAGCACCATACAGTGATTTCCTGGGCGCGGCCGTTGGAACGCCAGATGGCGCGCGGGAACTTGCCCACGATGCGCTCCAGGTCGGCGAAAACGCGATAGCGACGCTCGGCGTGGAGCTGGTCGATCGCATCCTCGAAGAACCGCTGATAGTTCATGTCGACTTCCCAATTTTGGGCCGGATCATAATCACTGCCCCATGCCGCGTCCACCGCGCCCAACCGGTCAAAATGCCACGCCCGTGCCCTGTTCCTAACGATGCCGGATCGTGGCCTATTCCCTGCTGTTTGAAGCAACTTGGTTTCAGTACGATGCCTCGGGCGCGACGAACTGTTACGGACTTAACACATAGGGAGGCTAGTGGGCTTGCGGCGGGTTTTCCAGCGCGGTGGCTGTTGAGACAGTTTCCGATAAATCTTGATCAGCGAGGTAGATGATGACGGTTTTGGTGACAGGGGGTGCCGGTTATATCGGCAGCCACATGGTCTGGGAACTGCTGGACGCCGGCGAGAGCGTCGTGGTGCTCGACCGGCTTTCCACCGGTTTCGAATGGGCGGTCGCCCCGGAAGCAAGGCTCACCGTCGGCGATGTCGCCGATCGTGATCTGGTCGGCCGGATCATCCGCGACAACAAGGTCGACGCCATCATCCACTTCGCCGGCTCGATCGTGGTGCCGGAATCGGTCGCCGACCCACTTGGCTATTACGAAAACAACACCTGCAAGACCCGCACGCTGATCGAAACGGCCGTGCGCGAGGGCGTGCCGCATTTCATCTTCTCCTCCACCGCCGCCGTCTATGGCGGCGCCGGGCTGGAGCCGGTGCGCGAGGATGCCCGCCTTGCGCCGGAATCGCCTTACGGCCTTTCCAAGCTGATGAGCGAATGGATGCTGCGCGATGCAGCGTTGGCGCACGACATCCGCTATACGGCGCTACGCTATTTCAATGTCGCCGGCGCCGATCCGAAGGGCCGGACCGGACAATCGACGCCCGGCGCCACGCATCTCATCAAGGTCGCCTGCGAGACCGCGCTCGGCAAGCGGCCCTTCATGCAGGTCTTCGGCACCGATTATGCGACGCCGGACGGCACCTGCATGCGCGACTACATCCATGTCAGCGATCTCGCTGCCGCGCACCGGTTGGCGCTGCAGCGGCTGCGTGATGGCGGCGGCAGTCTCGTCGCCAATTGCGGCTACAGCCACGGCTATTCGGTGCTGGAGGTGATCGACAGCGTGCGCCGCGCCTTCGGCCATGACTTCGACGTGCGCATGGGGGACCGCCGGCCGGGCGACGCCGCAGCCGTGGTCGCCAATTCCGAGCTTGCCCGCAAGGAATTCGGCTGGACGCCGCAGCGCGACGATCTCGACCTGATCGTCAACGACGCGCTGGCCTGGGAACGGATCCTGACGACCAAGAACTCCGTTCGAAACTGATCTGTTGGGCCAAGGGCTCGCGGGGCGCCTATAGACGCGGTATTGAGCCTCATGCAGCGGCGGCGCGCGGGCCCGCCGCTGCGATGATGCTTGAGGGAACGGCATGAAGGTCTTGGTTCTCGGCGCCGGCGTGGTTGGCACGGCGGCCGCCTATTATCTGGCAAGGGACGGTCACGAGGTGACGGTGATCGAGCGCCATGAAGCGGTGGCGCGCGGCACTAGCCAGTCGAATGCCGGCCTGGTCTCGCCGGGCGACGCCACCGCCTGGGCTTCGCCCGCGGCGCTGAAGACCTTCCTGCGCGCGCTCTGGAACCACGATCTCGGCATCAAGGTCAGGCTGCGCCTCGATCCCTATTTCTATGCCTGGAGCCTGCGCTTCCTGCGCGAATGCACGGTGACCCGGCTGCGCGCCAACACCGACGTCAAGTTGAGGCTCGCGCTCCATTCTCGCGAGTGCATCAATCAATTGTCGGAGGAAACCGGCATCCATTATGACGAGCGCAAGAAGGGCATTCTCTACTTCTTTCGCTCGCAAAAGAGCCTGGACACCGGCACCGACCATTACCGCTATCTGGGCGAGCACGGCCTGCCGATCGAGATCGTCGACCGCGAGCGTCTGGTCGAGCTGGAGCCTGGTCTTGCCGGCGTGAAGGAAAAGATCGCCGGCGGCATCTATTCGCCGATCGACCAGACCGGCGATTCCAAGCAGTTCACCGACCGGCTCGCCGCCTATGCCGCCGAGAAGCTCGGCGTGAAATTCCTGTTCGGCACGACGGTTGAGGACCTCGACATCGAGGGAGATCGGGTGCGCGCGGTGATGACCTCGGCAGGACCGGTCACCGGCGATGCCGTCGTCATCTCTATGGGACCGGAAAGCGGCCTGCTCGGCCGCCGCTACGGTATCGACCTGCCGGTCTACCCGGTGAAGGGTTACACCGCGACCATCCCGCTCGAGGACGAGAGCAAGGGGCCGACCATGGGCGGCGCCGACGAGGACCGCCTGATCGGCTATTCCAGGCTCGGCAATCGCCTGCGCATGTCCTCTACGGCCGAGTTCACCGGCTTCGACCGTAGCTTCAAGCCGGGCGATTTCCGGACCATCCTCGAAACCGGCAAGGATCTTTTTCCCGGCGCCTTCGACGAGAAGAAGGCCGTGCTCTGGGCCGGCCTGCGGCCGATGATGCCGAATTCGGTGCCGGTCATCGGCCGGGCGAAATACCGCAATCTCTACCTCGACACCGGCCATGGCCATGTCGGCTGGACCATGGCCTGCGGCTCGGGGCAGTTCGTGGCCGATGTCGTCGCCGGCAGAAAGCCGCAGATCGATCCGCGGGGACTGCTTTACGGGATGGCGCGCTGAAGGCTTTAATTGCCGAGATCGGCGCTGCCCCTCATCCGCCTGCCGGCATCTTCTCCCCGTTGAACGGGGAGAAGAGAGCTGTGGCCATGCCGACACGCATTTCCGCGGCGTTGAAAATTGGCGAAATCGCCGGTGACGGCCCCGTCACTTACGGGGAGAAATGCCCGGCTGGGCAATGAGGGGGCGGCGCCAACCTGTCAAGTAGAGCGGCGCCAAGCCCGAGCATATCCGCCCCAGGACTGATCGGTCGGTGGTTCTGTGCGCTCACCCTTGCTCATCGCGATGACGCGATCTGAGGCTAACAAGGCGGCGCCGATGCTGGTCCCGGTCGAGGTCTCTGACGCAATGACCGGTCGCTTGGTAGCTGCCGCCAGCATTCTGATGAAAAGCAGGTTCCGGGCGAAGGGCCCTTCGACAATCGTCGGCCCGTCGCCACCGATGAGACCAAGGCAGGTCGCGGTCGTCAGCGCCAGATAGAACCAGATGGCGGCGAAGCGCTGGCCGGCGCTCAAGTCCTCGGCATTGACCCACTGTGCGCCGCGATGCGGAAACGGTCCCGAACCCTGCTGAGTGGCAGGCAGGAGCAGCACCCGTCGCGCCAGAACGGCGGCAACATCGTCTTCGCTCCATTCCTGGCTTTGGCCGTCGGTCAGAAGCGAGAACTCGCGCCCACCCATGAAGCGCGCCGAAGGCACCGGATCGCCGAGCGCGTTGACATTGACCAGGGTGTCGCGCGCCGGGTCGAGCTCGACCCTCCTGCCGCCCACCGCCATCGACACCACCCATGTGCCGGTCGAGACGACGGAGAAGGGCGGTGTGTCGGATAAAAGGTGCGGCAGCAGCGAGGCGTTGGAATCGTGCAGCCCGCAGAACACGAGCGTCTGCGGGTCGAGCCCTGTCCGCCGCGCCAGCTCCGGCAGGATCGGGCCAAGCCGATCCTTTGCCGGTCGCACCGGCGCCATCAGCCGGCGCCAGTCCATCCGGTCGACCAGCGACGAGTAATCGGACGTCCAGGGGTTCCAGAGATCGGTGTGACAGCCGAGCGAGCTCACCTCATTGGCGGCGACGCCGGTCAGCCGCAGCGCCCAGTATTGCGGATACATCAGCATCGCGGTGGCCTTGGTGAATTCCGCCGGGAAACGCTTCTGCTGCCAGAAGAACTGCGCGCCGAGATTGAGGCCGATGGGCAACCGCGGCGTGCCGGTTTCGCCGAAAGGCGGGCGCACGGCGTCATAGTCGGCCGCAAGCTGACCGGGACCGTCGAATTCGTAATCGAGCACAGGCAGCACCAGTTCGCCTGAGCGGTCGACCAGCGCGCCGGTGGCGCCATGCGTGGTGATCGAGATCGCATCGATCTGCCGTTCGCGGTTGAGATCGGCGAGGCTGTTCAGGATGAACGTCCACAGCGCCTCGACATCGTGATGCGGATAGGGCGCCTGCCGCACCGGCGCGTTGGCGAAGCGGCGCAGCGCAATCTCGCTCAGTGTCGCGAGATCGACCAGCGCCACCTTGGCGTTGGTCTTGCCAATATCGATGACGGCGACGATCATGCCATATGGAACACGGTTTCCAGCGGCGCCGCCACCGGCTCGTTGTCGGGTTTGGTCTCCATGACATCGGCCATATACGCCCACCAGCGCTGCATCACAGGGTGCTTCGGAAGATCGGCCATGCCGTGGTCATCGCGGCGCCACAGCACCCCGAACAGGATGTTGGTCTCCTCGTCGAGATAGATCGAATAATCGGAGACGCCGGCCTCTCTCAGCAGCGCGACCAGCTCGGGCCAGATCTCGTCATGGCGGCGCTTGTACTCGGCCTTCATGCCGGGATTGAGCTTCATCTTGAAGGCGTACTTCTCCATCAGGCGAAGCGCCCCTCGCGCAGCCGCCGCCAGACGATCGGCAGCGCGATGACGATGATCAGCAACAGGCCGATGAAGATCGACATGACGATGCCGGGCACGTTGAGCAGTCCGAGGCCGAACGTCACCAGCCCCATGATGAAGGCGGCGAGCACGACGCCCAGGATGCTGCCGGCGCCGCCGAGGATCGAGACGCCGCCGAGCACCACCATGGTGATCGCCTCAAGCTCATAGCCCTGCGCGATCGACGGCCGCGTCGAGCCAAGCCGCGAGGTGATCAACACCGAGGCTATGCCCGACATCAGCCCGGTCAGGCAAAACAGGATGAATTTGATGCGGTCGACGCGCACGCCGGAAAACTGGCAGGCGACCGGGTTGTTGCCGATGGCGAAGACGCGGCGGCCGAAGCTCGTGCGGTGCAGCACGAACCAGTAGATCAGCGCCGCGACGAGGAACAGCGCCAGCTCGAACGAGAAGACCCCCCAGACATAGCCCTGGCCGAAGAAGGCGAAGCTCTCCGGATAGCCCTTGTAGGCCTGGTCGCCGAGGATGATGAAGGCGATGCCGCGGAACAGGCTCATCGTGCCGATGGTGACGACGATGGAAGGCAGGCCGAGCCGGGTGACAAGCAGCCCGTTGCAGGCGCCGCAGCCGAGTCCCACGACGACGCCGATTGCCATCAGCACCGGCGTGCCGGCGCCGGCCTGCAGGGCCATGCCCATCATCGTCGAGGCTAAAGCCACGATCGCCGCGACCGACAGGTCGATCTCGCCCGAGATGATCAGCAGCGCCATGGCTAAAGCGATCAGGCCCTTTTCGGTGAAGTTGAAGGTCAGGTCCGACAGCGACCATGGATCGAGGAAGTAGGGCGAAGCAAAACTGTTCACCGCGAAGATCAAGACCGCGATGACGACGAGCAGCGCCTCCCAGGAGAAGATCGCCGAGGACAGCGGCTTGTCGAGCCGGTCGGGGATATGGCGCGGGGCAGGGGTGTCGGTCATGCCGCTTCCGCCTTTCTCAGGATGATGCGGCCCTGCCGGCGCTCGCCGCGCGCGTTGAGCACCACGGCCAGGATGATGGCGCTGCCCGAGATCGCCATCTGCCAGAAGGGCGAGATGTTTATGACCGGCAGCGCGTTGGAAATGATGCCGAGGAACAGCGCGCCCAGCACCGCGCCGCCGACCGAGCCGATGCCGCCGGCGATCGAGATGCCGCCGATCACGCAGGCGGCGATGATGTTGAGCTCATAGCCGTTGGCGACCTCGACTGAGGCGATGACGTAGCGCGAGATCCACAGATAGCCTGCAAGCCCGCCGATCATGCCGGAAATGCAAAAGACGATGAATTTTGTGCGGCCGACATCGATGCCGGCATAGACCGAGGCGGTCGGATTGACGCCGATGGCGTAGATCGAGCGGCCGATCTGCGTGCGCGTCATCACCAGGAAGAACAGCGCGATGACCAAAAGCGCGATCCAGGACAGAACCGGCAGGCCGAGGAAGGCGGCGCGCTGGAAATTGATGAAGTCCGAGCTCATCTGGTCGGCATTGACCCAGGCGCCGCCCGAGACGACGAAGGTGGCGCCTCGATAGATGGTGAGCGTGCCAAGCGTCACCACGATCGAAGGGATGTTCAGCCGCCAGACCAGGAAGCCGTTGATGGCGCCAAGCACCAGGCCGACGGCAAGAGCGATCACGATCAGCACCGGGATCGGGATCGCCGGATGCGCGGCGTTGAGCATCGCCACCACCATGCCGGTGAAGCAGAGGTTGGACGCCATCGAGAGATCGATCGAGCGCGTCAGGATCACCACCATCTGACCCAGCGCCAGGATCATCAGGATCGAGGTGTCGTTGAAGACCTGACGCAGATTGGCGGGGTTGGCGAAGCCGGGGAAGCGCGTCGAGATCAGCCCGATCAGCACGACGATTCCGGCGAGCAGCCAGATCTCGCGATATTTGAGGAAGCTCTTCATGCCGCGATCCCCGCCGCCGTTCGAACCAGCATCTCGGCGTCCAGCCCTTTGTTGTCATAGGTGGCCGCGATACGACCCTCGCGCATGACCACGACGCGGTCGGACATGCCGAGGATTTCGGGCAGTTCCGACGAGACCATGATCACTGACAGGCCTTCCGCGACCAGCTCGGCCATGAAGCCGTGCACGGCGGCCTTGGAGCCGATGTCGATGCCCTTGGTCGGCTCGTCGAGGATGATCACCTTCGGCGTCGTCGCCAGCCATTTGGCGATGACCACCTTCTGCTGGTTGCCGCCGGAAAGCGTGCCGACATCCTGGCTGAGCGATGAGGCGCGCAGATCAAGCCGCTCGGTGTAGGAGCGGGCGAGCGAAAATTCTTCCACGAGCCTCAGCACGCCGGATTTCGAGGTGTGCTTCAGCGACGGCAGCGACACGTTCTGGAAGATCGGCAGGCCGATCACCACGCCCTGCTTGCCGCGTTCTTCCGGCACGTAGACGATGCCGGCCTCGATCGAATCCGCCGCCGATTTCGGGGCGATCGTCTTGCCGTCGAGTGAGATGGTACCTCGGCTGGTGCGGGTGATGCCGGCGATCGCCTGCATCACCTCGCTGCGCCCGGCGCCGACCAGCCCGTAGAAGCCGAGGATCTCGCCCTTGCGCAATTCGAAGCCGATGTCGTCGAACTCGGTCGGATGCGACAGGCCGGAGATGGAAAGCACCGGCGCGCCGATCTTCGGCTCGCGCTGCGGAAAGATATGGTCGACGTTGCGGCCGACCATCATGCGCACGATCTCGTTCTGGCCGGTATCCTTGAGCAGGCCTTCGCCGATCATCTCGCCGTCGCGGAAGACGGTGTAGCGGTCGGCGATGCGATAGATCTCGTCGAACTTGTGGCTGATGAAGAGCACCGCCTTGCCTTCGCTCTTCAGGAATTCGATCAGCAGGAAAAGTTCCTCGATCTCCTTCATCGAAAGGGCAGCGGTCGGTTCGTCCATGATGACGATGCGCGCGTCGATCGACATGGCGCGGGCAACCGCAACCAGATGCTTGTTGGCGATGCCGAGATCCTTCAGCCGCGTGTCGGCATCGATGTGGCCGGCGCGCATCGTCTCCAGCACCTCGCGGGCGTTCTTGCGCATGGTGCGCCAATCGATGGTGCCGAAGCGGGTGCGCGGCGCGTGGCCGAGGAAGATGTTTTCGGCGACCGACAGATCGTCGAACAGCACCGTCTCCTGATGGATGGCGGTGATGCCGTGGCCGAAAGCGGCATGCGCGCTGGGCAGCGTCGCGGCCTGGCCGTCGATGCTGATCTCACCTGAATCGGGCTGGTAGATGCCGGTCATGATCTTGACCAGCGTCGACTTGCCGGCGCCGTTCTCGCCGATCAGCGCCGTCACCTGTCCGGGATAGAGCGACAGGCTGACATTGTGCAGCGCGCGCACGCCCGGAAAACTTTTCGAGATGCCGGAGAGCGTCAGGCGAGGAGCCGAGGCTGGGGGCCGTTCGTCTACTTTGCCGTGATGGGCCGTCGTATCCATAGTCGTATCAAGCCCGTCTATATTCCGTGTTGACTCCCCCTCACCCGACCTCCGCTTCGCTCGGTCGACCTCTCCCCGAGGGGAGAGGAGTTTTGCGAGTCTGGCTCCAGGCTCTTCTCCCCATGGGGAGAAGGCGGCCGCGAAGCGGCCGGATGAGGGGGCAGCTCCGTTGGTTCCAGGATCAATAGATCTTCGAGAACTTCTCGATGTTGGTCTTGTCGAACTGGAAAGGCGGAGCCATGGCGGCCGAGTTGGTGTCATCGAGCGTCACCTTGCCGACGCGGCCGATCGACAGCGTGGCGCCGGGCTTGGCTTCTTCCTTCTTCACCGCCAGGTCATGGGCGAGATAGATCGCCGAATAGCCGAGGTCGATCGGGTTCCAGAGAGCGACAGCCTGCGAAGCGCCGTTGTCGATGAACTTCTTGAACTCCGACGGCAGCGCGAGGCCGGTGACGTTGACCTTGCCGATCAGGTTCTCGTCAGTGACGACCTGCGCGGCGGCGACGACGCCCACCGTGGTCGGCGCGATGATCGCCTTGAGGTTCGGGTAGGACTTCAAGAGGCCCTTGGCTTCATCCGTGCTCTTGGCCGAGTCGTCATCGCCATAGACAGTGGCGACCAGCTTGATCTTCGGGAACTTCTCCGGCAGCACCTTCTTGGCCGCTTCGATCCAGGCGTTCTGGTTGGTCGCGGTCGAGGAGGCCGACAGGATGGCGACGTCGCCGCCTTCAGGCAGGTAGTCGGCGGCGAGCTTGATGATGGTCTCGCCGATCAGGCCGGTGTCGGACGGATTGAGGTGGAGCTGGCGGCCTTCCTTGGCGACGCCGGAGTCCCACGAGATCACGGTGATGCCGCGGTCCATCGCCTTCTTCAGCACCGGCACCAGCGCGTCGGCATCATTGGCTGAAACGGCGATCGCATTGACCTTCTGCGCGATCAGCGAATTGATCACCTCGATCTGGGCTTCGGCGGTAGCCTTGGTCGGACCGGTATAGATGACATCGACATCGCCCAGTTCCTTGGCCGCTTCCTCGGCGCCCTTGTTGGCGGCGTCGAAGAAGCCGTTGCCGAGCGACTTCACCACCAGCGCGATCTTGACGTTCTCGGCATAGGCGGCATTCA
The DNA here is from genome assembly GCF_020165255.1 of Mesorhizobium sp. CA12. Taxonomy (NCBI): domain Bacteria; kingdom Pseudomonadati; phylum Pseudomonadota; class Alphaproteobacteria; order Hyphomicrobiales; family Phyllobacteriaceae; genus Mesorhizobium; species Mesorhizobium sp. CA12. The sequence continues at coordinate 71,903 of NZ_JAIUHT010000018.1, forward strand.
CGAACATGGCGGCGGAAAAGGCCGCCGTAACCAGTAGTTTCTTCAAAAAGCTCATCGAATATCCTCCCTTGAGCGTTGCATTCCATCGCCGCTGCGGGCGCGAGTTTCCTCAGGCCTGCAGTGAAGATTCCTCCTTGTCGCTTGACTGTCTGCGGGCGACGATCAGCGCCACGCCCGCCGTTTCCAGCATCTTGGCCTCGCGGTCCTCGATGCCGTCGTCGGTGATCACGGTCGCGATGCGCGACAGCCCGCACAGGATCAGGCTGGAGCGCATGCGGAATTTCGAGGAATCGACCAGCACCACCAATTCATCGGCCTGGTCGATCAATTTCTGCTCGGCCTGGATCAGCAGCGGATCGCCTTCCATCAGCCCGAGCGGCCCCAGCCCCTGCGCGCCCATGAACATGCGCCGCGCATAGAAGTTGCGCGTCACGTCATTGTCGAAGGGCGACAAGACGATGTTCTGCTCGCGGTAGATCGTGCCGCCCGACAGCATCACCGTATTCTTCGAGTGCTTGAGCAGATGCTCGGCGATCGGGAAGGAATTGGTGAAGATCGGCATGCGGCGTCCGGTCAGGAAATGCACCATCTGGAAAGTGGTGGTGCCGCCATTGATGATGATCGGCTCGCCGTCCGCGCAAAGGTTCACGGCTTCCCGCGCGATCGCCCGTTTCTGCGCGGCGTTCAGCGTCTCGTTGACGGAAAAGGGGCGGCCGGCAAGGCCGATGAACTGCGGCGGCGAGATCGCCTCGGCGCCGCCGCGCACCCGGCGCAGGCGCTTTTGTACATGCAGCGCCGCGATGTCGCGCCGGATCGTCGCCTCGGAGGAGTCCGTCAGTTCGACCATCTCCTGCACCGTCACCACAGGCTTTTCCTGGACGGCGGACAGAATGATCCTGTGGCGCTCTTTCTCGTGCATGGTTCCTCCCTGCCCAAGCATCAGGCCTTAGAAAACGCGCAGTGTCAATCATTTCCGATCATATATTTTCATTGTGCAGTGCAATATGATCGATATTGATCGTTTGTGATTGACAAGCGCGGCGCTTGCGTAGACATTCCCGGACGAGAAATGAGGGGCGCGGCATCGCGCTCCAAGGGAGGATACCTATGCTCGACAAGCGCTCCGGCTCGCGCCTCGCCAATCTTTGGGACGATGCAAAGGCCGAAGGGATGAGCGGTCCTGAGCTCTTGGTCTATCGCTCGAACACGCTGGGATCCGACAAGCGCGTCACCAACTATGGCGGCGGCAACACCTCGTCCAAGGTCTGGCAGAAGGACCCGCTCACCGGTGAGGAGGTCGAGGTGCTGTGGGTCAAGGGCTCGGGCGGCGACAGCGCCTCGATCAAGCTTGACGGTTTTGCCACCCTCTACATGCAAAAGCTGCGGGCGCTGAAGGGCCTGTATCGCGGGGTCGAGCATGAGGACGAGATGGTGGCCTATCTGCCCCACTGCACCTTCAACCTCAATCCGCGCGCGGCTTCGATCGACACGCCGCTGCATGCCTTCGTGCCGAAGGCTTGCGTCGACCACATGCATCCCGACGCCATCATCGCGGTCGCCGCCGCTAAGGATTCCAAGGCGATCACCAAGGAGATATTCGGCGGCGCCATCGGCTGGCTGCCGTGGAAACGGCCGGGCTTCGAGCTCGGCCTGTGGCTGGAGAAATTCTGCCTCGAGAACCCTGATGCCAAGGGCGTCGTGCTGGAAAGCCATGGCCTGTTCACCTGGGGCGACACGCCCAAGGAGTGCTACGAGACGACGATCTCGGTGATCAACCAGGCGATCGACTGGTTCGAGCGCAAATCCGAGGGAAAGGCGATCTTCGGCGGCGAGGCGGTCCAGCCGCTCGACGCTTCCGCGCGCCGCGCCATCGCGGCCAAGCTGATGCCGCGGATCCGCGGCCTCATCTCCGAAAAGAGCCATAAGCTCGGCCATTTCGATGACCAGCCCGCCGTGCTCGAATTCGTCAATTCGAAGGACTTGCGGCCGCTGGCGGCGCTCGGCACCTCCTGCCCCGATCACTTCCTGCGCACCAAGATTCGGCCGCTGGTGATCGAGTTCGATCCCGCAAAGCCGGATGTCGATGCCGTCATCGCGCGCCTGGCCGACGACATCGCCGAATACCGCGTCGGCTATCAGGCCTACTATGACAGCTGCAAGCATCCGGACTCGCCCGCCATCCGCGATCCCAATGCCGTGGTCTATCTGATGCCGGGCGTCGGCATGTTCACCTTTGCCGGCGACAAGGCGACGGCGCGCATTTCCGGCGAGTTCTATGTCAACGCCATCAATGTCATGCGCGGCGCCTCGACGGTCTCGTCCTATGTCGGCCTGCCTGCCCAGGAAGCCTTCGACATCGAATACTGGCAGCTTGAGGAAGCCAAGCTCCAGCGCCTGCCGAAGCCGAAGGCGCTGGTCGGCCAGATCGCGCTGGTCACCGGCGGCGCCGGCGGCATCGGCCGCGCCACCGCCAACCGGCTGCTTCGCGAAGGCGCCTGCGTGGTGCTCGCCGATATCGACGATGCCGCTTTGGCCAGCGCCAATGAGGAACTGTCGAAGGCCTACGGCAAAGATTTCGTCCGTCCGGTGCGGATCGACGTGACTTCGGAAGATCAGGTAGCCTCAGGCTTTGCCGAAGCGTCGGTTGAATTCGGCGGCATCGACATCCTGGTTTCCAATGCCGGGCTAGCCTCCTCGGCGCCGATTGAGGAGACAACGCTGACCTTGTGGAACAAGAACATGGACATCCTGTCCACCGGCTACTTCCTCGTTTCGCGCGAGGCTTTCCGGCTGTTCCGCGCCCAGAAGATCGGCGGCAATGTGGTTTTCGTCGCCTCCAAGAACGGGCTCGCCGCCTCGCCGAACGCGTCCGCCTATTGCACGGCCAAGGCTGCCGAGATCCATCTGGCCCGCTGCCTCGCTCTGGAAGGGGCGGAGGCGCAGATCAGGGTCAATGTCGTCAATCCGGACGCCGTGCTGCGCGGCTCCAAGATCTGGACCGGCGAATGGAAGGAACAGCGTGCCGCCGCCTACAAGATGTCGACCGACGACCTCGAGGAGCATTACCGCTCGCGCTCGATGCTGAAGCGGTCGGTCTTCCCGGAGGACATCGCCGAAGCGATCTATTTCTTCGCCTCCGGCATGTCGGCCAAGTCCACGGGGAACATCGTCAACGTCGACGCCGGCAACGCGCAGAGCTTTACGCGTTAGGCACGCGCTTCCCTTCTCCCCGTTCTAGGGGGAGAAGGTGCCCGAAGGGCGGATGAGGGGCAGCGCCAGCCGACGAATACTGGGAGGAAGTGCAGTGTCCGAAACGATCATCTCGACTGACGTCGTCGAAAAAAGCAACGCCGCGCGCCGGGCCGATCTCGAGCGCGACTACGCCGCGCTAGGCGAGCGCCTTGACCGGCGCGGCATCGCCATCGACGCCATCCGCGACAAGGTCGAGAAATTCGGCGTCGCGATCCCGTCCTGGGGCGTCGGCACCGGCGGCACGCGCTTTGCCCGCTTTCCCGGTGCCGGCGAGCCGCGCGACATCTTCGACAAGATCGAGGACTGCGCCGTCACCAGCCAGCTGACGCAGGCAACGCCCACCGTCTCGCTTCACATCCCATGGGACAAGGCCGATCCGAACCGGTTGAAGCAGGCGGCGTCCCGCTTCGGCCTCGGCTTCGATGCCATGAATTCCAACACCTTCTCCGATGCCAAGGACCAGAAGCTCTCCTACAAGTTCGGCTCGCTGTCGCATGCCGATGCCGGCACGCGCCGCCAAGCGGTCGAGCACAATCTTGAATGCATCGAGATCGGCAAGACGCTTGGATCGAAAGCGCTGACGGTGTGGATCGGCGACGGCTCCAACTTCCCCGGCCAGGTCAATTTCGCAAAGGCTTTCGAGCGCTATCTCGACGCCATGCGCGAGATCTATGCCGGTCTGCCGGATGACTGGCGGCTGTTCACCGAGCACAAGATGTATGAGCCGGCCTTCTATTCGACGGTCGTGCAGGACTGGGGCACCAACTACATCATCGCCAAGGAGCTCGGCGACAAGGCCTTCTGCCTGGTCGATCTCGGCCACCACGCGCCCAACGTCAACATCGAGATGATCGTGTCGCGGCTGATCCAGTTCGGGAAGCTCGGCGGCTTCCACTTCAACGATTCCAAATATGGCGACGACGATCTCGACGCCGGCTCGATCGACCCCTACCGCCTGTTCCTTGTCTTCAACGAACTGGTCGATGCGGAGCTCGCCGGTGCCAAGGGCTTCGATCCCGCGCATATGCTCGACCAGAGCCACAACGTCACCGATCCGATCGAGAGTCTGATGCTGTCGGCGGTCGAGGTGCAGCGCGCCTATGCGCAGGCGCTGCTGGTCGATCGCAAGGCGCTGGAAGGTTTTCAGGATGCCAATGATGCTTTGATGGCGACGCAGACGCTCAAAGTCGCCTATCGCATAGATGTCGAGCCGATCCTCGCCATGGCGCGGCTGAAGAAGGGCGGCGCCATCGATCCGGTCGCTGCCTATCGCGAGGCGGGCTACCGGGCGAAGGTCGCGGCGGAGCGGCCGGCAGTCGCGGGTGGCGGCGGCGGCATCGTTTGAGAGTGGCTGATCTCCCCCCTTGTGGGGGAGATGTCCGGCAGGACAGAGGGGGGCGCTGTCCCGCCAACATCTCAAATCTTCCGTTTGCACATTAAACCGTTGGAGATAGTCGAGCATCCTAAGGTTGGCGATCCTTCGCGCCCCCCTCTGCCCTGCCGGGCATCTCCCCCACAAGGGGGGAGATTGGCTGGCATCGGCCTCGGCTCTCTCTTCCTGCAACCTGGAACTTGCCAGCGAGCGAAAACCAATATGTGTTCGGTCGTATTGATGGATGGACTCGGCCGCTCCAAGTAGCTCTTCTACGGACGCAGCATTTGGAGCACCGCCATGCCCTTGACCCGCCGGACGCTGATCGCCGTCAGCCTTTCGCTCACCTTTGCCTTCACGCCGACCACCGTCTTCGCCGCTTCGCCAACTCCTGCCAAAGGCGAGTACGGCATGGTGGTGACTGCCCAGCATCTTGCAACCGAAGTCGGTGTCGACGTGCTGAAGAAGGGCGGCAACGCGGTCGATGCCGCGGTCGCCGTCGGCTATGCGCTCGCCGTGGTCTATCCCAATGCCGGCAATATCGGCGGCGGCGGTTTCATGACCGTGCGCATGAAGGACGGCCGCACGACCTTTCTCGATTTCCGCGAGCGCGCGCCGCTCGCGGCGACCAAAACCATGTATCTCGACAAGGACGGCAAGCCGATCAAAGGCGCCAGCCTCGACGGCTATCTCGCGGTCGGGGTGCCCGGCTCGGTCGCCGGCTTCGAGATGGCGCGCGAGAAATACGGCACGCTGCCGCGGCAGGAATTGATGGCGCCGGCGATTGCCTACGCCAAGGACGGCTTCGTGCTCAACCAGGGCGACGCCGCGTCATTCGCCGGCGGCGCCGAGCGGCTGGCGAAAGACCCGGCTGCCGCCGCCATCTTCCTCAAAAAAGACGGCAAGCCTTACGGTGTCGGCGAGAAGCTCGTTCAGCCGGACCTTGCCGCCTCCCTTTCGGCGATCTCGGAAAAAGGCCCGGACGCCTTCTACAAAGGCGCCATCGCCGATGAAATCGTCGAGGCGAGCGGCGCGAAAGGCGGCATCCTCGCCAAGCCCGATTTCGAGCAATATGCCGTGCGTGAGCTGAAGCCGGTGACCTGTTCCTATCGCGGCTACGAGATCATCTCCTCGCCGCCGCCGAGCTCGGGCGGCGTCATCATCTGCGAGATTCTCAACGTGCTGGAGGGCTACCCGCTCTCTTATCTCGGCGCCGGCTCGGCCGAGACGGTTCACGTCATGGTGGAAGCCATGCGCCACGCCTATGTCGACCGCAACTCGGCGCTCGGCGACCCTGATTTCATCGACAATCCGGTCTCGAAGCTGGTCGACAAGGCCTATGCGAAAGACATCCGCGACAAGATCGACCCGTTCCGCGCCGGCGTCTCGAAGGAGCTGATGCCGAAGGGCTTCGGCGAGTCGAAGGAAACCACGCATTACTCGATCATCGACAAGGACGGCAACGCGGTGGCCGTCACCTACACGCTGAACGGCTCCTTCGGCGCCGGCGTCGTCGCCGACGGCACCGGCATCCTGCTCAACAACGAGATGGACGATTTCACCCAGAAGCCGGGCGTGCCGAACCTCTACGGCCTAGTGCAGGGCGAAGCGAACGCCATTCAGCCGAAGAAGACGCCCTTATCCTCCATGAGCCCGACGATCGTCACGAAGGACGGCAAGCCGTTCATGGTCATCGGCAGCCCGGGCGGCTCGCGCATCATCACCATCACGCTGGAGGCGATCATCAACGTCATCGACCACGGCATGGACATCCAGCAGGCGATCGACGCTCCGCGTATCCACCATCAATGGCTGCCGGACACGGTCTATGTCGAGCCATTCGGGCTGTCGCCGGACACAGAGAAGCTGCTTGCCAGCATGGGCTACCACCTCGATCTCAGCGACCAAACCTGGGGGCAGGCGGCTGGCATCCTGGTCGGTGGCAAGAGCCTGGCACAGATCGAGAAAGGCGGCGGCGCGCGCTACAACGGCGCCATCGACAGCCGCGCTGCCGCCGGTGAGGCGCTGGGATATTAATTGATCAGATGACCAGCGTGATGGTCGAAGCGATCAGCATCACGGCGGCGATGGCGACGAACAGCGCATAGATGCGCGGCCGGTCGAGTAGCAGCGCATTGCCGGAAATCCAGGCCGCCGTGGCGCCGCCGAGCGCGAAGAGGAAGCCGTTGCGATGGCCGAAGGACATGGAGGCAGCCATCAGGCCGCCGATGATCAGCGCGCCGAAGACGATGATGACGGCGACCGCGTATTTCTCGAAATCATTGCCGCCACCCATAGCCGGCCCCATCGCATTGAGATTGGGCAGGTCGTCAGGGTCGAAGGGACTGGTCGAGCCATATTCGTCTTGGCCGAGGGATTCGCGCATCATTCGTTCTCCGCTGGGCGGCAACAAACCATCAACGCCTGCCGAGCGCAACCCGGCAAAACCGCCACGGCGATGCATTCGCTGCCCGGCTGATGCCGACGTGCCACGGTTTCCCGGTCGGTTTCAACGGCGCAACGGCGTTGCGGTTCCCACAGCATGATGCCGAAAGGTGCGAAGGGGTTTTCCGACGATATCAGCTCCATCTCTGGCCCTGATCTACTTGGAAAAATCACTGCGCACGATGCCGTGCCGTTGCAGCTTGTCGTAGAAGGTCTTGCGCGGGATGCCGAGCGCCTCGATGGTGCGCCGGACGTCGCCATCATTGCGGCCAAGTGTCTCGCGGATGATCTCGGCCTCGTAGCGATCAAGCCGTTCCGGCAAGGGCACGGAGGTGTCGCGTTCCGTTGCCGCGGGGGGAGGCGATCCGGCAACGTCCTCGAGCCCGAGCACGAAACGTTCGGCGAAATGAGCGAGCTCGCGCACATTGCCCGGCCAGTCATGGTCGCTGAGATGGCGCTGGACCGAGGCGGAGATTGCCGGCACGCCGCGCCTGAAACGGGCCGCCGCCCGCTCGGCGAAGTATCCGAACAACAATGGCACGTCGTCCCTTCGCTCGCGCAGCGGCGGGATCGACAGCGTCACCACATTGAGCCGGTAATAGAGATCCTCGCGGAAAGCGCCGCGCTGGCTGGCATCGCCGAGATCGACCTTGGCTGCCGCGACCACCCTCAGGTCGACCGGCCGCACCTCATTGGTACCGAGCGGCGTCACCTCGCGCATTTCCAAGACGCGCAGCATCTGCACCTGTGTCGAGGCCGGCATGCTTTCGATCTCGTCGAGAAACAGCGTGCCGCCGCTCGAATGCTCGATACGGCCGACGCGCCTTTTCTGCGCGCCGGTGAAGGCGCCGGCCTCATGGCCGAACAATTCGCTCTCGATCACCGTCTCCGGCAGCGTGCCGCAGTTGAGCGCCACGAAATTGCCCTTGGCGCGGCGGCTCCAGCGGTGCAGCAAGCTCGCCACCACCTCCTTGCCGGAGCCGGTCTCGCCGGTCACCAGAACGTCGACATCGGTATCCGCGATCTGCCGCAATGTCCGGCGCAGCCGCTCGATCGCCGGCGTCTGGCCGATCAGCGGCAATCCCTCCTGGGCCTGCTCGGCCGCTTCTCGTAAAGCGCGGTTCTCGATCACCAGCCGGCGTTTTTCCGCCGCGCGCGCAACGCTCTGCGCCAGCCGGTCGGCGGCAAAAGGCTTGGTGATGAAGTCGTAGGCGCCGTCCTTGATCGCCTTGACGGCCATGGCGATGTCGCCGTGACCGGTGACCAGGATGACAGGGATATCGGGGTCGAGCCGCAGCACGCGGTCGAAAAGCTGCAGCCCGTCGATCTCCGGCATGCGGATATCCGACACCACCACGCCGGCGAAATTCCTGTCGAGCGCTGCCAGCGCTTTCTTCGCCACGGAGTAGGCCGACACCGCAAAGCCGGCAAGCTCCAGCGTCTGTCTTGTCGCCTTGAGCAGATCGCTGTCGTCGTCGATCAGGATCACCGGTGCTGGGTCGTGCCTGGTCATGCCGCGCCGGCTTTCGACAAATGGATGGTGAAGCGTGTGCCTTGGCCGCTGCTCGAAACCTCGATGCGTCCGCCATAGTCGGCGACGATGTCCTTGGAGATAACGAGGCCGAGCCCGAGGCCCCTTTCCTTCGAGGTGTTGAAGGGCGTGAACAGGGATTTCAGGATCGCGGGCGGGATGCCCGGCCCGTTGTCGGACACGACCAGCGCCACGTCTTCGGCGGTTTCGGTGGCGGAGACTTCGACCCGCGCGCCATCACGGCCATCGAGCGCCTCCAGCGCGTTCTGGAACAGGTTGATCAGCACCTGCTCCAGCCGCAACCGGTTGCCCATCACCTTCAGCGCCGGCGGCGGCAGCGTGATCGCCAGCGCGTCCAGCCGGCCGGCGAAGCGGCTCCTGAGCAGCACCACGGCGCCTTCGATCACGCTGCGCAGCTCAACCGGTTCGGCGGCGGTGCGGCCCTTGCGGGCAAAGGCTTTCAGCTCTTCTGTGATCGAGCCGATGCGCTCGGTCAGCGCCGCGATGGCGCCAAGGTTCTCTTCGGCCGACGCGCTCTGCTTGCGCTCCAGAAAGACGCGCGCATTGTCGGCATAGGCGCGGATCGTCGCCACCGGCTGGTTGATCTCATGCGCGACGCCAGCCGCGACCTGGCCGAGGGTGGCAAGCCGGTTGGCCTGCACCAGCTCCTGCTGCATCACCTGCAGCTTCGCCTCCGTGCTGCGATGGTCGGCGATCTCGGCCTGCAGCCGGTCGCGCGCCAGGCTGAGGTCCTGCGTGCGCTCGACGACGCGGCGCTCGAGCTCGGCCCGCGCGGCCTGCTCGGCGGCGATCCGCATCTGCGCGGACTGCCTGCGCCACAACAGATAGGCGGCTAATGCGAGGAGCGGGACAAGGACGCCCAGTGTCAGCAGCCGCATCTCGCGCTGCGCCGCCGCGATCGGCGCTTCGGCCGGAACCAGATAGTCGAGCCGCCACGGCGTCGACGGCACCGCGGTCGACAGCCGAAGATACTCGGCGTCGCTGCCCCCGGGCGTGATGGCATGGACCAGGGCGATGTCGGAGCTGAGCGGTTGTGGTTTCGTGACCGGCAACGGCACCAGCGGCGCATCGCCGAATTGCTGGCTGGCGCGGATACCGGCGAGCATCGGCCGGCTGAGCGGCTCTGTCGTCAGGAAGCGCCAGGAGGGCACACTGGTGATCAGCACCACGCCATGCTCGTCGCTGACATAGGCCGGGCGGTTGGCCTCGTGCCAGTCGGCCTCGAGTTGGTCGAACTCCATCTTGACCACGACGACGCCGAGCGGCGTCGCCGCGCTCCCCACGCGGCGCGAGATGTAAAGGCCTGGGCGCTTGCTGACATTGCCGAGCGCGAAATATTCGGCCGTGCCGGACTGCATCGCGCCTGAGAAGTAGGCGCGAAAGCCGTAGTCGTTGCCGACGAAGCTCACCGGCTCGCGCCAGTTGCTGGAAGCGATCGCCAGACCGTCCGTGCCGGTGACGTAGAGCACCGAGGCCTTGGTGCCGGACACCAGCCCTTCGAGCTTGCGGTTGAGCATATCGATCGCGGCAGGGCTGCGTTGCGTCAGCGCGTCATGCACCTGCTGGTCCTCCGACAGAAGCAGCGGCAGCGCGCGCGGATTTTCCAATACAGCGCGCAACAGCGCGACCTTGAGGTTGGCGTCGGTGCGCCCTTGCGTGGCTAAAGCCTCGATCTCGGTCGAACGGCCGTAGAGGCCGGCGCCGTAAAGCGCCGCGAGCACGATCAGCAGCGCCACCGCCGTGAACAGAAGCCAGGCGCGACGCGCCCGCCCGGCAAGCAGTTCGGGCGTGGCAGCAAGAACAGCGGCAGGGCGTTGCAGCATGCCGCATCTGTGCATGATTTCGCACAAAGCGCAAATCGATCTATGCGGATAACCGCACTAGCCTTCTCCAAAGGCGCTGTCACAGAATCGAAAAATCAAACAAAACCAACAAAGAGAGACACCCGGCACCATCTGGCACGCGCGTTGCAGATGCTTCCGCAGCAGCCGCGAGGCTGTGGAGGTCAACAGGCCCCTTGGGAGGTCGAACGTTTCGATCGGGGGCCGAACGGAGGATATCATGCAGACAGCAATCGCTGCCGCCGAGCCGCGCGGCAAGGTTCCCTTTTACAGGCATCTCTATGTCCAGGTCCTGGTGGCGATCGCCGCCGGCATCCTGCTTGGCCATTTCTATCCCGACCTGGGCGCCTCGCTGAAGCCGCTTGGCGACGCCTTCATCAAGCTGGTCAAGATGGTCATCGCGCCGGTGATCTTCCTCACCGTGGCGACCGGCATCGCGGGCGTTTCCGACCTGCACAAAGTCGGCCGCGTCGCCGGCAAGGCGATGATCTATTTCCTCGTCTTCTCGACGCTGGCGCTCGTCGTCGGCCTTGTCGTCTCCAACGTCGTCCAACCTGGCGCCGGCATGCACATCAATCCGGCCACACTCGACGCCTCGAAGGTCTCGACCTTCACCGAGAAGGCGCATGACACGACCATCGTCGGCTTCCTGATGAACATCATCCCCGACACCATCACAGGCGCCTTCGCCCAGGGCGACATCCTGCAGGTGCTGTTCTTCTCGGTGCTATTCGGCATCGCCCTGGCGCTGGTCGGCGAACGCGGCCGCCCGGTCGTCGATTTCCTCCAGGCGCTGACCGCGCCGGTCTTCCGCCTCGTCGCCATTTTGATGAAGGCCGCCCCCATCGGCGCTTTCGGCGCCATGGCCTTCACCGTCGGCAAGTACGGCATAGGCGCGATCGCCAACCTCGCCTTCCTGATCGGCACCTTCTATCTGACGTCGCTGCTCTTCGTGCTCGTCGTTCTGGGCGCTGTCGCATGGTACAACGGCTTTTCCATCTTGGCGCTGATCCGTTACATCAAGGAGGAATTGCTCCTGGTGCTCGGCACCTCGTCCTCCGAGGCGGCGCTGCCCGGCCTGATGGCCAAGATGGAGCGCGCCGGCTGCAACCGCTCGGTGGTCGGCCTGGTCATCCCGACCGGCTATTCCTTCAACCTCGACGGCACCAACATCTACATGACGCTGGCAGCGCTGTTCATCGCCCAGGCGACCGACACGCCGCTCACCTTCGGCGACCAGATACTGCTTCTGCTGGTCGCCATGCTGAGCTCTAAGGGAGCCGCCGGCATCACCGGCGCCGGCTTCATCACCTTGGCCGCGACGCTCTCGGTCGTGCCCTCGGTGCCGGTCGCCGGCATGGCGCTGATCCTCGGCGTCGACCGCTTCATGTCGGAATGCCGCGCGCTCACCAACTTTGTCGGCAACGCGGTCGCGACCATCGTCGTGGCCCGCTGGGAAGGCGAGCTCGACCAGAAGCAATTCGCCGCCGCCATGGCCGGCCAGTTGCCGGAAGAGGCAGACCTTGCGCTGTCGGGCGGCCTGCAGCCTGCCTAGCCAACCAGCATCCTCCCGATGCCGAACAGGCCGCGGCAAGCGCTGCGGCCTGTTCTTTTTGTCGGCTGCCGCATAGGGTGGCGCGGCGCGGCACTCCTGCCGATGCATTCCCGTTGCATTCAGGGGCGGTCGATGAGCAGTGCGTTTCCCGAGATCTATGTCGTTCGCCATGGCGAGACGGAGTGGAGCGCATCGGGCAGGCACACCGGGCGCACCGATATCCCGCTGACGGCGAAAGGCGAAGAGGCTGCGCGCGGCATCGCCTATCGGCTCGAGGGGCTGACGTTCCAGGCGGTCTGGTCAAGCCCCTCGCAGCGCGCTTTCGACACCTGCCGGCTCGCCGGCTTTGGCGAGCGCGCGGTCAAGAGATCCGACCTGCAGGAATGGGACTACGGCGCTTATGAAGGCGTGACGACCAAGGAGATCCTGTCCAAGCGACCCGGCTGGCAATTGTTTAGCGATGGCTGTCCGCAGGGCGAGACGGCTGTCGATGTCGGCGCCCGCGCCGATGCCATCATCGCCGAGCTTCGCGCGGTTGCCGGCAATGTGCTCATCTTCTCCAGCTCGCATTTCCTGCGTGTGTTCGCGGCGCGCTGGGTCGGCCTGCCGCCGGAAGGCGGCGAGCACTTCGTGCTCGACACCGCCAGCCTCAGCATCCTGGGCTACGAGCACGATCTGACCGAGCCGGTCATCCGGCGATGGAACCAGAAGTAGCCGCAGCTCGATAGCAGCTCAGGCGTCTCTGGAGATCAGGCGATGGCCTTCAGCCTCGTCATTCTAGGGCGGAGCAAGGAGCGAAGCGACGCGGCGCAGACCCTAGAATCATTCCGTTACCAATGAGCGTTGCCGCGGTGCAGAGCGACCCCTGTCTTGCGCCGCCGTTACCCTTTGCGCCAGGTCACGGAATGGATCCTCGGGTCTGCGCGTCCGCTTCGCTCCCGCTCCGCCCGTTGATGACGAAGCTGAGGCGTTTCGCTAGACTCTGACCATCGCCAGCTCCTCGGCCGTCAAATGCCGAGCCTTGCCCTTGGCCAGTTCGCCAAGCTGCAGCCGCCCGATCGCCACCCTGACCAGCCTCAGCACCTCAATGTCGAAAGCGGCGAGTAGCCTGCGGATGTGCCGGTTGCGTCCCTCGTCAAGCACGATCTCCAGCCAGGCTGTCCGCCCGCCGCTGCGCAACAGCGCGATCGAGCTTGCGGTGAGCAACTCGCCGTCGACGACGGCGCCCTGACGAAAACGCTCCAGCATTTCTTTGTCGGGCGCGGCCGCGATCTGCACGTGATAGGTCTTGGCGATATGCGAGACGGGGTCGAGCAGGCCGTTCGCCCAGCGCGTGTCGTTGCTCAGCAAAAGCAGCCCTTCGCTCGCCTTGTCGAGGCGGCCCACGGGCGACACGAACGGCAGGTCAAGCCCTCCCAGGCAGTCATAGACGGTTCCGCGGCCCTCCGGGTCGTCGCGGGTGGTGACCACCCCGCGCGGTTTGTTGAGCATCAGATAGACCTTGCGCTCGGCAATGACGCGCTCGCCGTCGACGGTGATGCGGTCGCGGTCGGGATCGATGCGCAGCAAGGCATCGCGCACTGTCTTTCCGTTGACCTGCACGCGGCCCTCGACGACGAGACGCTCGGCCTGCGTGCGCGAGCAGAAGCCAAGCTTGGAGAGCGCTCGGGCGAGACTGACTTTGGCGACGATGGATCGTCTGTCGGGTTGGCGTGCCACTATCTCTGTCTTCGAACGTCTCAAAAACGCGCAACTGATGCCACGCCTGGCGAGATGGGCGCAAGCGGCTGTGTTACCCGGTTCAGATCGCCAATTTCACTCCTGCGGCGCGCTCAGCCGCCGATAGGAGACGCCGTCGAATGTTGCCGTCACGAAGTTGCTGACCGACATCTTGCGCTTGCGCCCGTCGCTGCAGGCATAGAGCGGCCAGCCGGCGTCGCTGCATTCGATGGCCATGCAGATGCGGGCCACGCAGTTGCCTGTGGTCAGCCGGAAACCGCCCTTGCCGGCAAAGCCCTGCAGCAGGCTGCCATCCGAGGAACGCCATGTCCGCTGCTGGAATTCGGGCCGCAGCAGCCGAGGCTCGAGCGGCGCGGCTAAACCGGTTTGGGCCGCGGGGCCCGAATATTGAAGCCGGTAACGCGCCATGCCGGTCGTGTATGCGGTGATAAGATCGGATTGGCCCGAATAGGCCGCCGCGAGGCCGGGTCGGTCGAAAAGATGGGACGCGCGCGGCTCCGCCCCTGACGGTCTCGTCAGGGCAGCGATGGCGACAAAGGCCAGGCAGACGCGCAACATCCCGATTTCCAGCAGCCATACCCCATCCGGCGTGCCGGGTTGCCCGGTGCCTGAGCGTACAATCTTTCCAATCGGATTTTCGCGCAAGCGCCCGTTTTCGGGGCGCCGTAACGGATCGCCCTCGCTTCCGTCAGCTATTGGCGGCCGACGGCAGCTCGAACAAGGTGGCGCCGTTCTCGCGCCCTCGGTCGACATAACCGATCACGCGGAACCATTTCGCGACGTCGGGCCTGTGCAGCCAGCTGCGCGAATGGACGGGAAGGTTGCCGGCCAGCGCCTGGACATGGCGGATGTGGCGCTTGCAGAAGCGGACCGTCGTGGCGTTGAAGAAATCCTCCCGCGCGGCAAAGAGCGTGTCGGCGGCGTCCGCGTGCTCATGCCAGGCGATGATCGCCACCGTCCTGTCGTCCTGCACGAGCGCATGCGCCCGGCCTTCCTTCAGGTTCATCATCAAATTGTCATAGGCGCTTTTGCTGTCCTTGCCGGCCGCCACATATTCGTCCGACATTCGCTTGGACAGGCCGCGGAAAACATCTTCCAGGTCTCCGACCGTCGCCGCGCGTGCTCTCATTTCTCCTCCTGACAGCCCGCCAGCAGTTTGCCCCAAGCAACAGGGATCACCAAGAAAACCAAATTCCCGATCCGGGGTGTACGCGCAATCGTATTCCGCACGGAAGTGCCCGACCGCTGATCACGCTCGCATATCAGCGTTGGCTTGAGATCGCTTTTCCGCTGTCGGACCCCGGCGGCGGCTGCGTGCGCTCTGGCAACGCGGACATCCGGCTGGCGGCCGATCTTGCCGCTGGCCTCACGCCGGCGACGACGGCGAGAGAAAGCGTATCGTTGAATTCATTGCGGCCCTGCCATAAAAGGCGCAAGTTCTCGATGGCCTGCAAGGTCTGACTGCAGCGTTAGGGGTATGCATTGACGTCAAGCAGGCCGATCCTGATCACCGGCGCAGCCGGCTTCATAGGTTTTCACCTTTGCCAGAGGCTGCTTGCCGAAGGCCGGCATGTTGTCGGCCTCGATTCCATGAACGAATATTACGACGTCACCTTGAAGCAGGCGCGGCTCGAGCGGCTGAAGGCGTTTCCAGACTTTCATTTCGAGCATGTCGATCTCGCCGACCGCGATGGCATCTCGGGGGTCTTTGCGTCGGTCGCGCCGCAGATCGTCGTCAACCTCGCCGCGCAGGCGGGCGTCCGCTACTCGCTGGTCAATCCGCATGTCTATGCGCAAAGCAATCTAAACGGCTTCCTCAACATCCTGGAAGGGTGCCGGCAGGCCTCGGTCGGCCATCTCGTCTATGCATCGTCAAGCTCGATCTATGGCGGCAGCACGCGCATGCCGTTCTCCGTGCATGATTCCGCCGACCATCCCCTCAGCCTCTATGCCGCCAGCAAGAAGGCAAACGAGCTGATGGCCCACACCTACAGCCATCTGTTCGGGCTGCCGACGACGGGCCTGCGCTTCTTCACCGTCTACGGTCCGTGGGGACGGCCCGACATGGCCTTGTTCATCTTCACCAAGGCCATCCTCGCCGGTCAGCCGATCGATGTCTTCAACCATGGCAACATGCAGCGGGACTTCACCTACATCGACGATATCGTCGAGGGGGTGGCCCGCGTCATGCAGCATCCAGCGACGCCCAATCCCGATTGGACAAGCGCTGCACCGGACCCCGCGACGAGCACCGCGCCGTTCAGGATCCATAACATCGGCGACAGCTCGCCTGTCGAGCTCAGCCGGCTGATCGACGTTCTGGAAGACGCTCTCGGGCGCAAGGCAATCCGCAACCTGATGCCGCTGCAGCCGGGCGATGTGCCTGCGACTTATGCCGACGTCGCATCGCTCGAGGCGGTGATCGGCTTCAAGCCCAGGATCCCGATCGAGATCGGCGTCCCGCGCTTCGTGCAATGGTATCGGGATTTCTACCAGGTCTGATTGCAGGTCAGAGCAATTCCAGGAAAAGTGTGAGCGGTTGAGTTCGGCGCCTTCGCCGTAACCTTCCGTCTGGAACTGCCTCAAAAACAAAGGGATAGAGCGGCGACTATCCGAGCTCGCCGCTCGTTCAGTCGGCCCGGCGTGCCTGCCTGTCGATCCAAAGCGCGATCAGCGTGCAGGCGGCGCCCGAAAGCAGATAGGCGCCGGCGGCGATGAGGCCGAAATTGCCGGCCAGGAGCAGCGCCGCGAGCGGCGCGAAGCCGGCGCCGAACATCCAGGCCAGGTCCGATGTCACCGCCGAGCCGGTATAGCGGTGCTGGCGCGAGAAGCTCGATGCGACGACGCCTGAGGATTGCCCGAAGCTCAAGCCCAGCAGGATGAAGCCGAGCACCATGAACACCGTCTCGCCGACGGTGCCGCCGTTGAGAAGTTGTGGGGCAAAGCCGCTGAAGGCTGCGATGGCGACGGCGCCGCCGCCGAGCAGGGCGCGGCGTCCGACACGGTCGGCCAGCGGACCCGATGCAACGATCGCCGCGATGCCAAACAGCGCGCTCACCACTTCGATGACCAGGAAACGTTCCGGACCCTCATTGGTGAACAGGAACACCCAGGACAGCGGGAACACCGTCACCATATGGAACAGGGCGAAGCTCGCCAGCGGCGCGAAGGCGCCGACGACGACGTTGCGTCCTTCCGTCCGGACCATCTCCCTGATGCGCGTCGGCTGCAGGTCGCCGCTCTCGTAGAGTTTTGAGAATTCGGGCGTGACCACGATGCGCAGCCTGGCAAACAGCGCCACGACGTTGATGGCGAAGGCGACGAAGAAGGGATAGCGCCAGCCCCAGGCGAAGAAGTCGTCGGCCGAGAGGTTGGCGACGAAGAAGGCAAACAGCGAGCTTGCCACGATGAGCCCGATCGGCGCGCCGAGTTGCGGGATCATTGCATAGATGCCGCGCCGGTTCTGCGGCGCATTCAGCGCCAGGAGGGAGGGCAATCCGTCCCATGTCCCACCGAGCGCAAGGCCCTGCAGGAAGCGGGTGAGCGACAGCAGCCAGGCGGCGACCGTGCCGACGTCCTCATAGGAGGGCAGGAACGCCATGGCGACCGTCGAGGTGCCGAGCAGGAACAGCGCGATCGTCAGCTTGGCGCCGCGGCCATAGGCGCGGTCGATCGCCATGAACAGCACGGTGCCGAACGGGCGCGCGATGAAGGCCAGCGCGAAGATGGCGAAGGAGTAGAGCGTTCCGACCAGCGGGTCGTGGGTTGGGAACACAAGCTTGGGGAACACGATCACGGAAGCGATCGCATAGACGAAGAAATCGAAGAATTCCGACGTCCTGCCGATGATCACGCCGACCGCGATATCGCCAGCGCTGACTTGGCCGTGATGCGAGCCGATCAGCCTGCTGTCCGTTTCGGAAGTCGAAGTTTCAGCCATCGTTTCCGTTGTCACCAAACTCAACTTCGGAACGCGATTGTCGTCGTCCCGACGCTATGTTGTCGTCATCCAATTATGCGTGCACACTTTCGCGAAAGCCATACCGGCTGGGCATTGGACAAATTGTCCAATGTCGTCGCTGTGCCTGCGGCAGTAGCCGTTGGTCCATATCGCATCGCAACCTGCAGAGATCCTGCTGCAGGGCCATCGAGGGCAGCGTTTGATGAGACGATCCGGAGCCTTGCTTCTTTTTCCGCTCGCCGTGCTGCTGAGCGGCTGCGACCTGGTCGTGCTGGCGCCCGCGGGCGACGTGGCAGTGCAGCAGCGCGACCTGCTCGTCGTCTCGACCCTACTGATGCTGCTCATCATCCTGCCGGTCATGGCGCTGACCGTGCTGTTCGCCTGGCGCTACCGGCAATCCAGCACCACGGCGATCTACACGCCGGACTGGGACCATTCGACCAAGCTGGAGCTGGTGATCTGGGCGGCACCCCTGCTCGTCATCATCTGCCTCGGCGCGCTCACCTGGCTCGGCTCCCATCTGCTCGATCCCTACCGGCGCATCGACCGGATCGAACCAGGACAGCCGGTCACCCAAAACCACAAGCCGCTTAGAGTCGACGTCGTCGCGCTGGATTGGAAATGGCTCTTCATCTATCCGGATTACGGCATTGCCTCCGTCAACGAGCTGGCGGCGCCGGTCAACCAGCCGATCGATTTCCGCATCACCTCCTCGACGGTGATGAACTCCTTCTACATTCCGGCCCTTGCCGGACAGATCTACGCCATGCCCGCCATGGAGACGAAGCTGCACGCGGTCATCAACCGTCCGGGCACCTATTCCGGCTTCTCGGCCAACTACAGCGGCGCCGGCTTCTCCGGCATGCGCTTTGCGTTCCACGGGCTCTCCGATCAGGCGTTCGGTGAGTGGGTGACGCAGACCAAAGGCGCGCAGGCTACGCTCAGCCGCGAGACCTATCTCGAGCTCGAGCGTCCGAGCGAGAACGAGCCGGTCCGCCACTATGCCTCCGTCGATCCCGACCTCTATGGCGCGATCCTCAATCTGTGCGTCGAGCGCGGCAAGATGTGCATGAACGAGATGATGTCGATCGACGCCAAGGGCGGCCTTGGGCTGGCCGGCGTGCGCAACAGCTTGCCGCTGCAATATGACAAGCTTGCCCGGCGCGGCGCGGTGTTCGGCAACGATCCGTCCTATGTCGCCAGCATCTGCACGGCGGAGGAAGCAGCCGCCGCCTCGCGCTCGGCCCGCGATGCCGGCGCGAAATACTGGCCAATGCGCGATCTTTCCCCGCTGCGCGGGGCAGGGCTGCTCAGTCCAGGGGCCGGCAGCCGCCGCGCCGATGCCGGGACCCCGTCGCTCGGCCTGCTGCGCTTCGAATTGTGAGGGATGGCGGATGCCTGAGTCGCTGACCAAATTCATCTTCGGCCGCCTCACTCTGGAGTCGCTGCCGCTGCACGAGCCGATCGTCGTCGTCACCTTCATCGTCGTGGCGTTGGGCGGCCTCGCGGTGCTCGGCGCGGTCACCTATTTCAAGCTTTGGGGTTATCTGTGGTGCGAGTGGTTCACCAGCGTCGACCACAAGAAGATCGGCATCATGTACATGGCGCTCGGCCTCGTCATGCTGCTGCGCGGCTTCTCCGACGCCATCATGATGCGCCTGCAGCAGGCCATCGCCTTCAACGGTTCCGAGGGTTACCTCAACGCTCATCACTACGACCAGATCTTCACCGCCCATGGCGTGATCATGATCTTCTTCGTGGCGATGCCTTTCGTCACCGGGCTGATGAACTTCGTCGTGCCGCTGCAGATCGGCGCGCGCGACGTCTCGTTCCCTTTCCTCAACAATTTCAGCTTCTGGATGACGGTCGGCGGCGCGATCCTGGTCATGGCCTCGCTGTTCGTCGGCGAGTTCGCCCGCACCGGCTGGCTGGCCTATCCGCCGCTCTCCGGCATCAATTACAGTCCCGACGTCGGCGTCGATTACTACATCTGGGCGCTGCAAGTCGCCGGCGTCGGTACGACATTGTCCGGCATCAACCTGATCTGCACCATCATCAAGATGCGCGCCCCAGGCATGACCATGATGCGCATGCCCGTCTTCACCTGGACCTCGCTCTGCACCAACGTGCTGATCGTCGCGTCCTTCCCGGTGCTGACGGCGGTGCTGACGCTGCTTGCGCTCGACCGCTATGTCGGCACCAACTTCTTCACCAACGATTTCGGCGGCAATCCGATGATGTATGTGAACCTCATCTGGATATGGGGTCACCCGGAGGTCTACATCCTTATCCTGCCGCTGTTCGGCGTCTTCTCCGAGGTCACCTCGACCTTCTCCGGCAAGCGCCTGTTCGGCTACACCTCGATGGTCTACGCCACGATAGTCATCACCATCCTGTCCTATCTCGTCTGGCTGCACCACTTCTTCACCATGGGCTCCGGCGCCAGCGTCAATTCCTTCTTCGGCATCACCACGATGATCATCTCGATCCCGACCGGGGCGAAGATATTCAACTGGCTGTTCACCATGTATCGCGGCCGCATCCGCTTCGAATTGCCGATGATGTGGACGGTGGCCTTCATGCTCACCTTCGTCGTTGGCGGCATGACCGGCGTGCTGCTTGCCGTGCCGCCCGCCGACTTCGTGCTGCACAACAGCCTGTTCCTGATCGCGCATTTCCATAACGTCATCATCGGCGGCGTGCTCTTCGGCCTGTTCGCCAGCATCGCCTATTGGTGGCCCAAGGCCTTCGGCTTCAGGCTCGATCCGTTCTGGGGCAAGGTTTCGTTCTGGTGCTGGGTGCTCGGCTTCTGGCTCGCCTTCATGCCGCTCTATATCCTCGGCCTGATGGGCGTGACCCGCCGCATGCGCGTCTTCGACGATCCCTCGCTGCAGATATGGTTCGTGATAGCCGCTTTCGGCGCGGTGCTGATCGCCTGCGGCATCGCCGCCTTCCTGGTCCAGATCTTCGTCTCCATCCGCAAGCGCAAAGCGCTGGCCGATCACACCGGCGATCCCTGGGATGGCCGCACCCTCGAATGGTCGACCTCCTCGCCGCCGCCGGCCTACAATTTCGCCTTCACGCCAGTCATTCGCGACAACGACGCCTGGTTCGACATGAAGAAGGCCGGCTACCGGCGCCCGCTGTCCGGATTCAAACCGATCCACATGCCGAGCAACACCGGCACCGGCGTCGTCCTGGCGGTGTTCAGCGTCGCGCTCGGCTTCGGCCTGATCTGGTACATCTGGTGGCTGGCGGCGCTGAGCTTCGTCTGCCTCATCGCAACCGCGATCGGCCACACGTTCAACTACCACCGCGACTTCGACATCTCGGCTGCCGAGGTCACGCAAACCGAAGAGGCGAGGACGACGCTCCTCGCCGCCCAGGGCTAGGAATTGAGCATGGCATCGAGCGCGATCACGGCCGTCGCGGAACCGGTCTTCCACCTGGAAGAAGAGCACGCGCACGCCGAAGGCGGCAGCACCATGCTCGGCTTCTGGCTCTACCTGATGAGCGACTGCCTGATCTTCGCCATGCTGTTCGCGGCCTATGGCGTGCTCGGCGGCAATTACGCGGCGGGTCCGGCGCCGAAGGATCTGTTCGATCTCGGTCTGGTGGCGGTCAACACCACCATGCTGCTCTTGTCCTCGATCACCTATGGCTTTGCCATGCTGACCATGGACAAGGGCCGTGTCGGCGCGACGCAGGCCTGGCTCGCGGTGACCATGCTGTTCGGCCTGGCGTTCCTCTCCATCGAGCTATCCGAATTCGCGCACATGATCCAGGAAGGCGCGACCCCGCAGCGCAGCGCCTTCCTGTCGTCCTTCTTCACCCTGGTCGGCACGCACGGCCTGCATGTCACCTTCGGCATCGTCTGGATGGTGACGCTGATGGTGCAGGTCGCGCGACACGGCCTCATCGAGGCCAACCGCCGCCGGCTGATGTGCCTCTCGATGTTCTGGCACTTCCTCGACGTCGTCTGGATCGGCGTCTTCACCTTTGTCTATCTGATGGGGATGCTCAGATGAGCGCTCATGATCATGCCGATCGCGACCGTACCCATGGCGGCGCCGCGCACGGCTCGCTGAGGGGCTACCTGATCGGCTTCGTCCTGTCAGTGATCCTCACCGCCATCCCGTTCTGGATGGTCATGACCGGCGCCATGGACAACAAGCAGGCCGCGGCCATCATCATCATGGCCTTCGCGGTGGTACAAATCGTGGTGCACATGGTCTTCTTCCTGCATATGAACCCCGCCTCGGAAGGCGGATGGTCGATGCTGGCGCTCATCTTCACGGTGGTTCTCGTCGTCATCGTGCTGAGCGGCTCGCTCTGGGTGATGTACCACCTCAACGCCAACATGATGCCCGGGCTCCACGAGATGCGGGAGATGCCATGAGCCCCATTTCGGGCGTGGGCGTGTGGCGCGCGGGGAGGACCAGAGCCGAGGCAAAGGACATGACCGGCTCTCATGCGGCCTCGAAGGGTTCTACGTCGCGATTCCTGGCTGTGGTGCTTGGGATTCTCGGCGTTCTGATGTTTCTCGGACTCGGCGTCTGGCAGTTGGAAAGACGGGTCTGGAAGCTCGACCTGATCGCCCGCGTCGACCAGCGCATCCATGCTTCCGTCGTCGATGCGCCCGGTCCGCAAGACTGGAGCGGGTTCAGCGCGCCGGACTACGAATATCGCCATGTGCGCCTGGCCGGGCATTTCCTCGGGGGCACCAACACGCTGGTGCAGGCGGTGACCGAGCTTGGCGGCGGCTATTGGGTGCTGACGCCGATGCGCGACGACCGCGGGTTCACGGTCCTCGTCAACCGCGGCTTCATCCCGCAGGAACGCAAGGTGGAATTCGAGCGGGAGAATGCCGCGCTCGCCTCGCCGGCGACGGTTGACGGGCTGCTGCGCATCAGCGAGCCCGGCGGCGGTTTCCTGCGCAGAAACGATCCGGCTGCCGATCGCTGGTATTCGCGCGACGTCGCGGCAATCGCCAAGGCGCGCGGCCTGGCGGATGTTGCGCCCTATTTCATCGATGCCGAGGCATCCGGCGCTGCTGGCTGGCCGCGCGGCGGGCTCACCGTCGTCACCTTCCGCAACAGCCATCTCATCTATGCTTTGACCTGGTTTGCCCTTGCAGGGATGCTGGCGATGGCGCTTGCCAGACAGGTTTTCTCCGGCCGCCGGAACTGGGATGCAGCGTGATGAATATCGCGTGGCCCCATCGCGACAAGCCGTTCCTGACGCTTCTTCCAACGCGGCAGGGAGGCGCCGCGTCGGACGCCGACGTCACGAACAGGAAGAACCTGCTCCTGCTCATCCAGCTGCGCTGGCTGGCAGTGGCGGGGCAGGTGCTGACAATCCTGGTCACGCAATACTGGTTCGCCATCCCGCTGCCGCTCACCGAGATGGCGGGCGTGGTGCTTTTCCTGGTCGGCCTCAACATCTTCAGCCTGCTCGCCCTGCGCGGCAACCGCCGGATCTCCAACGCGCAGCTCTTCGTCGCGCTGATTTTCGACATGGCGGCGCTGACGACGCAGCTCTACCTGAGCGGCGGCGCCTCGAATCCATTCGTGTCGCTTTACCTGCTGCAGATCACGCTCGGCGCTGCGCTGCTGGCGCCATGGTCGACCTGGCTCCTGGTGGTGGCGGCCTCGGCCTGCTTCGTCTTCCTCATCTTCGTCTTCCAGCCGATTGCACTTCCGCATCACGGCGGCAGCGACCTCCTGGCGCTGCATCTGCGAGGCATGTTCATCTGCTTCGTGCTCGCGGCCGGCCTGATCGTGATCTTCATGACGCGCATCAACCGCAACCTGCGCGAACGCGATGCCTATCTCGCCGACCTGCGCCAGCGTTCGGCCGAGGAAGATCACATCGTGCGCATGGGCCTGCTGGCCTCGGGTGCCGCGCATGAACTGGGCACACCGCTGTCGACAATATCGGTCATCCTGTCCGACTGGCGCCAGATGCGCGGCGTCAAGCGCAACCGCGAGCTTTCCGAGGACGTGGCCGAGATGCAGGCGCAGATCGAGCGCTGCAAAGGCATCGTCACGGGCATTCTCATGTCCTCCGGCCAGGCGCGGGGCGAGGGCACCATCCGCACTACGATCCGCCGGTTCCTCGACGATCTCGTCGAGGAATGGCGCGTCAGCCGCCAGCCTATCAAGCTGGACTACGGCAATGGTTTCGAGCCGGACGAGCCGATCGTGTCCGACACGGCGCTGAAACAAGTGATCTTCAATGTGCTCGACAATGCGCAGGAAGCATCGCACGATTGGGTCGGCATCACTGCCGAGCGGCAGGATGAGAAGCTGGTGCTCTCCGTCGAGGATCGCGGCCCGGGTTTCGACAAGGATATTCTGGCAACGCTCGGCCAGCCCTATATGTCGAGCAAGGGGCGTCCGGGCGGCGGCCTGGGCCTCTTCCTGGTGTTCAACGTGGTGCGCAAGCTCGGCGGCGACGTTTCGGCGCGCAACATTGCCGAGGGCGCCCGTGTTACCCTTTCGCTGCCGCTGGCGGCGCTGACCTATGGAGACGATCGTGAAATCTGATCGATCCTTGTTCGTCGTCGAGGACGATGCGACCTTTGCGCGCACGCTTAAACGCTCGTTTGAAAAGCGCGACTACGACGTCGTGGTCTGCCACGACCGCGAGGCGCTGCTGGTCGCGCTGGAAACGGCCGTCCCGGCCTACGCCGTCGTCGATCTCAAGCTCGGATCGGGATCGGGTCTCGAATGCGTCAAGCTTCTCAGCGCCCGCAATCCGTCGATGCGCATCGTCGTGCTGACGGGATTTGCCAGCATCGCCACGGCGGTCGAGGCGATCAAGCTCGGCGCGGGCCATTATCTGGCCAAGCCCGCCAACACCGATGACATCGAAGCCGCCTTCGGCCGCGCCGAGGGCGACGTTTCGGTGCCGCTCACCAGCCGCCCCACCTCGATCAAGAACCTCGAATGGGAGCGCATCCACGAAACGCTGGTCGAGACCGGCTTCAACATCTCCGAAACCGCGCGCCGGCTCGGCCTGCATCGGCGCACGCTTGCCCGCAAGCTCGAGAAGCGCGTGGTGCAGTAAGGCGCCGCACCAAGATTATTCGCGAACGGCCACGGCCAGCACCGAGACGCAGTCGCCCGCCTTGACCAGGCCCGGGAAATGACGCGCGGCGAGCAGTCCCGACATCCTGGCCCTGATCTCCTGCGGCGCCTGCCCGGTGCGCCCGACCGGATGGATGCGCGCGACCACCTGGCCGTCCTTCACAGGCTCGCCGAGGTCGACCACCGTCTCGATCATGCCGTCATCCTCCGCGAAGGCGAAGCAATCGCCGGAAGGCATGTCCAGCCACTGAGTTCTGCCCTTCTCGACCGCACCATCGACGATGCCGGCGTGGCGGAGCACGTTGAGGATGCCGCGCCGGGCGATCCGCACGGTCTCGGCGCGCGAGGTTCCGCCGCCGCCGAGCTCGGTAGTGACAAAGACCTTGCCCATCTCCTCTGCCGCCGTGTCATACATACCGACCGCGTCGATCTCGGTCATGCGCATCGAGAACGGCGCCGAGAAAGCCTCGACGGCGGCGAAGGCCTTCTTCTCCTGCGCCTTGTCCGGCAGCGCATGCGCGGCGCAGAACGGCACGAAGTCCAGCGTCTTGCCGCCGGAATGGAAGTCGAAGACGATGTCCGCGCGCGGCAGCAGCTCGCGCTGGAAATAGTCGGCGATCTTCTCCGTCACCGTGCCGTCCGGGCGCCCGGGGAAAGAGCGGTTCATGTTGCCCTTGTCGATCGGCGAGGTGCGCGTGCCGGCCCGGAAGGCCGGATAGTTCATCGCCGGCACGATGATAACCGTGCCGGCGACATTTTTCGGATCGAGCGTGCGGGCGAGTTCGTAGAGCGCCAATGGCCCCTCATATTCGTCGCCGTGATTGCCGCCGGTGAGCAGCGCCGTCGAGCCCTTGCCGTTGCGCATCACACAGACCGGGATCATCACCGATCCCCAGGCGGAATCGTCGCGGCTGTAGGGCAGGCGCAGAAAGCCATGCTGGACGCCGTCGCGCTCGAAGTCGACGGTCGGCGTGATCGGCGAGGGACGCAAAGCGGACATCGGCTCAGTCCTTCACGAACAGCTTGCGCGGCACGTTGGCCAGGCACTCGACGCCGGTGTCGGTGATCAGGATCGACTCGGTGATCTCCAGCCCCATCGTCTCCAGCCACAGGCCGGTCATGAAATGGAAGGTCATGCCGGGCTTGAGCTCGGTGCGGTCGCCGGGGCGCAGGCTCATGGTGCGCTCACCCCAGTCCGGCGGATAGGAGATGCCGATCGGGTAGCCGGTGCGGTTGTCCTTGACGATGCCGTATTTCTTCAACACGGCGAAGAAGGCATTGGCGATATCCTCGCAGGTGTTGCCGGGCTTGGCGGCCGCGAGGCCGGCTTCCATGCCTTCCAGCGTCGCCTTCTCGGCGTCCAGGAAGGCCTGGGTCGGCTTGCCGAGAAACACGGTACGCGACAGCGGACAATGATAGCGATTGTAGCAGCCGGCGATCTCGAAGAACGTGCCTTCATTCACCTTCATCGGCTTGTCGTCCCAGGTGAGATGCGGCGCCGAGGCGTCCGCTCCCGACGGCAAGAGCGGCACGATCGCCGGATAGTCGCCGCCGATGCCGGCGACGCCGCGCGTGCCGGCATCGTAGATCTCGGCGACCAGATCGCATTTGCGCATGCCGACCTCTATTTTGTCGACGATCCGCTGGTGCATCGCCTCGACGATACGGGCGGCGTTGCGCATATACTCGATCTCGGTCGGGCTTTTCACGGCGCGCTGCCAGTTCACCAGCGCTGTGGCGTCGGCGAAGCGGGCATTGGGCAGGTGCTTCTGCAACGCCGCGAAGGCAGCGGCCGAAAACCAGTAATTGTCCATCTCGACGCCGATGCTGAGCTTGTCCCAGCCGCGCTCGGCCAGCACGCCGGCGAGGTAATCCATCGGATGCCGCTCGGTCGACTGCACATAATGGTCGGCGTAGCCGATGATGTTGTCATGCGCGAGATAGGCGGTGCGCTTGGCGCCGTTGGCGTCCTGGCCGCGGCCGTACCAGACCGGCTCGCCGGAAGGCGGCACGATGACGGCCTGATGCACATAGAATGACCAGCCATCATAGCCCGTCAGCCAGGCCATGTTGGAAGGATCGCTGACGATCAGCAGATCGACGCCTTTAGCCTCCATGGCTTTTCGTGTCTTGGCGAGGCGCTCCGCATATTCGCCGCGCGAGAATTTCAAATTTGGCTGCATTTTGTTGTCCTCGTTTGTTGGGCCTGGCGGCCAGCATCAACTTTCGAAATTGAGCCCGGCATTGGCGGCGCGCGCACGGTCGCGGGCCAGAGTGGCGATTGCGGTGTCCTGCACGCCGGTACCGGTGAGGTCGGCGATGGTGATGTCGCTGGCCGAGCGCCGTCCGGGCTTGCTGCCGGCGATGATCTGGCCGAGCTCTGTCACCTCGGCGTCGGCGGCGAAGACCGCCGCCTCGATGGCGTGATGGAGCTCGCCCAGGCGCCGCGTCTGCTTGGCGCTGTCGGCGACATAGAGATCGGCCATGCGCAGGATCGCCGGCGCGATCTCGTTCTTGTGCTCGGCGTCTGAGCCCATGGCGGTGATGTGCTGGCCCGCGGAGACGAAACCGGCCTTGATCAGAGGTTCGGTCGACGGCGTGGTGGTGACGATGATGTCGGCGCCCGCTGCCGCGTTCGCCGCATCCGGCTCGGCCCGCACGAGAATACCGAGCTTCTCGCGCAGGCGCGCGGCGGTGGCTTCACCCTTGGCGGCGTCGCGCGCCCAGATGCGCGCTTCCTCGATCGGCCTGACAAGGCGCAAGGCTTCCAATTGAAGGCCGGCCTGCAGGCCGGCGCCGAAGATCGCGGCTACGCTTGAGTCTTGGCGCGACAAATGCTTGGCCGCGACCGCGCCGGCCGCAGCGGTTCGGATGTCGGTGAGATAGCCTTTGTCGAGCAGCAACGCCTCGACCACACCGGTCTTGGCTGAAAGCAGCACCATCATGCCACCGCCGCTCGGCAGGCCGAGCGTCGGATTGTCGAAGAAGCCGGAGCTTATCTTGACGGCGAAACCGTCTATGCCGGGCACATAGGCAGACTTCACGTCGACCTCGCCGCGATGCTCGGGAATGTCGAGCCGCAGGATCGGTGGCATCGCCACCGGCAGCGTGGCCAAGGCGCGAAAAGCGTTCTCGACGCAGGCAACGGCGTCCAGGTCAAGCGTCACGATCTTGCGCAGATCACTTTCGGTGAGAATGGTTATGCGGCTCATGCTGCGCGCTCCGCGATTGTCTCGCCGCAGACGATGCGGCGGTGCAGGTCCATGTCGATGTTCTTGCCGGAGAGGATGAGAACAGTGGGGCCGCTCACTTTGACCTTGCCGGCAAGCAGCGCGCCGATGCCGACGGCGCCGGCGCCTTCGACGATCTCGCGCTCCTCTTCATACGCATGGCGGATGCCGGCGGCGATCTCGTCCTCGGCAAGCAGGACGACGTCGTCGAGCAAGCCACGACACATGGCAAAGGTCAGCCGGTTGTCGAGCCCGATGCCGCCGCCGAGCGAATCCGCCAGCGTCGGCAGTTCCTCGACCTGCACCGGCCGGCCGGCGTCGAGGCTGGCCTTCATCGCAGCGCCGCGTGTCATCGAGATACCGATGACTTTGGTGCGCGGGCTCACGCCTTTGACCGCCGCCGCCACACCGGCTGCCAGCCCGCCGCCGGAGAGCGGCACCAGCACGGCCGCGGCATCCGGCACCTGCTCCATGATCTCCAATCCGAGCGTGCCTTGCCCGGCGACGATATCGGGATGGTCGAAGGGCGGCAGCATGACCAGCCCGTCATCCGCCACGAGCCTGTCGACTTCCTGCTGGGCGTCGTCCTGGCTGTTGCCGACGATGCGGATATCCGCGCCGAGGCGACGGATGGCGTCGAGCTTGTTTTCCGGCACCAGCCTCGACATGCAGATCACCGCGGGGATGCCTTCGAGCTTCGCCGCATGCGCCAGCGCGCGACCGTGATTGCCGGTCGAGGCGGCGACGACGCCGTGCGATTTTTCTTCCGCGCTCAATGCTGCTATCGCGTTGGAAGCGCCGCGCAGCTTGAACGCGCCGGTGGTCTGGTGATGCTCCAGCTTGAGATGAACAGGACGGCCCGTGCGGTCCGAGAGGCTTTGCGACAGCACGATGGGTGTCCGCTCGACCTTGCCTGCAATGCGCTCGCGCGCCGCGCGAATATGCTGAAGCTCGACAATCATTTCGATCACGGGCATTTCGTTCACTGCGCCAGCGGCTTCGTCCACAGTCGGCCGAATTCGGGCCGGGGCGTTTCGTCGCCGCACAGCCGCAGGCAATTCCAGGCGCTGGCCTGGTTGCTGGTGACGACCGGACGTCCGATCGCCTCTTCCATAACTGGAACCGCGAGTGCGGCGCGCAGCGCGGTGCATGAGACGAACAGCGCATCGGCCTGCGGATGCGTGACCTTGCGCGCCAGCTCGACCAGCGACGCCGGCGCGATGCGCGCCATCTCGCGGTCGTCCTCGAAACCGAGGCAGGTGAAGCTCTGGATGTCGAAGCCGTGCGCGGCGAAATAGGCGGCCATCGGCCGGCTGGTCTCGACGGTGTAAGGAGTCAAGATGCTGATGCGCTTCACCCCGAAAGCGTTCAGGCCGCGCACGCCGGCCATCGGCGGGGTGACGACGGGCGCGCCTGGCTTGGCTGAATGGATCGCCTGTTCGATCTCGGCATCGCCGATCACCACCGACGCAGAGGTGCACGAATAGCATATCGCATCGAGCGCCTCGTCCGGCAGGATCAGCGCCGCGCCCGCCGAAAGCGACGGCTGCATCTTGCGCAAGTTTTCGGGCGTCGTCGGATTGGCGTAGGGGATGCGCGCGACATAGACACCGATCCGCTCGCTCGCCACCATGCGGCGGAAATCCACTTCGCTGGTGTGGTCGGTCGCAAGCGCAATCAGGCCGACGCGCTTTTCCAGCGGACGCGAGTCCAGCGCAGGACGCGCCGTTTCGAGGCGGATGTCGGGCAATGCTTTCATGATTTTCATCTTTCGATCCTGCCGTAGCGATGCTCCAGCCAGCGCAACAGCACGACGGAGCAGAGGCTGATGACGAGAAAGAAGGCGCCGACCAGCGTCATCGGCTCGATGTAGCGGTAATAGGTATTGGCGACGCTCTTGGCCTGGTTCATCAGTTCCAGCACGGTGATCGCCGACAGCAGTGGCGTCTCCTTGAACATGGCGATGAAATAGTTGGCCAGGGCCGGGATCATCGGCGGGATCGCCTGCGGCAGGATGATATGCGTCCAGGTGTGGCGGCCGCCCAGATTGCAGGCCTTGGCAGCTTCCCACTGGCCGCGCGGCACATTGTCGATGCCGGCGCGGTAAACCTCGGCCGTGTAGGTGCCGTAATGCAGGCCGAGCCCGATGACGCCCGCCACCAGCGGCGGCAGCAGGATGCCGATGTCGGGCAGCACGTAGAAGATGAAATAGAGCTGCACCAGGAGCGGTGTGCCGCGGATGAACTCGGCGAACCAGCCGACGCTGCGCGCGACGATGCGGTTCTCCGAGCGCCGCGCCAGCGCGATCCCAAGCCCCACGATCGCCGCCAGGACCGAGCCGAGCACCGTCGCCAGGATGGTGATCTTCACCCCCTGGATAAGGGTCGGCATGATCTCCCAGACGAAGTTCCAATCCCATTCCATCAGACGCGCACTCCGTCGAGACCGCGCGCCATGCGGCGCTCCAGCGTGCGAATGCCCCAGGAGATAATCAGCGCCAGCGCGAAATAGATGACGAGAACGGAGAGGAAGGGCATCAGCGTGCTGCCGGTCTGCGAGCGCACCACCTGCGCCTGGAAAGTCAGGTCGGCGAGCGAGATAAGCGAGACGACCGAGGTTGCCTTGAGCAGCTCGATCGCGTTGTTGCCGAAGGTCGGCAGCATGACCAGCAGCGCCTGCGGCAGGATCACATGGCGCATGCCTTGCCAGCGGCCGAGATTGAGCGCCGTGCAGGCCTCGTATTGCTCGCGGCCGACCGACAGGATGGCGCCGCGCACGACTTCCGCCGCATAGGCGCCGACATTCAAGCCCAGCGCCAGCACGCCTGCCTGCAGCGGCGTCAGCGACAGGCCGGCGAAAGGCAGCACGAAATAGGCCCAGAACAACTGCACGAAGATCGAGGTGCCGCGGAAGAATTCGATGTACGTCGTCGCCAACGCGCGGATGATGAAGAAGCGCGACACGCGCCCCAAGCCGGCCAGGAAGGCCATGATCAGCGCAAGCACCGACCCCATCAGCGTCAGCTCGATGGTGACAAGAGCTCCCTGCAATATCAGGCCGAGATAGCCGGACCACTGGGTCATAAAACTAGCAGTTTCCCAACATTGATGTGCTTGGCGCCTCCCATCGACAGAGAGATGCCGGTTACCCTCCGTAGCTGCAGCGCAGCTGCTGCGTAGGATGGGCAGGCAGATGAGGGGCGGAACCAGCCTTACAGAACTTGGCGCTGCCCCTCATCCGGCTCTTCGAGCCACCTTCTCCCCGCAAGCGGGGAGAAGGCAAAGGGGCACTACTTCGCCGCGCAGAGCTTCTCGCGCGTCGTCGACATCGCCGCCTTGGCCGAGAAGCCGTAGGGCTCGATGATCTTGGCGAACTCGCCGGACTTCTTCATCTTGGCGAGCTCGACGTCATAGGCGTCGCGCAGTGCCTCGTCGCCTTTCTTGAAGGCCGCGCCATCGCAATAGACCGGCGCGCCCTGCACCGGCGCGATCACTTCGAGGTTCGGGTCGTTGGCCTTCTTCATCAGATCGTTGATCGAGAGCACAGGCAACGAATAGGCGTCGATACGGCCGTCCTGCACCATCTTCAGGCCGCTCTGGCCGTCCGGCACGACGATGACGCGATCGCGCGGCACGCCGGCAGTGAGCGCCAGCTTCTCCTCGGTGCCGCCGCCCGGCGCGCCGACCGTGGCGGAGCTGTCCTTGGCGATGTCCTCGTAGCTCTTGAAGCCCTTCGGATTGCCCTTCTTCACCAGCATCGCTTCGGCATCGCAAAGCACCGGCTCGGAATAGGCGACCGCCGCGCAACGCTCCGGCTTCATGAACAGGCCGGCGGTGACGACGTCGAAGCGGCCGGCCTGCAGGCCGGGGATCATGGCGCCGTATTCGGAGATGGAAGCGACGATGTCGTTGACGCCGAGACGCTTGAAGATCTCGCGCGCCACGTCGGGTGCCGCGCCCGATACCTTGCCGTCGGCCGCGACCGCCGTATAGGGCGGCTCGTTGGCGATGGCGACGCGGGCGAAGCCTTGCTGCTTAAGCTGCTCCAGCTTGGCGTCATCCGCCGACCACGCGCCGGGGGCGAGCAGCATCGCGGTGATCGCGAGGCCGGCGACGCCAGCCAGAATGCCAAGTTTCTTCATTGTTCCCAACTCCTTGTTTGTCTTCTTGGTTTGCCTGGTTCGGGACGGCCTTTGGCCACCCGTGGACGGCTTGCGCCGCCCGCTCGCATTGCGGTCAGACGCGATGTCCGGCCGCGATGATCTTCTTCAGGAAGCTCTGCGTTCTTTCCTGTTTGGGATGGCGGAAAATCTCATCGGGCTTGCCTTCCTCGACAATCCTGCCGCGGTCGAAGAACAGCACGCGGTCGGCGAAGTCGTGGGCGAAGCCCATCTCATGGGTGACCAGAAGCATCGTCATGTCGGTCTCGGCGGCGAGCTTGCGCATGACGTTGAGCACTTCCTCGACGAGCTCGGGGTCAAGCGCCGAGGTGACCTCGTCGAACAGCATGATCTTGGGCGACAGCGCCAGCGCCCGGGCGATCGCCACGCGTTGCTTCTGGCCGCCGGAGAGCTGCGCCGGCATCGCCTTCGCCTTGTCCGCAAGTCCGACCATGTCGAGCAGTTCCATCGCCCGCTTCTCGGCGGCGGCGCGCGCGACGCCCTTGGTCAGCATCGGCGCCAGGGTCACATTGTCCATGACGCATTTGTGCGGGAAGAGATTGAACAGCTGAAAGACCATTCCGATCTTCTGGCGCATCCTGGCCAGGTGCCGCTCGTCGGCCGGCAGCAGCTGGCCGTTGCGCTCCATGTGGTAGAGCTGCTCGCCGTCGACCTGAATATGGCCGCCGTCGATCTTCTCCAGCGTCATCAGGATGCGCAGGATCGTCGTCTTGCCGGAACCGGACGGGCCGATCAGCGCCAGCTTCTCGCCAGGCATGACCTGCATCGACAGGCCGTCCAGCACCTTGAAGGCGCCGAAGCTCTTCGAAATCGCATCAACCTTGATGATGGGCGCGGGCAATCCATTCCCCCGTTCTGGAGAAGCCTATGCCCTTAACGATGCGAAACGTGCCAAATCATGTCAATTGGGAAAATAATATCATGACAATATTTCCGGCGCGGCACAATTTCAGGGCAATCTGAGCTTCCTTTGTGCATCAGATGGCGAGCAGGAGATGCTCCGGATCGCCGAGCAGCAGTTTGGCGACAACGCTCAGGCCCGCCCGCAGTTCCCCCTCGGTGGTCGATCCGAGCGAGATGCGCACGGCCGGATGCCAGGGCGTGTCGGCGATGCGAAACGAGGTGCCTGGCGCGATCGCCACTCCGCGCAGGCGCGCCTGCGCGACAAAGCTCTCCTCGGCGCGGTCGCCCGGCAGCTCGAGCCACAGATGCAGCCCGTCGCGATGACAGCGATAGTCGACACCCGTGAGCACTTCCGCGGCGATCTCCTGGCGGCGCCTCAGCGCGCCACGCTGCCAGTTGACCAGTTCCATCGCTGTGCCGTCGGTCACCCAGCGCGTGGCGATCTCCGCCACCATCGGCGTCGCCATCCAGTTCGAGACGAGATGGCGGTTGGCGACAGCCGCGACATAGCGGTCCGGTACCGCGAGATAGCCGATGCGCAGGCCTGGTACGACGATTTTGGTGAAGGAGGTGACGTAGAGCGTCCGCTCCGGCGCGAAGGCGGCGACCGCCGGCGGCCGGTCTTCGACCAGCGGCCCGAGCACGTCGTTCTCGATGATGGCAATGTCGTGCTTGCGTGCGACCGCCGCGATCTGCTCGCGCCTTGTGGCGTCCATCAACGTCGCCGTCGGGTTGATCACCGAGGGCTGGACGAAGACGGCGCGGATGTCCGAGAGACGGCAGGCCTCGTCGAGCGCTTCGGGGATCAGACCGTTGCCATCGATCGGCAGGCCCTCGAGATTGAAGCCGAGATAGCGGGCAAGCGGGATCAGCGTGTGGTGGCCGATCGCCTCGGTAGCGACCGTCGAGCCCGGCGGCGCGACGCTCATCAGCGCCACCTTCATGCCGGCGGTGGCTCCGTTGGTCAGGCTGATATTCTGCGGCGACGCTTCGAGGCCGCAAAGTTTCAGCCACTCGACCGCGACCGCGCGATGGCGCGGGAAAACCATGTTCGGCCGGAACGATAGCGCCGAGCTCGACGGCAGGTTCTCGGCCAGCCACCCCAGCGCCTGCTTCAGTTTCTCCAGATGCATCGGCTCGCAGACCGGCTTCAGGATCGAGAGGTCGATGACCTCGCCCAGCCGTTCCGGGATGTAGGGCGGCTCGGGCTCGCGACGCTGCGTCTGCACGAAACTGCCGCGGCCGACCTCGCCGGAAATCAAACCCCGGCGGATCAACTCCTCATAGGCGCGGCTGACGGTTTGCACCGAAAGCTTCAGATCGTCCGCCAGCCGGCGATGCGTCGGGAGCCGCGTGCCGTTGGCCAGCCGCCCGTCATGGATGGCGCGCGCGAACTGGTCGGCCAGCGAGAGATAGGCCGGCCGGCGGATGAGAGCAGGATCTGGCTGCCAAAATGTCATGACTTATTAGAGATCGAAATCAGTGCAATTGACAATCGAAATAATGCATCGTCATGGTGTCCGCAACGAAAGGCGGACCCGCATGGCGGCAGCGAAACTCGACCCGATCGACCTCAGGATTCTCGATGCCATCCAGCGCGACGGGCGTATCACCAAGCTGGCGCTGGCCGAGAAGGTCGGCCTGTCGCCAACGCCGTGCTGGATGCGGCTGCGCAAGCTGGAGAAGGCCGGCATCGTCTCCGGCTATCACGCCGCGATCGCCATGCGTGTCATCGCGCCGGTGGCGACGGTGCTGATGGAGGTTACCTTGGCCAACCACCGCCAGGCTGACTTCGACCGTTTCGAGCGGGTGGTGCGGGACGTCCCGGAGATCGTTGCCTGCTGGTCGGTGGGCGGCGGCGTCGACTACATGCTGAAAGTGATGGCGCGCGACATCGACGCCTATCAGCGGCTGGTCGACGGCTTGCTTGAGCGCGAGATCGGCATCGACCGCTACTTCACCTACATCGTCACCAAGACGGTCAAGGATGAGACCGTGCTGCCGGTGGCCGATCTGCTGCCGGAATAAGGGTGAGTCGGTCTCACGATCAGCGTGGAGATTAGCCGAAACGTCCGTCACTTCGTCATCCACGGGCGGAGCAAGGAGCGAAGCGACGCGGCGCAGACCCGAGGATCCATTCCGTAAGGCCAAGGCGTTGCAACGGTGCAGAATTCTGCTCCGCTGCGCCCTTCGATCAAGGTCACGGAATGGATCCTCGGGTCTACGCGTCCGCTTCGCCCATGGATGACGAAGTTGTGGGAGGCGGCCAATTTCACCGGTTGGTGGCATCCGGCGGCTGGTAAGCTAGAGAGATTGACCTGCTCTCCCGGACAAATAGAGACAATCTCTCTACATCGGACCGCCGAAACAGCCTCTTTGTCCCGATTGCACGACTAGTCTCTCCATATCGCCTCGGCACCGGGAGACCCGACTGATGTCCGCACATTTTGCCCGTACCAACCACCATGAAGCGCTCGACGGCCTCGCCGATCGCCGGCTGCTGCGCGCGCTCGCCTATGTCGACGGTCACTGGACGGCGAGCGAAGCGGCGGCAAGTTTTGAGGTTACCGATCCGGCCACCGGCGCTACCGTCGCCTTTGTCGCCGCGCTCGATGCTGCCCAGACGACAAAGGCGATCAATGCCGCGTCACGCGCGTTTCTTGGCTGGCGCTTGGCGCTGCCGCAGGAGCGCTCGAAAATCCTGCGAAAATGGTTTGATCTCATCATCGCCGCCAAAGATGATCTG
Source organism: Mesorhizobium sp. CA12 (assembly GCF_020165255.1). Lineage (NCBI taxonomy): Bacteria > Pseudomonadati > Pseudomonadota > Alphaproteobacteria > Hyphomicrobiales > Phyllobacteriaceae > Mesorhizobium > Mesorhizobium sp. CA12. The sequence continues at coordinate 107,771 of NZ_JAIUHT010000018.1, forward strand.
GCGCTGCTTATGACGCTGGAACAAGGCAAGCCGCTGAAGGAATCGCTGGGCGAGATCGACTACGCTGCGTCCTTTATCGAGTGGTATGCCGAGGAAGCGAAACGCCTCAACGCCGAAAGCGTCACCAGCCATCTGCCGAATGCGGAGATGTCGGTGCGCCGCGAGCCGCTCGGAGTCGTCGGGGTCGTCACGCCCTGGAATTTTCCGTCGGCCATGCTCACCCGCAAGGCGGCGGCAGCTTTGGCTGCGGGCTGCACGGTGGTGGCGCATCCGTCCTCGGAGACGCCGCTGTCGGCCCTGGCTTTGGCCGAGCTCGGCGAGCGTGCCGGACTCCCGGCAGGCGTCTTCAACGTCGTCACCGGCGATGCGCGCACGATTGTCGGCGCGATGTGCGCCGATGCGCGGGTCCGCGCCATGAGCTTCACCGGCTCGACCGAGGTCGGTCGGCTGATCGCCGCGCAGAGCGCTGCGACGATGAAACGACTGGTGATGGAGCTCGGCGGCCACGCGCCGCTGATCGTCTTCGACGACGCCGACATCAATAAGGCCGTGGCGATCGCGCTCGATGCCAAATTCGCCACCTCCGGCCAGGATTGCCTCGCCGCCAACCGCATCTATGTGCAGCGGCCGATCTATGATCGCTTCTGCGCCGCTTTCGCCCGCCGCATCGAGCAGCTCCGCACCGGCAATGGCTTATCGGCAGACGCCGATATCGGACCGCTGATGCATGAGCGCGCGGTCAAGAAGGTCGAGGAGCAGGTGGCCGACGCGCTCACCCATGGTGCGCGCTGCCTGACCGGGGGCAAGCGTCACGCGGCCGGGCCGCTGTTCTACCAGCCGACGCTGCTCGCCGATGTGCCGGACGAAGCGCTGATCATGCGCGAAGAAACCTTCGGCCCTGTCGCGGCTGTGACGCCATTCGACGACGAGGCGGAAGTCGTCGCCCGCGCCAACGCCACGGAATATGGCCTGGTCGCCTATGTCGTCACCGAAAACGGCGCGCGCCAGGCGCGCATGGGCCGCGCCTTGGAGTACGGCATGGTGGCGATAAACCGGGTCAAGATCACCGGCGCGCCGATCCCTTTCGGCGGCGTCAAGCAATCAGGCATCGGCCGCGAAGGCTCCCGCCACGGCCTCGAAGCTTTTACAGACCTCAAATACCTTTGCCTCGACGTAGCCTAAGCTACGCAGGCCTCATTCTCGTCAGGAGTCAAAAATGCTCGAACAGTCCAACGAACTCTCCGCTTGGGATCGCGACCACTTCTTCCATCCCTCGACGCATATGGGCACGCACGCGCGCGGTGAATCGCCGGCCCGCATCATGGCCGGCGGCGAAGGCGTCACCGTCTGGGACAACACCGGCAAGAAGAGCATCGATGCCTTCGCCGGCCTCTATTGCGTCAATGTCGGTTACGGCCGGCAGAAGATCGCCGACGCCATCGCCGAACAGGCGAAGAACCTCGCCTACTATCACGCCTATGTCGGGCATGGCACCGAGGCCTCGATCCGGCTCTCCAAGATGATCATCGACCGCGCGCCGAAGGGCATGAGCCGCGTCTATTTCGGTCTCTCCGGCTCCGATGCCAACGAGACCAACATCAAGCTGATCTGGTATTACAACAACGTTCTCGGCCGGCCGGAGAAGAAGAAGATCATCTCGCGCTGGCGTGGCTATCACGGCTCGGGTGTCATGACCGGTTCGCTGACCGGGCTCGAGTTGTTCCACAACGCCTTCGACCTGCCGCGCGCTCCGATCCTGCACACCGAAGCACCGTATTATTTCCGCCGCGCCGACCGCTCGATGAGCGAGGAGCAGTTCTCGCAATATTGCGCCGACAAGCTGGAAGAGATGATCCTGGCCGAAGGCCCTGACACGGTCGCAGCCTTCATCGGCGAGCCGATCCTCGGCACCGGCGGCATCGTTCCGCCGCCGGCCGGATATTGGGCAAAGATCCAGGCCGTGCTCAACAAATACGACGTGCTGCTCGTCGCTGACGAGGTGGTGACCGGCTTCGGTCGTCTCGGCACCATGTTCGGCTCCGACCATTACGGGATCAAGCCGGACCTGATCACCATCGCCAAGGGCCTGACCTCGGCCTATGCGCCGCTGTCCGGCGTCATCGTCGCCGACAAGGTCTGGCAGGTGCTGGTCAAGGGCTCCGACAAGCTGGGCTCGCTCGGCCATGGCTGGACCTATTCGGCGCACCCGATCTGCGTTGCCGCCGGTGTCGCCAATCTCGAGCTGATCGACGAGATGGACCTTGTGCGGAACGCCGGCGAGACCGGCGCTTACTTCCGCGCCGAGTTGGCCAAAGCCGTCGGCGGCCACCGGAATGTCGGCGAGGTGCGTGGCGATGGCATGCTGGCCGCAATCGAGTTCGTCAAGGACCGCGACGACCGCGTCTTCTTCGATCCGGCGCTGAAGGTCGGGCCGCAGATCGCCACCGCGCTCGCGGCCAGCGGCGTCATTGGCCGCGCCATGCCGCAGGGCGATATCCTCGGTTTCGCGCCGCCGCTCTGCCTGACGCGCGAGGAAGCCGACATCGTCGTCGCAAAGACCGCCGACGCGGTGAACAGCGTATTGGCCAGCATCTGAGAAGTGACATCCGAGAAGCGACATGAATGCCATGACCAGAACTCTTCCCGCCACCATGGCCGCCGTGCAGCTTACGGGTCATGGCGGCCTTGAGAAGCTCGTCTACCGCACGGATGTGAAGGTGCCGGCAGCTGCCGCCGGCGAGGTGCTGGTCAAGGTCAGCGCCTGCGGCATGAACAACACCGATGTCTGGGTGCGCCAGGGCGCCTATGGCACGGAGGAAGATGCCGAGGCGGTGTCGACGTGGCGCCGGCAAGGCAACACTCTGACCTTCCCGCGCATCCAAGGCACCGACACTGTTGGCACGATCGTCGCCGTCGGCGACGGCGTGTCCGCGGAGCGCATCGGCGAGCGCGTCATGGTCGATTTCTCGATCTATAATCGCGACGACGATTCGCTGGCCGACATCGACTATATGGGCCACGGCCGTGACGGCGGTTATGCCGAATACCAGGCGCTGCCGGCCGAGAACGCGCATGTCGTCGACACCGATCTGAGCGACGTCGAGCTAGCCACCTTCTGCTGCGCCTATCTCACCGGCGAGCAGATGCTGGAACGGGCGGCGCTGAAAGCTGGCGAGCGTGTGTTGGTCACCGGCGCCTCCGGCGGTGTCGGCTCCGGCATCGTGCAATTGGCGAGGGCGCGGGGCGCGATCCCCTATGCCGTCGTCGGCAAGGGCAAGGAACAGGCCGTGCTGGACATCGGCGCCGAGAAGGTGATCACGCGCGGCGTGGCCGACCTGCTCACCGCCGTCAACGAAGCGACGAATGGCCAGCCCATCGATGTGGTGGCCGACCTCGTCGGCGGCGCCATCTTCAACGATCTCCTACGCATCCTGCGGCCCGAAGGCCGCTACACCACGGCCGGCGCCATTGCCGGCCCGGTCGTGCAGTTGGACCTCCGCACCATGTATCTGAAGCAGCTCCAACTCCACGGCTCGAGCCAAGGCACGCGCGCGGACTTCCGCCGCATCGTGCGCTACATCGAGGAAAAGAAGATCAAGCCGCTGGTCGGCGGCGTCTACAAACTGTCGGATTTCCACCGCGCCCAGACCGACTTCATGGGCAAGGACTTTGTCGGCAAGCTGGTGGTGGTGCCGGACGCGATGTGGAGCGGCGCCTGACCCAGGAAAGAGGCCGGCTCGGGGTCGGCGGTTCGCCGTAGCCGTCCGGAATTGCGTAAAGCAAAGAGATAGGACGCTTTCGCCGTTCCCATGAAACGCTGCGGCGTCACAGACACGCAGCGCTGCGCGGAGGCGTGGCTCGCCGATGGCGATCCTGCATCGACAGACGCCGATGCGCTTACCCAGGTCATTGCGGCGCCGAGGTCTCTGGGTTATTTTAGCAGCTGGTTGAATGCGCGATCTGCCTTGCCATCGCAGGCGCGTTCCTTGCCGTCTTGGCAGATTGTGAAGTCTTTAACAGACCGCGATGCCGCAAGCTGCATTCTTGTGGCCGACAGGTGATAGCAGTTAGGGATTTTACCATGCTGCGATGCTGCGCGCTGATAGCAGCCTTGATCCTCGTGGGCCTCGCGACGGTGCAGGCGCACGCCGATCGAAGGGTTGCGCTTGTCATCGGCAATTCCGAATATCGCGAAATCCCTGCGCTGAAAAATCCGGACAAGGATGCCGACGACGTGTCAAGCACGTTCCGGCTGGCCGGCTTCGATGTGTTCGTCGCCAAGGATCTCACCAAGCTTCAGTTCGAGAAGGAATTTCGCAATTATCTCGCGGCGGCGGACGGCGCCGATTTGGCGGTCGTCTACTATTCGGGTCACGGCTTTCAGATCGGCGGCGAGAATTTCCTGATCCCGGTCGATGCGTCGCTCAAGGATGCGGCGGACATCGAGGTCCAGGCGGTCAAGCTCGACGACGTCCTGCAACAGTTGCGCGCCAAATCGAAGATCCAGGTGATCATCCTCGATGCCTGCCGCAACAACCCGTTCCCGCGCAAGGATTACTGGCTGCGCGACCAGTTGATCGCGGCCGGCGGCACCGGCCTCGCGCAGGTGAAAAGCTCGCTGAACACGCTGATCGCCTTCGCCACGGAACCCGGCGCCGTCGCCTATGACGGGTCCGGCGATCTCAGCCCGTTTTCATCCGCCTTCTCGCGCCGCGCGCTGGCGCCGAACCAGGAGATACGCTCGGTCATGGCGGCCGTCCGCCGCGATGTGGTCGAAGCCACCAAGGGCGCGCAGGTTCCCTGGGAAAATTCCTCGCTGATCGACGAGGTGGTGCTGATGCGCCGCGCCAGCCGGCCGGCTTTGCCGCCGGTGCTGGAAAAGACCGTACCGTCGGGCGTCGGTCCGGTCGCGCTCGACCTGCCGGTGCCAGTCGATGTCGATGGCGGCGCGGTCACCATCAGCATCGAAAGGCCGCCGGCGCTGGGGCGTCTGATCCTGGACGGCAAGCCGGTCGCGACGGGCGAGCCGATAGAGGGCAAGGATCTGCCGCGGCTCGCGATGGATGTGCCGAAGGGCGCCGACGCCGAGGACCAGGTCGATATGCTGGCCTATGCCGCGCATGACGAATGGGGCGGCGGATCGCAGGGCATACTGGTGTTCCGGGTCAAGAATGGCGAGGGTGCCGCGGGCAAGCAGCTTGTCGCCTCGCTCGAGTCGAAACAGAAGCAGCAGGTGGTGGAGCGCGGCATCCACATCGCCGGCGCCGCCGAGGCGATCGAGAACCGCGACGTCAAGATTCCGGTCGGTGTCGGCCCGGTGCCGCTGAAGCTGGATTTCCCGACCAACGATCCGGCCGTAAGCGTGAAGCTTGCGAGCTATCCGGCAACCGGGACGCTGTCCCTGCCGGACCGGACCCTATCGCCGCAATCGAGCCTGATGGCCGACGAGGTCGATAAACTGCGCTACGAACCGCAGATAGGCGCGGTCAAGCCATTGATAGTCGGCGTCGAAATCAGAGCTGACAACACATCGTCGAAGCCGGCGACGATGAAGCTGTCGCCGAGTGTCGACCCGTGCGACACGCAGGCAGGCGAACCCTTGGACCTGCAGGGCGTCGTTCCCGGCCTGTTGCCGAACGAGATCGGCGCCGGGGCGGTGGAGGCCTGCCGGGCGGCGGTGAAGGCGTATCCCGATATCGCGCGGTTCCACTACGAACTCGGGCGCGCGCTGCTCGCCGCCGGCAAGGTCGAGGAGGCCACGAAGGCGATCAAGGAAGCCGCCGACAAGGGGCATGTCCGTGCCGTGTTCGAGCTCGGCTACCTCAACGCGACCGGCACGGGTATGCCCGCCAACCGCAAGCAGGCCAACACTTTCTATGCCGCGGCGTCCGAAAAAGGCGATCCCTATGGAATGACTTCATGGGGCCGCGCCTTGTTCAACGGCTACGGCGTCGACCGCGATACCGGCAAGGGGCTGGACCTGCTGCTCAAGGCGGCGGCGATGGGCCATACCTATGCGATGAACGACCTTGCGGCGATCTTTACCGAAGGCCGCAACGGCGTGCCGGCCGATCCGGCTCGCGCCGCGGCCTTCCTCAAGGCCGGCGTCGAGCGGCAGGACATGTATTCGATGAACCTGCTTGGCCGCAATTATCTCTCCGGCACGGGGGTCGAGAAGGATCCCAAAACCGCGCTCACGCTGTTCCAGAAGTCGATGGATCTCGGCCAGCCGTATGCCCCCGGCAGCCTTGCACGCATGTACAGGGACGGTGTCGGCGTGCAGCAGGATCTGGCAGAGGCGCAAAGGCTGTTCGAGCTGGCGACCGATCGCGGCGATCAGTCGGCCGCATATGATCGCGCGGCGCTGGAGATGCAAAGAGGCGACAAGGCCGACCAGGCGGTGGCCGCGCGCTATCTTGCTTTCGCGGCCGCGCTCGATCTTCGCAACGAGATTCCGGACGCAAAGGCGACGCTCGCGAAATTTGGAGCCAAGGCGAAGACAGCGGCTCTGAAACACATGCGTGCGGAACTCAAATCCAAGATTTCGGCGGACGGCTCGTTGGACGATCAACTGGTCAAGACGGCCAGGGCGGTCTGGGAACAAGCCAATCCGCGACGGGACCTGTTCTGATCAGCAAGGAGGCAATATTGTGGGCTGGGCATCGAAACACGCAATCGTCGCAACAATCCTGTCCGGTGCTCTCGCAGTCGCGGGCTGCACGACCGTGACGCCCAGGGTCGAGCCGGCCCCGACGGAGAAGCACAGGACGAAGGCTGTTCGCACGACGACCGCGCCAAAAGTCGTCGAGCGCAAGAAGGTCACCGCCAAGAAACTGATCAAGCCCGTTCAGACCGAAACCGCGCCTGTCATTGCACCGATAGGCGGGGGAGGGGGCAGTGGCGGAGGCGGCGGAGGCGGT